>CAKUGW010000051.1 GCA_934654805.1 uncultured Kiritimatiellota bacterium
GGGAAATCCGCACGTCCGGTTTGATGAGGGGGAAGTCGCATCGGCGAAGCCGAGGCGTGGGTCTCTACTCTACAAACGAACGATTAGATGCTTGGCGGTCTTGTCGGCGTTCCTGTGTACGCGGGCGGTGGCGGATGAAGTCCGCTGGACGAACGTGAACAGCGGGCAGCAGGACTGGGCGGCAGTCGCGAACTGGCAGGGGGCGACCGACTACCCGTCGGGAGCGGTGGATGCGGCGATTCTGCCGGAGGAGCCCGTCGCCATCGGCAATGGCTCGGCCGTCCAGACCGTCCGGCTTCCGAACGCGACGGCATTCTCAATCGGCTCTGTGTCGGGTACGTGGTTGCATCGAATCGCCACCTATGACCGCACGGGGGCTTCCGTCACGCCGCGCGCGGTGACTGTCGGCGACACGTCCGGATTCGATGGCGTGTGGATGGGCAATGCCTTGAAATGGAGCCTCCTTCTCTCCGGCGTCGCGTCGTCGCCACGCCTCTCGGCGATTGATGCCGCGAACCGTCCGACGGTCAATGTGCCGACTGGCGTTTCCGCGACGCTGGACGCCGTGACGGGAACATCCGGCTATCTGGTCAAGGAAGGTGCGGGTTCTTTGCTCGTGCGGGGCGCGCTCAACGCGGATGCGCAGCGGATTGACGTCAACGCCGGCGTTCTGGAACTGGAGGGGGCACCTGATGTTTCGGATGCGCCCGGCGGCGATCCCGTCTTCTGGGTCGATGCGGCGCGCACGAACCGCATGGACTTGGCGGAAGGCGCGGACGGACGCCTGCATGTCGCGGCCTGGCGCGATGCCCGTGACGGGCACGAGGCGATTGTCGCGACGGCTTTCGGTGGTGTGAGCGGCGGTTATCGCCCGTTTCTTTCGTTCGCGGCGTTGGGAGGTCTTCCCGTTGTCGATTTCGGTGCCTATGGCTGGGACAGTACCTATCCGTCGGACAGCAGCCTGGGGCCGAGCGGCGGAATGATCTATGACTTGGGAGAGAAGGTTCGTAACGTGATCCTCGTCTTTGAAGACACGCAGGTCGCGCGCGCGTTCCCGATTGGGCAGACGAGTGCCTATCAGTTTCATCGCGGGGCGAACAACGCCGTGGCCTGCGATTGGACGGACGCGAAGGTGCGCAACGGAATCCTCCGTCTGGACGGCGCCGAAGCCGAATACGGGCAGACTGTCCCGTTCGGACGTTTCCACATTCTGGAATATGTCCTGACGGGCGAGGGTCTGAAGCCCTCGACGTTTGCGCTCGACCGTGACAGCCGCATCGGCGGCGTGCGTCTCGCCGAAGCCATCTTCTACACCAACCGCCTGACGCATGCCGAGCGCACGGCGACGCTGCGCTATCTGCGGCGCAAGTGGGGCGATTCCGGGCACATGATTGGAAGTGACGTGACTGTGCTGGCGACTTCGGACGAGACGGTGTCCGTGTCCGTACCGTCCGGACGCACGGCGAAGGTCCGTCAGCTGGTGGTCAGCGGCGCGAAGTTCGTCAAAAGAGGCGACGGCACGCTGAAAGTCGGTCGGTTCCAGCCCGAATCTCCGGTGCTGGAGATCCATGGCGGCGCGGTGGCGTTCGACGAAAAGGCGACGCCGGTGGCATCGGACGGTCCGGCGGCAGGGGCGATTTTCTGGGGCGATGCGACGGCGGACAGTTTTGTGGTCGAGGATGGCGCAATCGTGACCTGGAACGACTGCCGCGCAGACGTGCGCGCTTGTGCGCAGGTTCAGGTCGGTCATCCGACGCTGGTGGCGAACGCCGTCAACGGCCGGAGGGTCTTGGATTTCGGAACGGGGCCGGGCGGTACTGGCGGCACGGCTTCGTGGATGAAGGTCATGAACCTCGCCGGGGGCGACTATCCGGTGCGCGAGGCTGTCCAGGTGGTGCGGATCACAAACGACACGAACTATCGTCCCAATCTCTTCGGTTGCCAGTCGCAGGTTCTCAACCGTGAGGCGAAAGACGTTTCCCGTCTGCTTCACCTGTCATATGCCTACGGCAAGGCGGCGGCCGGCATCTGGACGATGGACGGCGAGGCCATCGACCCCCTTGCGCGGTTCGACATTGACACGAACGCCTATTATATAGCCAGTTTTTCGTCCGCCGATGCCGTGGGTGCGCACTGGCTGGCCACTGATCGGGGCTATGAATACGGTGACACGCAGCTGGGCGAAGTCCTGCTCTATGACCGGGTCCTGTCGGATGCCGAACGCCAGCGGACGATCGCCTACCTGATGAAGAAATGGAAGGGCGTCGATGCGCCGTTTGCGCAGTCGCCGGCGAAAATTCGCCGCATGGAGTTCTCAAAGGACAATGCCCAGCCAAAGCTTGTCGCCGATGCTGACACGACGATTGGCGAAGTCGTGCTGTCGGCGGGCGGAACGCTCACAAAGACCGGCACCGGCAAGGTCACGGTCGAGACGCCGGTTCGCGGCGGCGTGACGGCACTTGCCGTTGCGGGCGGGACGCTCGAACTGGCTGGCGGACTGACACCGACAGCGTTCGATTCGGCGGCTTTCCATCTGGACGCCAGCCGGACGTCGTCATTCGTTTGGCGCGAGGGGCAGGCGCGCGACGGACGGATCGCGCGCTGGTACGACTGCCGGGACAACGGGAAGTATGCGGCGACGCCGTTCATCGCGGCGGGCGACAACATTTGGTATCGCGGCGGGATGACGAACGCCCAGTATGCCGTTTCCGACGGTTCGGACGGACTGTCGGCGGGCTTGCCCTACGTTGATTTCGGCATCCATCAGAACAACTTGGACAACGCGGGCTCGTCCGGCATGTACCTGTACGAGGCTACCGGCGCGCGTGCGCAGATTCCTGTGCGGGAGTTCCATGCGGTCTTCCAGTTCTCCGGCAAGAACAGCACGCCGCTAGGCGGAGAAAGCGGACCGGGAGCTGCGGCACTGGTGCCGAGCGGCAAGGATTTTGGCGGCTACTTCTCCGGTTGCACGACGGCCGTCTCGGCGCCGAAGATGTCGGATGGCTCGGCTTGGTATACGGCCAACGCCTATCGTCCCGATGGCGCGGACGCGACGACGTCGTTCATCGTCTATTCCATCGCGTTCCCGGAGGCGGTCAAGGCCTGGAACATCGCCATTGACCGCAACTGCGGCGTAGGCGGCCTGAAGCTGTGTGAACTGGTCATCTACACGGACGGCACCAACGACACGGCCACGGCGACGGCCATCAACAGGCATCTCCTGAAGAAATGGAAGGGCCTTGGCGACGGCGGCGACTTCGGCACGCGGCTCCCGCTCGCGGTGGCCGACGGCGCCTCGCTTCGGGTCGGCGGTGCGATGCAGCGGTTTGTCGTGCCGACGCTGACGGGCGGCGGCACGGTCGATGTGGGCGATGTGGAGGGCCTCGCACGCCTCGATGTCACGATAGCGGCGGACGGCACGATTGAGCCGGTTCGCGTGAAGGGGCGCGTGACGTTGGCGGACACGCTGACGTTGGCGGTCGACATTCGCTCGAAGAAGAAACCGGCGCCCGGCACCTACTTGCTCTTCGAGGCGGACGACCTCGTGAACGCCGCGTCCGCGAACTGGGTCTACGAGACGACCGGCTCGTGGACGGATGCCCGCCTCTACACGTTTGTGCGGGACGGCAACAAGGTCTATTTGGAAGTTCAAAAGAAAGGATTCGTTTACTATGTTCGCTAAGAAAATGTCGGCACGTGCCGTTCTGCTGGTTGCGCTGGCGGGGATGTCGGCCGTGCCCGCCGTGGCGCGGACGCAGGCGATCAAGGACCGGCTGGAGTGGTTCAAGGATCAGAAGTTCGCCCTCTTCCTGCATTTCGGCATCTACGCGACGGCGGGCATCGTCGAGTCGTGGGGGCTGTCGGACGCGGATTCGAGCTGGTCGCGGTTCGAGACGCCGCAGCTGCAGGGCGACGACTACCGCCGCTTCTACTTCGACCTGAGCCGTGGGTTCAATCCGACGCGGTTCAATGCCGACGAGTGGGCGGACGAGGCCGTGAAGGGCGGGTTCAAGTACGTGCTCCTGACGACGAAGCACCACGACGGGTTCTGCCTGTACGACTCGAAATACACGAACTACAAGGTCACGGACCCGTCCTGTCCGTACGCGAAGAACCCGAATGCGGACATCGTGAAGCGGTTCTTCGACGCCAGCCGGGCGCGTGGGCTGGGAATCAGCGCGTATTTCTCGAAAGCCGACTGGCACGTTGAGAGCTATTGGGAGAATCACGGCATCGGGTTCAAGACCTCGCGACATCCGACCTACGACACGAAGAAGAATCCGGCCAAGTGGCGGGCGTTTCGGAAATACGTCCGGGGACAGCTACTTGAACTGGCCGAGAACTATGGGCCGTTGGACATGTTCTGGCTTGATTCGGGGTGGGTGAATCCGAAGAACGGACAGGACATCGACATCGAAGGCATTCTGGACGCCTGCCGCGTCCGGACGCCGGGCCTGCTGGCCGTGGGGCTCGACAGCAAGAGCCCCTACTGCGACATCGACGTGCAGGAAGTGAAACTGCCGCCGACGGCCGTCACGAACAAGGTCTGGGAGTCGTGCTACAAGCTCGGCAAGTACTGGGGCTACCACTACGACGATACCTACAAGACGCCGCGTGAGGTCATCCACCTGCTGTTGGAGGTCGTGGCCAAGGGCGGTAACTTGGCGCTGGGCGTCGGGCCGATGCCGGACGGGCGGTTGCCCGTCCCGGCCGTCGTCTGCATGCGCAAGGTCGGCGCGTGGCTCAAGGCGCACGGTTCGGCCGTCTATGCGACACGTCCGCGCGCGCCGTTCTTCCGTGACCGCTGGGCGTTTACGCAGTCCAAGTCGGGCGACCGCACGTATGCGATTCGCCTGTGGGACGAAAAGGAATCCGCCGCATCCACAGCGATTCTCCCCGCCGATCCGGCGCTCGGCAAGGTGGCGAAAGTCACGCACGTCAAGACGGGCAAGACCTTGCCCGTGACGCGCGTTCCCGGTGGCTTTGAGATTGACTTCAGGGCGGTGTCTCCGCACGATGCCTGTGCGGATGCCGTGGTGATCGAATGAGCGCGACGTTGCTCAGTGGCCTCCTTCTGGGAGCGGCTTTTTTGGATGGACCCGTTGCGCCGTTGCCGGACGGCGTGGGCGGCAGCCCCGAAGAGGTCATGTCGCTGACGGACGCTTGGACGAGCCGGACGGCGACACGGGTGCGCTATTCCCTGAATGGCCTTTGGCAGTCACGCGCGGTCGGCGAGACGAATGCGTGGACATGGCTGAAGGTTCCCCTGTCCATGACGGGCGTCAATCCGCATCGCGTCTATCGTCGCGCTTTCGTGATGCCGAAAGTGACGGCGGGGCGGCGCGTTCGTCTGCGGCTCGACCTGTTCTGCACGCATGCGTGGGTGCGGCTGGACGGGCGTCTCATGGGCGAGGGCGATTTCCCGTCGGCAGAGTTCGACCTGACTGAAGCCGTCCGCCCCGGCGCGCGGCAGGTCTTGGAAATCGAGGTCGTGGGGGCGCATCTCAACAGGGAGACGCTCGACTACAACGCCGGCTTTCGCGTGGCGGCGAAAGTCGCCCGCCGCCCGTTTCGCGGCGGCGGCCTGACGGGCGATGTCTTTCTGGACATTCTGCCGCCGCACAGCCGTCTGGTCGCCCCGTGGGTGGAATGCTCGGTGGCGGAAGGGCGCGTCACGTTCAAGGCCGAGAGTGTGCGCCTGCCGTCGGAGGGCGTCCGTCTCAAGGCCGAGGTGACGGGGTGCGGCGCGCGGAAGCGTTTCGAGTCGGGTGTGCTTCGTCCGGATGCCGAAGGCGTCGTGTCCTTCTCGGCCGCGTGGAAGGACGCGCGGCAGTGGAACTTTCGAGCCGCGACCAACCTGTACAGCTGCACGTTGTCCCTGTCGACGGCTTCGGGCAAGTTGCTGGACGTGGCGCATCCGTTCACGTTCGGCTTTCGCGAGATGGCCCTTGCGGGAAACAAGCTGCTGATGAATGGCGTGCCGATTCACCTGCGCATGCTGCTCGCGCCGATTGCCTGCATGGGGCCCGACCTGTCGAACCTGGACGTGTGCCGCGAGACGTGCCGGCGCCTGAAGGAAGAAGGCTACAATTGCATCACGGATCAGTATGGATCGGTGCCGGGGTCGTATACCTACAATGAGGCGATCTTGCAGGCCTGTGACGAGTTTGGCATCGCCTACGTCCACACGTTGCCGCACGTCAAGGACTATGGCGGTGTCGAATCGTTTCTGACGAACGAGACGGGACGCGCGACCTACACGCGCGTGGCGCGACATTTCGTAAAGGCGCATCGGAACCATCCGAGCGTGGTCGCCTACGCCATCAACCACAACATGGCCGGGTATCTCGGCGACTTCGATCCCTTGGCGAACGTGGACGGCAAGCGTCTGCCCAAGACGGTGGACGACACGCCCAAGCGGCGGGTCGCGCATGCGGGCTACGAGATTGTCCGGCGGCTCGATTCGACGCGCCCCTGCTATCACCATGCCGGCGGCGATCTCGACGACATCATCACGACCAACACGTATCTCGACTGGGTGCCGCGGCAGGAGCGGAGCGACTGGTTCGGCGCGTGGTCGACGCGCGGGACGAAGCCGTGGATCCTGGTCGAATACGGCATGCCGCACATCGCCAACTGGTCGAGCTACCGGGGGCCGCAGTTCATCTGGGATGCGCGCGTCTACCAGTCGATTGTCGCGGCCGAGGCGGCCAGTTCCTTTCTCGGCGATGCGATGTTTTCCGACGCGCCCGCGACGCATGCCGTTCTCGCCGCCGAGGAGGCGCTGTGGGCGAAGGGCCGTCCGTGGAGCTGGATGCGGGAGATGCACGAGAAAGTCATGGAGCTGGATTGCGGCTATCAGGAGGTGCTGTGCTACTACATGGCTGACAATTGGCGTTCGATGCGGGCCTGGGGACTGACGGGCGCATTGCCGTGGGATCAGAAGCGCGCGATGTTCCGGCTGGCGCGTCCCGCGCGTCCGCGCGAGAACCCGAACCGTTATCGGAGTCTCAAGCGGCCCGGTGTCGTGCCGGATCGACTGGGTGCGTACGACCAGTATTTCATCGACGCCGGCGATCGCGAGAAGTGGTGCCGTCAGCCGATTGCCGACGTGATCCGCCGTTGGAATCAGGACGATTGCGCGTTCATCGGCGGGGACGAGGTCTTCACCGACAAGGCGCACCATGTCCGGCCGGGCGAGAAGTTCCGCAAGCGGTTGGTGATCGTCAACGATCGCTTCGAGGCAACGGACTACGCATGGCGCGTGAATCTTGTCGCGGAGAGCGGACAGACGGTGGCTCGTAAGGCCGGGCGCATCCGTGTGGCGCCGGGTCTGCGTGGCGAGGTGCCTGTCGAGCTGACGGTGCCAAGTGTGGGTGACTACACGCTCAAGGCCACGTTCGCGGCACCGGGCTGGTCTTCGGAGGACAGTTTCGAGATTACGGCGTTGGCCGCCGCCACCGGTCGGTTTCCAAAGGCGGTTGCACTCTACGACCCGAAGGGCCTGACGGCGGCGAACTTCGATCGGCTGGGCGTCCCCTATCGGCGCATACGGACGGTGCAGGAGGCGCGAACGGCGGCGTGCGTGACGCATGATCTCGTGGTCGGGCGCGAATCGCTGACGCGCGACTTGCTGGATGCCGTTCTTTATGAGCAGTGGTCACGCGCACGGCTTCTCGTCTTCGAGCAGACGAAGGACACGTTAGAGTCCATTGGCTTCCGTGTGCAGGAATATGGACTGCGGAATGCCTTTCCGCGTTTCGCGGACGACGCCCTCGGTCGTTTGACGGAAGGGCTCTTGCGCGACTGGGCAGGGGCGTCCACGCTGATTGCGCCGGCCGTGTCGGCGGCGGAAGCCGGGCCGGGACAGATTGCGCGCTATCCCGAAACGACGTGGGCGGGCTACACCGTGGCGCGGCCCTATCGGGCGGGGCTGCGGGGCTCGGTGGCGACGGTGCTGCCCGAAAAGCCGACGTGCGGCGATTTTCGTCCGCTTGCGGACGGCGGCTGGGGGCTTCAATACGCGCCGCTCATCGACTGGCGCGTGGAGTTCGGCCGCGTCACGCTCTGCCAGTTCGACGTCACGGGTCGCACGGTGCCGGAGCCTGCGGCGGACGAACTGGTGCGCCGTCTCGTGCGGCGGCTGGTCGAAGAGAAGGATTTGCCGGATGCCGTTTGGGTGAAGCCGCACGGCAAGGATGCCGGAACGGCGTTGCACAACGGGAACTGGGGCGTTTTGGATGCGGATTCGCATCCGGGGCGTCAGGTGCATCTCGTCACGTCCGGTGCGGAGAAGCCGGTCGGGTTCGATGATCGCGTGGCCCGTGAGGGGCTGCGTGTGCTTTGCGTTGGATTGAATGCGGACGAGACGCGTCGCTGGTGTCCGGTGCCGATTACCGTCGCGGCCACGAACGGTGCGTATTTCACGCGCCTGGAGAAGTTTCCGAAAGAGCTGAACGGCATCTCGAACGCCGAACTGGCCTGGCACGGCGCGATGAGCTTTGCGGCGATTGGGCCGGGCATCGGCGACGGCACGGCGGCTCTGCGCGTCATCCGGCACGGCAAGGGATACTACGTGCTTATGCAGGTGGCCCCGTGGCAGATCGACGATTTCGCGAAGCCCTATCTGCGCGCGACGAAGCGGCGGACATGGCAGCTCTTCTGCCGGATTCTCGGCGCGATGGACGCCGGCTCGCGCAACCACCGGGTGCACTACGCGGATGCACCCGTCTTCGCGGATGATCCCTATCGGTATTTCTGCTGGTAGGTAGAACTGGATTTCAAGTCAAGAGAAAGGATTGAAACAATGAAAAGACCGTTGGTTCTGCTGTTGGCCCTGTCGGCCGTTTTTGTGACGGAAGCAAAGGAAAGGGTGCTGTTTTTCGTGGCGCACCCGGATGACACGATTGCCTGTGCGGGCACAATGTTCCTGATGAAGGACCGTTTCGAGCTGCACGTCGGCGTGCTGACGCACGGCGAGCGCGGACTTGGCGAGAAGGGCTATCGCGACGGCTCCACGAAGGCGACGCGGACGAAAGAGGAAGAGGCTGCCGCCGCGATGGTCGGCGCGACGGTGCACTGGTTCGACGAGATTGACGGCGACGCCTATCCCAACCGAGATGTCTGCCGTCGGGTCGCAAATCTGTTGCAGGAGCTGAAGCCACGGGCCATTGTCGCCATGTGGCCGCTCGACTACCATCTTGACCACGCCATGAGCAGCGCGTGCATCCAAAAGGCCATCGGACTCGTCGGCATGCGCGAAGTCATCGAGCTCTACTTCATGGAGCAGTCGTATGACTCGCGCACGTTTATTCCGACGCACACGGTGGATGTCGCGGACGTCCGCGAGCAGAAGCGCGCATTCATCCGTCAGCACGTCAGCCAGAACAGGGGCGACCGCATGTGTGCGCTTGAGATGTCCGATGCCGAGATGCGCGCCCAGCGCTGTGCGACCTACAATGTGCTGGGGCCGTCGCGGAACTGCGTGGAGCGGTTCGCCGTCTGGGACGGAAAGCCTCAGGGCTCACGCTGCATCTTCAGCGAACTGCCGCCGCCGAAAGGATGGAAACAGGACTGGTCGATGGCCAAGCCGTCTGTTTGGACGCCAGAAGGAGGACTGAAGTGAGCGTCGTCCGTCAAGGGCTGTTGATCGCGACGTTGTTGGCGGTTGCGTCGGGCCGGGGCGAGTCGACGAAGTTCGCGGACTGGCGCGCGCGGTTGCCGCGTCCGGTCTATGACGCGCAACCGGAGTGGATTGGCTTCTACGACAGGGCCTGGGAACTTGCGCACACCCGCATCGACGAGCTGCCCGGCTTGCCGGCTCCGCGCTACATGGACGAGGCGCATGCCTCCAACCGCATCTGGATCTGGGACACGTGCTTCATGGTGCATTTCTGCAAGTACTGTCCAGACGAGTTCCCCGGCATCGAGTCGCTGGAGAACTTCTACGGCGTCATGCTGGCGGAGACGAACGCGCCCTTGCCAAAGGTGAAAGGGAACATCTGGTGCGGCGCCGACTGCGGCAAGATGCTCGACTTCCGCATCCATCACCCGGACAATCCGCCGCTCTTCGCCTGGACGGAATACGTCTACGCGCTCCAGACGGGTGACCGCGCGCGGTTGGAACGGGTCTATGGCGAGAAGCGGTGGCTTCAGCGGTGGTACGACCTCTTCGATTCGTTCGATCCGGCGAAGCCGAGGCCTTACGGCTCGGCCTGCAAGGTGGCGCTCAAGCGTGCGGCAGACGGCTACCGCTGGGGCGGGTGTCCGAGCGGCATGGACAACACGCCGCGCGGACGGAAGGGCGAGAAGGACGCCGGGCCGATGGCACTCTGCCCGGAGAGCCCCGATCTCCTGTGGGTGGATGCGCTCGCCCAGCAGGGACTGTCCGCCCTCTACCTGTCGCGCATCGCGGCACTGCTCGGTCGTGACGACGAGGCGCGGACGTGGCACGCGCGCTACGCAGCGACCAAGGAACGGATGAACCGCCTGTATTGGGACGAAGCCGACGGCTTCTATTACGACATTCGGACGCCCAGCCTCGAAAAGACGAAAGTTCCGTCCGTCGCCTCGTTCTGGCCGATGCTGGCGGAGATGCCGACGGATGCACAGGCGCGTCGCCTGTCCGAGAAGATGGCGGACGCGCAATGGTTTGGCGGGCCTGTGCCGTTCCCTTCGCTCGCGCGCCGCGACAGGGATTTCATCGCCACGGGCGGCTATTGGCGCGGGTCAGTCTGGCTGCCGACGGCCTACATGGCGATCAAGGCGCTCGACGCCTACGGCGATTTCGGGCGGGCGCGTGACGTCGCGACACGACTGGTCGACCACATGTATCGGACGTATCGCGATTTCGCGCCGCACACGATCTGGGAGTGCTACTCGCCGACGGAGCCGAAGCCGGCGACCAACAAGCGCGGCGAATTCGTGCGGCACGACTTTTGTGGCTGGTCGGCGTTGGGGCCAATCTCGATTTTCCTGGAGGACGTGATCGGCATCAAGGAGGCCAATGCGTTCGAGAACACGCTACGCTGCGACTTTCCCCGCACTGTCGAGGGACGCATGGGCGTTGAGAACTACCGATTCGGTCGCGTGACCTGCTCGGTGATTGCGACGACGGATGCGGTCAAGGTCATCTCGAACCGTCCGTTTTCGCTTCTCGTCGATGGGCGTGCATTCGCCGTCAAGGTCGGCGAAAACGTTTTTTCGCGCATAGACACGCTTGAGGCGGGCTTTCGCGATCCGCCGCACGACGCCAAGCCGCAGACGTGGTGGCACTGGATGAACGGCAACGTCACGAAGGAGGGCATCACCGCCGATCTGGAGGCGATGGCGCAGGTCGGCCTCGGCGGCGCGCAGATCTTCGACGCGGGCTGCGACATCCCGCCCGGCCCGGTCGCATTCAACACGCCCGCCTGGTTCGACGCGATCCGCCACGCGGCGAAAGAGGCTCGGCGGCTCGGCCTTGAGCTGTGCCTGCCGAACTGCAGCGGCTGGGCCAATTCGGGCGGGCCGTGGAATCTGCCGGAGAACAGCATGAAGTTCCTGGCGCTGACCGAGACCAAGGTGAAGGGCCCCAGGCGATTCGCAGGGCGGCTTCCCGCGCCGCCGAACCCGCACGGCTTCTACGACGACATCTCTGTTTTCGCCTACCCCGTGCCGCCCGCCGACGGCTGGCACATGACGGATGCCGGGGCACGGACGATGACCGACGGGAAGGGGTCCGTCGTCACGTTTCCTGCGGCGGTCACGGCGAGCGGCTTCTCGTGCCGGTTCGTCCATCCGCGTCTCTGGAAGGGGGCGGGACGACTGGACGTCGAGGTGTCCGACGACGGCAGGACGTTCCGTCCGCACGAAACGCGCAAGATCGTCCTCGCCACGTCCGGACAGTCGGATACGGGGCGGCGGTTCTTCCCGTTCGCGCAGCCCGTCACGGCGCGGGCGTTTCGCTTCGTGTCCGAGTTCGCGGAGTCGCTTCATGTGCGGCTGGACGATCTCGCCGTCGAGCGGCGCATGGCGGTCGGCGACCTCGCGGCGAAGACGTTCCGCATTCGCGCCCCCATCACGGTCGAACGCGCGAAGACCGAGGCGGAGCAAGTCATCGCGAAAGCGTCCGTCATTGACCTCACGGACCGGTTGTCGAAGAATGGGGCGTTGACGTGGGATGTTCCCGACGGCGAATGGTCGATCGTCCGCCTCGGCTGCGCGGCAAACGGGCGGTGCAATCATCCGGCGTCCGAACACGGCATCGGGCTGGAGGTCGACAAGCTCTCGGCGCGCGCGCTCGACTTCCATTTCGACGCCTACGTCGCGAAGATCTGCGACTTCCTCGGCCCGCTCGCGGGCGACGTCAAAAGCGGCCTCAACAGCATCCTCGTCGACAGCTACGAGGTCGGTTCGCAGAACTGGACGCAGGGCTTCGAGCGCGAATTCGCGCGGCGGCGTGGCTACGCGATGGGCCCCTACTTCCCCGCCTTCACCGGCCACGTCGTCGGTTCGGCGGACGAGACGGAACGCTTCCTCGCCGACTTCCGCCGCACGGTCGCCGACCTTTTCGCCGAGAACTACGCGGGCGCTCTCGCGAAGAAGTGCCAGGCGCGAGGCCTGACGCTGTCGCTCGAGCCCTACGGCAGCTGCCCGGCGGACAACCTCCGGTACGGCGCCCCCGCCGACATCCCGATGGGCGAGTTCTGGAGCAAGCCGGGGACGGGCGTCGCGACTGTCGGCAATGCGCGGCTCCCCGCGTCCCTTGCGCACGTCTGGGGGCGGCGCATTGTAGCGATGGAGGCTTTTACTGGCAATCCGGCAGAGGGTGTCGGCCGCTGGCAGAAGACGCCCTACGGCCTCAAGGCGCAGGGCGACCGCGTCTTCACGGAGGGCGTCAACCGCATCATCTACCACCGCTTCACCCACCAGCCGTGGCCCGCCGGCAAGTACCTGCCCGGCATGACGATGGGCAAGTGGGGCATGCATTTCGACCGCACGCAGACGTGGTGGCCGCTCGCGAAGGACTGGATCGCCTACCAGTCGCGCTGCCAGTTCCTCCTGCAGGAGGGCAGGCCCGTCGCCGAGGGTCTCTTCTACTGCGGCGAGGGCGCGCCGAACGACGGCGGCAACACCGACGGCGCGACAGGTCGCCCCGCGACCCTGCCCTACGGCTACAACTGGGACATCTGCGCGCGCGACGCGCTGATGCGCCTCACGGTGGACGCGCGCGGACGCGTCGTCGCGCCGGGCGGCGTCGCCTACGAGATCCTGATCCTGCCGGCAAGCGAGACGATGGGCCTCGACGTCCTCCGCAAGGTCGACGCGCTCGCGGAGGCGGGGGCGACGGTCGTCGGCGCCGTCCGCCCGGCGCGGACGCCGGGACTCGCGGGCTATCCGGCGGCGGACGGCGAGCTGCAGGCCCTCGCGGCGAAGGTCTGGGCGCGGCCGAACGTCCTCGCCTGCACGCCCGACGAGGCCCTCTCGCGGCGCGGCGTCGCGCCCGACTTCGCGTGGACGGGGAAGAGGGGACGCGACCTCGGCGGAAACGACGTCGCCTACATCCACCGCGACTACGGAAATCGGGGCGAGGGCTATTTCGTCGCGATGCCGAACCCGCAGGAGACGGAGATCGAGGTCAGTTTCCGCCAGACGGGCCGTGTGCCCGAGCTGTGGGACGCCGAGCGCGGCACGATTTGCGACGCGCCCGCCTGGCGCATCGCGGACGGGCGCACCCACGTGCGCCTCCGCTTCGACCCGTCCGGCTCGGTCTTCGTCATGTTCCGCCGTCCGACGGCGGCGACGCGCAGCGCCCGCGCGGACCTGCCGAGGGCGGAGACCGTCCGCACGCAGAACGTCGAGGGCCCGTGGACGGTCGCGTTCCCGAAGGGCTGGGACGCGCCCGAGAGGGCCGTCTTCCCGAACCTCGTCTCGTGGACGGAGCGGCCCGAGGACGGCATCAGGTACTTCAGCGGCACGGCGACCTACGCGAAGAGGGTCAAGGCCGCGAAGCCCCAGCCGGGCGAGCGGCTGATCCTCGACCTCGGCGACGTGAAGGACTTCGCCGAGGTGCGCGTGAACGGCAGGGACTTCACCGTCCTCTGGAAGCCTCCCTTCCGCGTGGACGTCACGGACGCCGCGCGGAAGGGTGCGATGCTCGACCTGCGCATCCGCGTGACGAACCGCTGGCCGAACCGCCTCATCGGCGACGACCGGCTCTGCGCCGAGGACTGCGCGTGGAGGAAAGCCGACTTCCGCGAGGCCATCGTCGAGCTGCCGCAGTGGGTGAAGGAGGGGAGGCGGAGCCCGACCGGGCGCCACACGTTCACGACGTGGAAGCACTGGAACAGGGATGACAAGCTCCTGCCGTCCGGCCTCCTCGGCCCCGTCGTCCTCCGCACGACCCGCGAACGGTAACCGCCGCCGCGACTGATTCCCTGAACGTCGAAAGGGTGGCCGTGCGCAGTCTCTCTAATTACCTGAAAAAAGTTGATATGTCTTTTGCTCCACGACGGGGGATTTTATGGTATACTGTGGGCATCCAGTGATGGGGATGTGGATTGGGGATGCGAAACGATGCAAAACTAATTCACGTTCTCTCACGCAGACAACAACAAAAACAGACAGACAAAACGCATAACACAAAAATAACACAAAAAGACAAACGAGGAATGATCATGAAAAGAAAGACTGAAATCTACGTGAAGGCCGTCGCTTTCATGCAGGTCGCCGCTGTTGCGTGCACGGGCCTGACGGAGACCGTCTCCTGGCAGGGGGGGGGGGGGGGTAAACGCCTGGGAAACAGAGGCGAACTGGAGTACGGGCACGATACCTGACGCCGATTCGGTCGTCTGGATTGATACGGACGCCGGAAATGCGACGATTTCGGCCTCGACGGAATTGCCAAAGTTCCATTCTCTGTTTCTCAGAGGATCCGGAGCTGTCGCGTTTGAACTTGAACCGGCGGCGAAGATGACGACAGGCGACGGCGTCACGAATTTCTGCTCGGCGGCTTATGCGGGAGGCTTTTATGAATTTGGTGACGAACTGGTCGTCGGGTATGCGAAAGGATGGTTGGGTGATGTGCAGAGTTCCGGCGTTCGCGCCCAGTTCACAAACTGTCGGGCGGCGATTGGCGGGCGGATTCTGGTCACGGGCTACAGCGGCAATGGGCTTGACGTGTCCGAGGGCGCCTTTGTGACGAGCGCCGGCTACCTCGACAGTTCGGGCATACGAAACGTGACAAGAGTCCGTGACGGCGGCGTCTACCAGTCGACGGGCGACATGGTCATCAACGACTTCTGGTCGAACGACGCGATTCCCGAAGCCTTTGTCGTCGACGGCGGAGCGGTCACAAACGCCGGGGCGCTCAAGATCGCTTACGGCAACGCGGGGCGGACGGCGGTTTGCCTCCGAAACGGTTCGAGTTGGCGTCAGCAGGGGAATGTTCTGGTCGGTTGCGCCAACGGCAGCAGTTCGGTGTCCAATTCGCTGCAGATCCTCTCGGGCTCGAAGTTCGTTTCGGAAGCGCAGATCCTCATGCCCGCGACAGAGAAGACGTCTCAGAACTTCATCACGGTGGAGGGCAAGAGCGCCCTTGACGCCCAGGAAGTCTGGATTGGCGGCGTCGACAGGAGCACGAACAGCTGGCTCGCCGTCAACGGAGAATCTGCGGCGACGATCGAGAGCCTGTACCTCGGCGCCAAAAAGCAGAACAGCGGCATGTCGTTCGTCGCTTCGGGTGGCGCAACCGTGTTGGTGACGACCCTGAAGGTCGGCGGGTCGTCTTCGGATCACCTCAGCCTGTCCGTCTCGAATGCCCAGTTCACGGTGCAGAATCCGGTTGCGTTGCCGGCGGACACGTCAGTCGGCAACGTCTCGTTTGTCCTGTCGGACGATTTGGCGGATGGTTTCGCAAGGGCCGATTTCCGTGGTGGCCTCATCCTCGGCGCCGGCATCAAGGCCGGAAGCGCGACGCGCACGGCCTCGACCGTCTTGCGGGTCGAGGGCGGTCGGGTGACCGTCGGCGCCGTTTCCGAGAGCGGGGCGACGAGCGGCGATGTGCGCATCGGTGCGCTGGACGTGGCCGGCGAGTCGGACAAGGGGACAAACCGGCTTGAGATTGCGGGGGCGGGAGGCTGTTTCACGGCGTTGCACCGCATGATGGCGGCGGGCTGTGCGGAGATTGTTTTCCACGTCCCGGACGGCGGCTATCAAGGCGCGTTCGGCTGTGGTCTCTACGGCAAGAACTTCTACCTTGAGAACGCCCGGATCGTCGTGGACGTCTCGCAGGTCGCGACGGACGGCACGTATGTCCTGGCGCGCGCGACTGACGACCTCCGACTGAAGGAAGAGAACATTTCGCTGGTGGCGACGGAGAAGCAGAAGGTCAGGCTTTCCGTCAGCAACGCGCCCGACGAACGCTTCCTGCGCGTGACGGTGAAACGTCGCAGGGGATTGGCGATTATCATCAAGTGAGGTTGACGATGCTGTTCCGAACTGCTTTTCTGCTCTGTGTCATAACTGCGGTCGGCGGGTTGCGCGGCGCCCCCTCGCCCCGCACCGCAGCTACCTTCGATACGTCCGAGACGACGGTGGACGGCGCCTTTCGGAGTTGCATGGCGCGCTGCTGGAGTCCGAGGACATCTCTCCTGTACGGCTGCGAGGTGTCGCGGGTCGAGAAAGCCGCGTCATTCAGGAACGGCCTTCTCGATTGGCGCGAAGGGGCCCGCGACAGCTACGGCGCGGGCATGGGCGACTGTGCGATTTCCAGCGCAGTCGCCCTGTCGGGGTGCGTCGACCGGTGGGAGGCCCTTCGCAAGGAAGGGGTGCCCGCCGACGATCCCCGTCTGGCCGAGACCGAGGACTGGGCGGCCAAGCTCGCCCAGGGGCTCCTGAACCTCGCCTCGCGTCACGGCTACACGGGGTTTGTCGCGCGTGGCCTGTGCGAAGAGGACGGGAAGTCGATCTGCTCGCTCTCGTCCATCGACCAGCATACGCACTGGGTGCATGGGCTTTACCGCTATTCGCATGCCCCGATGGCGCGGCCGGAGATCCTGCGGGCGTGGCGCACGCGCATCGCCGAAGTGGCGGCGCGCATGGAGAGGACGGTGCGGCCCGAGACGGACTACAACTTCGGGCTGTGCGACGGGCGGAAGGACCCGCGCGGCATCTGCCGGATGTGGTGGCCCGACAGCACGAACGCGACGAGCGCCTGTCGGCTTCCGTCCATCTACGCGGCGGCCTATGACGCCACGGGCGATCTGCACTGGAAGCGGCTTTACGAGCGTCTGGCGGACAAGGCGTGCCGGGACGCGGCTTTTCTGGAGAAGAACAGGCGGGAGGTGCCGAACTGGCTCTCGATTACGCCCACGTATACGCTGTTGCAGATGAACGTTTCCATCGAGGTTCTGCTCGGCTGCGAACGCGACCCCTCCCGCCGCGCGAATCTTCTGGAGGGGTTGCGGCAGTCGGGACGGGAGGCGGATCGGCGTGCACGGGAGAAGTGGCGGAATCCACAGAAGAAATGGTACGGCATGGCGCCGGACGCGGAACTTGCGCTGGCGCAGCTGACGGCCGGCAACGTGCCCTATGACGAGACGAATCTTCAGATATTCTCGGCGGCGCTGGGCACGGGCGATGCGCGCACGTGGTGGTCCCTGAAGACGGCGCACCTGTTTGCGGCCTACTGGCGCGCACGGTTGCGGGGACTCGTCCCGGCGGACTTCAAGGTGAACTATCCGGACTTCGTGGCGAAACGTCCCGTGCTGCGCGGCGTCATGCTGCCGGGGCGCCCCTGCCCGGAGAAGGATCTCGCCGACCTTGCCGCGTGGGGCGCGACGCTTGCGCGCTACCAGATGAACGTGTACGAGGGAGCGTACGACCGCGATTTGGACGTCTGGCTGACGCGGCTGGAGCGGGACATCCTCGGATGGGCGCGGAAATACGGCATCCTCCTCGTCGTCGACCTGCACACGCCGCCGGGCGGTCGCTACCGGGGGAAGGACGCGGATCCGAACGGCGTCGGCAAGAACAACGACCTGAAGATGCTCTACGAGGAGAAGTACGCCCGCGCGTTCGTTGAGGTCTGGCGGATGATCGCGCAAAGGCTCAAGGGCAACGAGGACGTCATCTACGGCTACGACCTCTGCAACGAGCCCGTTCAGCGCGGGCAGCCCGTCAAGGTCGACAGCCGCGAGATCCAACGCCTCGCCGCCGAGGCGATTCGCGCCATTGACCCGGTGACGCCGATTGTCGTCGAGGCGGACGACTGGGCCAATCCGGAGGCGTTCGCGCGGCTGTCGCCGCTGCGCATGGACAACGTCATCTACCAGTTCCACATGTACCGTCCGCATGAGCTGACGCACCAGCGCGTCGGGAGCGACAAGGACGCGACGAAGCCGCTTCTGCCGTATCCGTGTCCCGAAAAGGGGTGGGACAAGGCGTTTCTGCGCCAGCGCCTGCAGGATGTCGTCGCGTTCCAGCGTCGTCACGCGGCGCGGATTCTCGTGGGCGAGTTCTCCTGCATCGCATGGACGCCGGGGGCCGGACGCTACCTCGCGGATGTCATCGACCTCTTCGAGGAATACGGCTGGGACTGGTCGTACCACGCCTTCCGCGAGTGGACGGGATGGTCGGTCGAGCACACGTGGACGGATCCGAAGGGTACGCCCGTGCCGTCCGCCGACAATCCGCGTCTGCGGGCGCTCAAGGCAGGTCTTCGCCGCTGATGCCCTGACAGTCAAAAGGGCGGCCGCGTGCAGACGTTCTGTCGGCGGGTGGTTGTGGTATAATACGCACCCGAACGAAAACGGGGCGTTGGCCCCATGACCCGAAAAGAGAGAGATGTCCGATGCGTGACTTGAACGAAATTCTGGCGGAAGTGCGCGGCAAGATCGCCGCCGCGTGTGCGCGGGCGGGACGCGATCCCGCTGAGGTCGAGATCGTCGCCGTGACGAAGACGCACGGCGCGGAGGTCGTGCAGGAGGCGTGGGACGCGGGCCTCACGATCGTCGGCGAGAACAAGGTGCAGGAGGCCGCGTGGAAGAAGCCGGCATCCGTCGCGGGGCCGAGCTGGCACCTGATCGGGCATCTGCAGGGCATGAGCGGCGACTACGAGGTCGCCGTCGAGGAGGGGGCGACGTGGCTCCGGCTTGGCACGGCGCTTTTCGGGGAGCGTCCGAAGGTCAAGGCCGTCCGCGCGGCGGCGGATGATCCGCCGCCTCATCAAGGATCAGCCGGTCGATCCGCCGTGCGACCGGAGCGAACTGCTCCTCTTCCTTGCGGCGCGCGCCCAGCTCGTCCGCAACGTGATTCGCCCCGCCCTCGTGGCGGGCAAGTGGGTCGTCTCAGACCGTTTCAGCGACTCGACGCTCGCCTATCAGGGATATGGACGCGGCCTTTCGCTCGCGTTCATCGCGTCCGCCAACGACTTCGCCTGCGAAGGGCTGCGGCCGGCCCGACCTCACGCTCATTCTGGACGTCGAGCCAGCCACGGCGGCGGCGCGTCTGCGCGGACGCGAGGCGGCGACGCACACGACGGCCGACCGCATTGAGCGCGCGGGCGACGGATTCCACGCGCGGCTGCGCGCGGAATGCCGCGCACCGGAGGTGAAGACCGTCTTCAGCGCATGGGGCAGCTACGGCTGGCTCGACCAGCACCGCCGCTTCGGGACGCGCGTCTTCTCGCCCGACGAGATCGCCGCGATCGAAGACCGCCTCTCGCGCCTCGCGCCGTGAGGCGCGGCACACGGTCATCACGTTATCGCCGTCACGTTCGACGGTCGCGCCGCCGCATGATGTGACTGCGGTGCCTGCCGTCGGGCGGTATGGGCGGTATAGCCACCAGTTTGTCAAACAGGAAAGACACTCTGCAACATAGATAGCCAAAAAGTCGGAAAAGTGTTGGCGCATAAGTCGTTTCTGTTTTGCTATAATTACGCGCGAAAGGTTTGGCGGTTTCGTGCGCGGACTGCGAATTCAACGAAAAGGAACAAAGTCATGGTGCGCCAAGCAAGCTTGGCTGAACTTGTAGAATGAAAGGAATCTACTCAGTAAGGATAATGGCATACT
>CAKUGW010000052.1 GCA_934654805.1 uncultured Kiritimatiellota bacterium
CCCCGACGGATCTCGGTTGAAACGGACAAGACACAGGTCGAACTGACGTATCGGGACGGCGCTTGGCGGGCAGAGGGCATCTGCGTTGCCTTGGTGTCGAGAGATGATGGCGCGACGACTGTTGAGATCCAGTCGCCGCGACAACCGCTGCGCTTTGTCCGCCTCGTTTGGCCGTTCGCCGTCGAGCCGGGTGCGCGCGTCTACAAGGACGCCTGGGAGCGGCTCTACGGCGGTCTCGGTGGCTGGTTCCCGGCGGAGGCGTGCGGCGCGCTGCCGTGGTTCTTCCTCGTCTCGGCGGGCGACCGCACGGACGGCGTCGGCGTGCGCGTCCAGCCGAACGCCTTCGCCGCGTGGAAGCTGACGGACAAGACCTGCGAACTCCTCTTGGACGTGCGCGCGGGGTCGCGTCCGCTCCGGCTGGGCGCGCGGACGCTTTCAGCCGTCGAGATCGTGACGCGGAAGGGGCGGTTCGGCGAATCGGCCTTTGCGGCGGCGCGGGCCTTTGCGCGCGTGATGTGTCCCTCGCCGCGCCTGCCGCGCGAGCCGGTCTACGGCTTCAACGACTGGTACTGCAACTACGGGCAGGGCACGGCCGAGGCGTTCCTGTCCAACGCGCGCGCAATCGCGGCCTTGGTCGAAGGGGAGGCGACGCGCCCCTTCATCGTGGCCGACGACGGCTGGCAGCTGCACGAGTACAAGGGCGACGAGGTGCCGGCGGCCGGGCCGTGGTCGGCGGCGACGCCGCGCTGGGGGCTTTCGATGCCGGACTGGGCGGCGCGCGTGCGGGCGCTCGGCGGCAAGCCCGGCCTCTGGTACCGGCCCTTCATGCCGTGGACGAAGATGCCGGACGAGTGGAAGATTCCGGGCGTCATGAACCCGGAATGGAAGCGGCACGCGCGCATCGACCCGACCGCGCCGTCGTTCGTCGCGCAGGTGCGCGCGGACATGGCGCGCTTCCGCGCGTGGGGCATGCGCCTCGTCAAGGTCGATTTCCTGACCTATGACTGGTGCGGCGAATACGGCCTGAAGATGGACGACCGCGTCGTCACGAACGAGGACTGCCGCTGGCGGGACGACACGCGGACGTCGGCGGAGGTCATCGGCGGCCTGCACCGGGCGATTCGCGAAGGGGCGGGGGACGACATGCTGGTCATCGGGTGCAACGCCCTCAACCACCTCGTCCCCGGGCTTTTCGAGATCCAGCGCACGGGCGACGACACGAGCGGGCGGGACTGGGCGCGGACGCGCCGGATGGGGCCGGCGGCGCTCGGCATGCGCGTGTTCATGGATCGCGTCTTCTACGTCGTCGACGCGGACTGTGCGGGACTGGCGGAAGCCGGGGCGATACCGTGGGAGAAGAACCGTCAGTGGGTCGACCTCCTGGGGCGCAGTGGCACGGCGGTCTTCTTCTCGTGGCCTGCGCGGTTTCTGGACGCACAGACGCGCCCGGCACTGGAGGCGGCCCTGCGGCGCGCAGCCCGTCCGCGTCCGACGCTGGAGCCGCTGGACTGGACGACCCGCTTCCAGCCGACACGTTGGTGCGACGGCACCACCACGTTTAGCTATACATGGTAAGACATTTGGAATCTTGCAGATACACGAAAACATGACAACCCCCAAAAACCAAAACATAAAAGAAAGAGATCCTGCTATGAAAGAACATCGAAAAGAAACGTCTCTGATGTTGGCCCTGTGCGGTACGCTGGCACTGCATGCGACAACGTTTTCCCTGGAGCCTGCGGAGGTATCACGACCGTTGGTTGTCGATGTCCAGGGTGCGACGACCTTGTCGGCATGGCTTGCGGCGGAAGGAAAGTCGCTTTCGGAGCATGATGCGTTGATCAAGCGCGGTCCGGGAACCTTGACGAGCGACGGCTCGATTGCGACATTTGACGGAGAGATCGTCATTGAAGAAGGTAGCCTTGTGGCGACGACAGGTGGCGCCTTGGGTTCGTCGGTTGGTGCGACTTTTGTGCAGGATGGCGCAACGCTGGAGATCTCGACCGCAGACGGATGCCCAGATTTCACGACGGAGACGATGGTCGTTTCCGGCGACGGTGACTCGGCGAAAGCCGGAGCCATCGTCGTCAGCGGCGGATACTACGCAGACAAGGCGTTTGGCCCGATTCAGCTGGCTCAATCCGCCACTGTCGGCCTACAGGAGAAATCGGATCGAATTCTCCAGTCGATAGCCTTGAACGGCCATGACTTGACGATTGCAGGATGTGCGGCCGGCGGTGATGTCGTCACAGTGAATGGCGTGGTTTCGGGACCGGGACGATTGATCCGGCAGGGCGGATTCCTCGGATGTGACGGTGCGAGCCTTTCGGCGGGCGAAACGGCTGGCTCTATCCTCATTCGGACAGGCTCGGGTTGGGCGACAGGTACGCGCTGGCTCTATGCAAAGGAAAGAGCGTGGCCCATTGCCTTTGAAGCCGACACGATGCTCTATCACCGGGATGGGCATAGCCCGGTTTACGAGGATCATTATTGGGATGGCGACGTGACGCTGCTCGGAAATGTCGAAGTCTGGCGATATGAAGGTGATTGCCAATATGCGTTTCGCGGGAAGGTCTCCGGGCCGGGCGGCTTTACGGTCGGCGCAGGGTGCCGGCTCGTGTTGGCGAACGCGGCGAACGACTTTACGGGCGGCCTCGTCGTTCAGGCTGACGCCTTGGGCGTCAAGATGACGCGCGCAGGCGCGTTGCCGAACACGGCGTCCGGACTGACGCTCAAGGGCGGCGCGGTTGAGTTGGCGAGCTGCGAGACGTATTCGCTGCCGCCCTTGACGGTCGACAGCGAGGCTGGAACGGTGTGCGTGTCGGGCTTTGTCGTTGACGAAAAGCCCTATTCGTTCGCGGCATGGGACTACACGAAGGGCTCCTGGGCGAATTCCGTCGTCAAGCGCGGCGCTGGCGATTTGCTGTATGACACGCCGATTGGCGCGGAGGTTCTGGATGTCCGGGATGGTTCGGTTCGCCTGGGAACGGCACGGGACGTGCTTGTCGCCTTGACCCGTCAGCCGGGACTTTGGGAAGGTGATTTCCCCGCCCAATCAGGCAACAAGGTGGGGGCTCGGGATGAATATCCAAGTGAAATGTCCACCGTTCGGACGAATGCCTTGGCCGGATCGGTCTCGGGCGATTACAGGTTCAATGAAAACTCGACGCTTGTTTATAAGGGCTATCTTTGGAATCGCGCGGAAACGAACGTCGTCTGGAGCTGGGGGATTGGCGTGCAAAACTGCGGTGCGCTGTACATTGATGATGAGAAAATCATCGAGACGGGGTGGAATGAGGTCAACTGGGCGAATGTGACGCTCACGCCAGGGTGCCATGCGTTTGAGTATCGGCAGTGGTCCCTTTCGGGGTGGATGACGGGGCATCGCGATGGAGAAACGACGGAAAACGGGCTCGTCGTTGACACTCTCGGACGGGGAAGTCTGGATTTGGCCGACTACCAGATTCTGACGGATCCAGGTGACGGCTCGGTCTTTACGCGAACAACGGACGATACCTGTCGGTTTGAACCTGTTGCACCGGCTTTCGGCAAGGTGAAGTTTGCGAAAGGGACGGCCTTCGACCTTGGCGGCTATGCAAGTTATTCGTTTGCGGACATTGAGGGCCTCCCGCTGCTGACGGGCGGAGATGTCCGCGTGTCCGGGACGTGGACAGTCCCTGTTGACCAGGCGATCGGTGGGGAAACCATGAGAGCGTCGGGCAAAGTCGTGTTTGCGGCCGGGGCCTCGCTTCTTGTCGATGACACGAGGTCGCGCACGTCACGGGAGCTTCCGGTCTTGACCGCGGACTCGATCATTTTGCCGGACGGTGGATTGCCGATCTCGTCCGTACGCGGTAAGAGGTACTGTCTCGGTCTCTCTGCGGACGGACGCACGCTGTTCATTCGCAGAGACACGGGCTTTGTCTTGACGATTCGCTGAGACGGGAAAGGAAACGCCATGCTGGGAGTTGTTCTTGCCGCGCTGACGGCGGCACAGGGCCTTCAGCCGGGGGCTGTGGCAGCCTATCGGACGGAAGGTGCGGCCTATTACACGACGGTCGGGACGGTGAATCCGAACGAAGGAGCGATTGAGGTCGTCATCCGTCCTTGTGTCGACCTGAACGAGAAAGGTGAAGGCTGGCCGTTTGCGGTTCGCGTCTTTGCGAAAGAAAAGGGGCCTCGCAAGGAGGTGCTGGGAATTTACCAGCCGACTTGGAACGATCCGAAGATGAAGCCGGCTGTCTTTGGCCGCGCGATGACGGACACGAACGAGCCGACGGCCATCGAATGGGAGCCGCCTGTCCGGGCGGGCGAGACGGCGGTCTATGCCTTGACTTGGAAGAGCGGAGATCGTGTGTGCCTTTACCGGAATGGCCGGCTGGTCGGGGAGGCGGCTCAGCCGGGGCCTTTGGCGCCCGTGTCGCCATACCTGATCCTCTACGATGCGCGCCCGCTTTTCGCGTCGAGTCTGCGCGTCAGCACGCGGGCTCTTCCGGCTGACGAACTGCAGGCCGATCCGGCGCGGCCCTTCACGCGCGGGCTGTCGACTTCGCTGCTCGTGAACGACCTTGACGAGCCCCAGTATTTCGTCACGTCCGCCTTGGAACGCCGGCGTCTTGTGCCGTTTGACCGCCTGTCCGATCGCGTGTTCCGCGAAGGGGACGACGTTACGCTGAAGTTTGTCGAGTACGATCCGGCGCGCGGTGTCGCCGGCCGGGTCGTGAGCAAGAGCGTCGGTCGTCTCCCTGCGGGCTTGCACGATCAGCGTTGGCGCGAAGGCTCGTTCAAGGTATCTGTCTTGCCGAAGGCCGAATTGACCGGTGGCGCCTTGCGTGACTATCTGGGCGTGTCCTTTCTGCGAGATGCCGAGCTTGTCGCGAAGACGGGCGTTCGCTGGGAGCGTCTCTGGAATTTTCACGAGCTGCTGTGGTTTCAAGTCGAGCCGCAGTCGGGCGAATTTGACTTTCGCGAGGCAGACCGCACGATTCAGGCTGCTGTCGATCGCGGGATCGGATTGTTGGCGACGCTTGGCTGCCCACCGCCTTGGGCGGGCGTTCGGCCCGACGTGACGGGGCCGAACGGAAAGCTATTCGAGGACAATCCGAATTGCTGTGTGCCGCGAAGCCTCGACGAATGGCGTCGTTACGTGAGGACGTGTGCGAGTCGCTACCGCGGCAAGATCCGCCATTGGGAGATTTGGAACGAGGTGGACTGGATGCCGCCGGGCCGCGCGGCCAGCTTCAATGGCACGGTCGCGGACTACTTCAGCCTGCTGAAGGCGGCGAGCGAGGAGATTCGCGCGGTCGATCCCTCGAACAAGGTGGTCGTCTCAGGGTTCGGAACCGGTGTCGCGGCGACGGAGAAGGTCTCGGAAAGGCTTTGCGAGATGGGGGCGACCGACCTTGTCGACATCTGGAACATGCATGCCTACAAGATTCGCGAGAAGGCTGCCGAATACCGCGATGTGCCGCGTCGCTTCAATCCGGGCCTTCCGGTTTGGCAGACGGAGTTCATGTGGCATGTCATCTCGGACAAGGATCGCCAGGCCTACCTGGGGGATGCCATCCACAACTGGTATCTGGAGGAGGGGTACGAGAAGTTCTTTGATTTCGGCGTCGAATACCTGCTGGATGAACATACGAACTCGCTGGAGCCGCCAATGCAGGCCTTGGCCGTCCAGCAGACCTACTTTGAGGGCTGTTCGGAATTTCTCGGACGGATCGCGGCACTGCCGAGCGTGGACTTTGACGTGGCTCATGCGTTTCGACGAACGGACGGGTCTTGCCTGTCGATGCTGGGGTCGTCCATGGGGCGGTATGTCGTGCGCCTCGCTTCAGAACCGCAGGATGTTCGCGACACTTACGGTGCCAGGGTCGAGATTGACGGAAAGACGCTGGAACTGAACGGGAAGATCCTGTTTGTCGTCACAAAAGAGCCTTTGGACATCAACGGCTTTGAGATCAGGAACGCGAACCAGCTCGTCCGAAATGGCGGGTTTGAAGATCTGGCCGGAGATGACCTGGACGGCATCGACAAGTGCCAAGCCCAAGGGTGGGAGCCGCGTTTTGACCGTTGCAGGACGGGGTTTGTCGGCATTTCGACAAATGCGTTGACGGGGCGTTTCTCGTTGCGCATGCGCCCGGCCAAGGAAGGGCTTCGCGAGCTTTACGCGCTCTCCCCGGTTCGGATTCCGGCGGCGGGCTGGTATCGGCTGACGGCCAAGGCAAAGATCGTGAACGGATCGCCGACGCCATATGTTCAGCTGTTTCAGATGAAGCCCGAAGGTTGGCTGCGCGGCAGGGAGAAGCCGGGTGTCTCGTGTGGTGAAACAGTTGATTTGCACATGAACGTCGAAGTCCCCGAAGCGTTTGCGGAGCCGGTGGCGGTCATTGTCGGCGTGCGCGGTCTCGGAGAAGTCCTCTTTGACGACGTGCGCTTCGAGCGTTTCGAGAAGCCCGCGCTTGACGAAGACGACGCTGTGCTGCCGCCTCTTGCGGGGCATGGCGGACGGCTTGTGCGAGCAGCCGATGAAATCGTCGATCTGGACGCGGCACGACCGTTGGGCGTGGGCATCCGTTACTGGCGGGGCATACCCTTTCGGCTCACGGGCGGTTGGCTGACGGCGGCCGGACGGAATTGGCAGAATGCCGAAGCCTGCGCAACGCTTCCGCTTGGCGGTGTGTGCGCATCGGAGATTCACACGCTGGGCGCCGTCATGTACCAGCCAGAGCGGGCCGAAACGCCAGCAACGCTTGAACTCGTCTATACGGATGCCACGGCTGTCGGGCTCCCGGTTAGGGCTGGCCGGGACATTTGCGACTGGTTCCTGGTCGGGCATCCAGAAGCGAAGCCGGTCGTGCGCTGGGAAGCGCCTGGATCGGGCTTGGACTATGGCCTTTTCCTGGGGACTTTCCGCAATCCGCATCCGGAGAAGCCGTTGGCAGCGCTTCGTTTGCGGGCGCAAACGTCTGGCGTTGTCGCCTTGAAAGCCGTCGCGTTGCGAAAGTCCGTCAGACAGGACACGGCGGGTGGCTTTTGCGTCATCATGCGGTATGACGACAATCATGCGGCTGCCGAGTGGCGGGCTGTGGCGAAGCAATTTGACGACCGAGGGCTGAAGATGGCATTGGCGATCATTCCGGCGGAAATCCGGGACGAGCGCCAATGGCAGACTTTGCGAGAAATTGCCGGAGCTGGACATGAGCTGATGGATCACACAGCTCAGCATGGCCTTTTTCGGATGCAGTTCCTTGACCGCGCGCAGTATGACAAGGCCAAGGCGCGGGGCTATCCGTTTGTGAAGGACTGGGACGATGGCGGCCTTCGCCTGTATTTCATGGGAGACGTTGATGTGGATCATCCGGAGAACTTTCAGTTTACGGCTTCCGTTCACGGCGTGGACAATGCGTGCGTTCTGACGGATGTCGATCCGTCGATGGCCGGGCGGCTGCCTGTCTCGCGCAAATTCTACGAGCCGAAGTCGGGCCGCATCTATGCGATTGGCAGTGCGGGAAGTCCGTGCATCGTGCGAGACTTCTGGTGTCGCGGCATTCAGGCGGATCCCGGCCTTGAAAAGACCGAATTCGTGGGCTTGTCCGACAAGGCGTTTTCGTTCCCGGATGAGATGGTGCGGCTGCAGGCGGACTATTCGAGGAAGCTGTTCAGGGAACATGGGCTGCCGCCGCCGCGTGCGTGGTGTCAGCCGGGCGGGTGGGAACCGTTCCTGCCGACGGAGAAGGTCGCGGCGGTCTATGGCCGCGCGGAATTGCCGTCGATGGACTATTTGGACTTGAGCGATGATCTCGAGCGTTTTAAGGAGCGGGTTCGCGAAGGGCGTCGCGACGACAGGCCCGTGCAGTTCCTGTGCCATCTGTCGGGAGGGCGCGTTGGCGGCTGGACACGGTGGCTTCAGCTCAACGGCGAATTTCTCGACTGGCTGAAGCGCGAGCGGATTCCAGTGAGGACACCGTCCTCATGGACACGACAGTGCCCCCAGAAGTAGGGTGGGCGCAAGGCGGGCGCAGATTATTCGCGAAGTCTAAAGGTATGAGCGGTAGTTTTCGCGTCCGAACGAATCGATGGTGAAGGTCTTGCCGATTTGTCGTGCACCCTTGACAAGAAGCCCCTCTGGGAGATGGCTCTTCTCCCCGTTGAGAAGCGTATCGTAAAACTTGCGTCTAAGTGTCATGCTTGTGCCCCATAAACTTGTAGAAGTTTATCATAAATTCACGAAAATCTGCAATATGCCATTTTTGCGCCACAAAGCATGGCATTATGTGCCACTTTTGCTCCTATCGCTTTTTGCAGCTATGCCACTTTTGCGTTGAGCTGGTCGAAGTGTTGCGGGCGCGGCCGGAGGCGTCTGGCGTGCGGCACGTCTTCCGGGTGCCGTGCATTCTGGGCGTGAACGACACGGCGACCGACCGCGCGGCGTTCCGCGCGTGGGCGGGCGACTCGCCGATCGAGTTCCTGCCCTACAACCCGGCCGCCGCCGCAAAGTATCCGCTGCTCGGCCGCCGCTACGCCCTATAACGCTACGCCCTATAAGGAGTAAACTTTGACATGAAAACGACAGGCAACGTCTGCAGGGCCCATGTGGTTGCACTTGCGTTGCTGGGTTCTCCTGCCCTGTTTGGAGCTTCCGCCTTTATAGGGGGAGGGGGAGGGCGGCGCGACCTTTGTGAAGGACGGCGCGACGCTGGAGATCTCGACTGTCGGCGGATGTCCGGATTTCACGGCGGAGACGATGGTCGTTTCTGGCGACGGCGACTCGGCGAAAGCCGGAGCCATCGTCGTCAGCGGCGGACAGTACGCCAACAAGGCGTTTGGCCCGATTCAGCTATCTCAATCCCTGATGGACAGGCGGACGCACCGTCGCGGCGAAATGTGATATACTATCGCAATACGTTTGCACTGAACGGAACCGGAGATGAACGTCCTGATTGTTGAAGATGACCGCCAGTTGGCGGAAATGGTGGCGAAGGCGCTCGGCGAGAGCGGGTTCTCCTCGGTTGTCGCATCCGATGGCGCGGACGGGTTGTTGCGCTTTCAGGGCGGTTCCTACGACGCCGTCATCACCGACGTCATGATGCCGCACAAAGGCGGGCTTGAGCTCGTCCAGGCCATTCGCGCCTCGGGATCGGGAGTTCCGATTCTCGTCCTTTCGGCCAAAGGCGCGGTCACCGACCGCATCCGCGGGCTGGAAGTCGGCGCGGATGACTACATTCCGAAACCGTTTTCCATCTCGGAGCTCATCGCGCGTCTGCAGGCCGTGTTGCGCCGCGCGTCGGGCCGAAGCGATCCGTCCGCCCTGGAGGTGGGGGAACTGCGTCTTGACCTGCTGACGCGCCGTCTGACCGTGCGCGGCGAGTCGGTTGACCTGCAACCGCTGGAAATGAAGCTCGTCGAATACCTCTTGCGCAACCGGGGGCGCGTCGTGCCGCGCATGACGATTCTGGAACACGTGTGGGACTATTCGTTTGATCCGCATACGAATGTCGTCGAGACGCGCGTGAGCCGCCTGCGCGCGAAACTCGGGCTGCGCTCCGACGGCAAGCCGTTCATCCGCACGGTCAAGGGCTTTGGCTATGCGATCGACTGACGGCTGGTTCCAACGTGTCCGCTTTCGCCTCGCGGTCATCTCGGCGGGGAGCGTCGCCTTGGCGTCGGGGCTTCTGCTGTGCCTCGTCTACGGGGCCGAGTGGTATTGTGCGTCGCACCATATCTGCGTGCATTTTACGGATCACGCGACCGAGTTCGCGCACTATCATCTCGTGCAGGTCGGTCGGCTTCTCTTCTTCGCGTGGGTTGCGCTGACGGCGTTCGCGGCGCTGGCCGGGTATTTCTTCGCGCCGTTCATCACGCGCGCGGCTGATGAGGCGATGGAGAGCCTTTCGCGTTCGGCGGACGCGATTGCCCATGACCTGAAAGCGCCGCTCACGCGCTTGAAGGTGAGGTGCGAGATGGCTGTCGCGGCGGAAGGCCCAGAAGCCGCGCTGGCCGCCGAGGTCTCGTCCGACATTGAGGCGGTCTTGGGGCTGATCAACACCTTGCTGGAGATCGCGCATCTCGAACGCGCCGGGGCGACGCGCGAGGAGAGGGTCGATCTCTGCCGTCTCGTGCAGGACGTTGAGGAACTGTACGGTCCGCTCGCCGAGAACGCGGGACTCTCCCTGACCATGAGCCGTCCGATGGGGCCGCTGGAGCTGAAGGCGCACCGTGGCAAGATGCTGCAGGTCGTCGGGAACCTCGTGGACAATGCGTTCAAGTATACGCCGCGCGGCGGGCGCGTCGGCGTCGCGGTGAGGCGGGAGGGCGCGGCGGTCCTGATCGAAGTCGCTGATACGGGCGTCGGGATTCCGGAAGAGGCGAGGGCGCACCTGTTCGAGAAGTTCTATCGCGGAGAGAACGTGGAGGCCCCCGGGAACGGATTGGGGCTCGCGCTGGTCCAGGCCATTGTCACGGCTTACGGGGGAAGCGTGAAAGTCGTCTCCCAGCCCGGTCGGGGAAGCGTCTTCACCGTCCGTCTCCCCGTTTAGCGGCTTCGGCCTCCTGAACCGGGCGCGCCCAACCTAACCAAATGGCAATGCCACGGCAAGGTTGCCGTTAGGTTCGTTTGGTAAACTGTCTCCCGTCTTTACCCATGAAGGAGACAAGATGAAACGACTCTTTGACGCGATCCTTGCCCACCCGAAGCTGATGCTCGTCGGGGCGGTCCTGTTGGCGGCGATCGGCTGGCGCGTGGCGCAGGAGCTTCCTGTCGATGTCTTTCCCGAGATCCGCGAGCCGCGCGTCGTCGTGCAGGTCGAGGCGGGCGGCCTTTCGGCCGAAGAGGTCGAGCAGTTCGTGACGATTCCCATCGAGGCCGTGATGAACGGCATTCCCGGCGTGCGCAAGGTGCGGTCCAGTTCGGGCGGCGGTCTCGCGTTCGTCTGGGTCGAGTTCGACTGGGACGTCGAGCTTGCGCAGGCGCGGTTCAGCGTCTTCGAGCGTCTTGCGACCGTGCGTGAGCAGCTGCCCGAGGGCGTGCGAGCCGAGATCGCCCCCGTCGTGTCGGTGACAGGCGAGATCATGCTTGTCGCGCTGACCTGCCCGAAGGGAGAGACCTCTCTGCTGAATGTGCGCGAGATGGCCGAGTTCGACTTGCGCACGCGCCTCTTGAGCGTGCCTGGCATCGGCGACGTCGTGGTCATGGGCGGTCACTTGCCCGAGTATCAGGTTCTCGCGTCCCCGTCTTATCTCGCGCAGTACGGGCTGACGCTCAACGACGTCATTGGCGCGGTCGAGGGCAGCCGCACGATGGCGAGCGCGGGCTATCTGCCGCATGTCGCGGGCGAGGAGATTCCGCTGCGTCAGTTCGCGCGAGCCGATTCGCTGGAGGCTCTGCGGCGCATCGTCGTGCCGACGCCGGACGGTCGTGCGCCGCGTCTCGGTGATGTCGCGCGCGTCACGCTCGGCGGCGCGCCGCGTCGCGGCAGCGCCAGTTTCGCGGGCAGTGAGGCCGTCATCCTCTCGGTGCAGAAGGCCCCGGGCGCGAACACGCTGGAACTGACGAAGCGGCTGGACGCGATCCTTGACGATTTTGCCGCGCTTCATGCGTCGGACGGGCTGGAGGTCCATCACGAGGCGTATCGGCAGGCCGATTTCATCGGACTCTCGATTGCGGAAGGGCGGTCCATCATCCGCGACGCCGTCCTCATCGTCGTCCTCGTGCTGGGGCTGACGCTCCTGCGCGTCCGCACGATTCTCATCACCTTGCTGACGATGCCGCTCACGGTTCTGACGGGGTTGGCGCTCTTTCCGCGTTTCGGCCTCGGCGTCAATGTCATGACGCTCGGCGGCCTGGCCGTCGGCATCGGCGATATCGTGGACAGCGCCATCATCTTCGTGGAGATCATCTGGCGTCGGCTCGGCGAGAATGCCGCGCGTCCCGAAGCGGCGCGCGAGACGCCCGTCGCGGTCATCGGCGGCGCGGCGTGCGAGGTCCTGCCGTCAGTCACGTTCTCGACCGTCATCATTGCCCTCGTCTTCGTGCCGTTGCTCCTGCTGACGGGGCTTGAGAGCCGCTTCTTCGCGCCGTTGGCGCTCGCCTACCTGCTCGTTTTCGGCGCGTCCTTCTTCGTCGCGCTGACGGTCGTGCCCGCGCTGAGCCTCCTGCTTTGGCGCACGCCGAAGCGCGTGCGGGCCGTCACGGCCTCGGGCGGTTCGGCGGGCGATTCGGTCGCGACGCGCGCGATGAAGGCGGCGTACCGACCGGTTCTCGGGCTTTGCCTGCGTTTCCCGAAGTCGCTCTGCTGTGCGATGGCCGTCCTTTTGGCCGGGTCGCTCTACCTCGCGGCGGGCTTCGGCGCGAGCTTCATCCAGTCGTTTCGCGAGGACGCGTTCAACGTGTTCGTCTCGACGCCTCCCGGTACGTCGCTGGAGGAGACGGAGCGCATTGCCGACAATGCGAGCGACTTCATCCGCGGCATTCCGGGCGTGCTTTCGGTCCTGCGGCGGACGGGACGCGCGGAGCGCGACCAGCACGCCGAGCCTCCGTCCGCGTCCGAACTCGTCGTGCGCGTGGACATGAAGGCTGACGCGAACGCCGTGCGGGATGAGATTCGCCGGGGCCTTGCGTCCGTCCCCGGTGTCTCGACGATGGTCGGGTATCCGATTGCGCATCGCATCAGCGCCGCGCTCTCGGGAACCGAGGCCGAGGTCGCGATCAGCGTCTTCGGCGAGAATCTGGACGTCTTGCGCGAAGTCGCGGCGAAGGCGCAGAAGATTCTCGCGACCGTTCCCGAAGTCGCGGACGTGCGCGCCAATCGCGAGATCATGGTCAGCACCTACCGCATCGACTACGACTTGGAGGCGTTGGCGGAGATGGGCCTTTCGCTCAAGGACGCGGGCGAGCAGGTCTCCGCCGCGTTCAACGGGCGTGTCGTCGAGACGATTCGCAGCGGCGTCAACGTGCGCGAACTCGTCGTGCGCCTCGATGCCGCGCCTGACGGCTTGACGCCCGAGACGGTCCGTTCGCTCGTCCTCGCGTCCCCGACAGGTGCGCGTCGCGCGCTGTCGGAAGTCGCGCGCGTGAGCCGCGAGGACGCGTCGAACCTCATCATCCGCGAAGGCGGGCGGCGAAAGGCCCTCATCACCTGCAACGCCGCGCCGGGGTCGGACACGGGAACGCTCGTCGCGGCGCTTCGGACCGCGCTGGAGCCGACGGTGCGCGCGGCGGGCTGCACAATTGCCTACGGGGGAAGCTACGAGGCGCGGCAGAGCGCCGGAAGTCGGCTGGCCGTTCTCGGCGGCGCCCTGTTGGCGGCCATCTTCGTCTTGCTGACGATGGCCTTGCGCACGGCTGGCGCGGCGGCGCTCGTCATGCTGAACGTGCCGCTCGGGATGATGGGGGGAATCGTCGCCGTGCAGGTTACGGACCCCGTCCTTTCCGTCGCCTCGCTCGTCGGCTTCGTGACGGTCGTCGGTTTCGTCCTGCGCAACGGGCTTCTGCTCCTGAACCGCTATCGCGAACTGGAGGAGGCGGGACTTTCCGCGCGGGAGGCGATTGAGGTTGGCTCGACCGAGCGCATGGTGCCGATCCTGATGACGTCGCTGACGACGATACTCGGCCTCGTCCCGATCGTTCTGGCGGCGAACAAGCCAGGCGGCGAACTGCTTGCGCCGCTGGCGATCGTGCAGTTCGGCGGTCTGGTGTCCGCAACCGTGCTGAACATGCTGGTCTTGCCGGCTGCGGCGCTTTTGGCAAGAGAGAGGAAGCAAGAGGGGAGAGACATGGGAAAATACCTGTTTGGCGTTGCGCTCCTGTCGCTTGCGGGCTGTCGGCTCTACGAGCCGCGCCCGGTGGACTGGGCGCAGGAGACACGGACATGGCAGGTCGCGTCGGCCCGCGTGGCGCTTGGCTCGCTGCAGGACGCGACGACGCTCGCGCTGCTGGCGAATCCCGAGATCAACCGCCTTCGCCTGAAGGCGCAGCGGAGCCGTGACGAAGTGAAGGCCGTCGGCTGGTGGGAGGATCCGCAGCTGGACATCGACTTCTTGCGCGTCTTGAATGCCGACGAATATCCGAACATCTTCGGGGGCTCGCTTGCGTTCACCGTGCCGCTGTCGGGCGTGCCGGGGCTGGAGACGCGCGCGGCCGAGCGGTACGCGGAGGGCGACGCGCTCGCGGTGAAGGCCGCCGAACAGCGGCTTGCGGTCGAGGTGCGCGTAGGGGCGATTCGCTGGGCGGCGGCGCAGCGACGTGCACAGGCGCTCGGAGCCCAGCTGAAGGACGCGCGCATTGCCGCAGCCGAGACGCGCGCGGCGAAGCTCGTCACCCTCGGCGAAGCGGAGGAGGCCGAGCTGTCGGCGGCGCGGCGGCGGCGTCATGCGCAGTCTCACGCGAGCATCCTCGCGGAGCGGGACCGCGAGACGGCGCGCACGGCGTTCTGCCGCGTGCTGGGCGTTCTGCCGACGGCGGAGGTGACGATTCCGGCTGACGCCTGGCCGACGAGCCTGCCGCAGACGGCGGATGTGCCGTTGCCGTCGGAACTTGCCGCGCATCTGGAGGTCCGCGCCGCGCAGGCGCGGCTGGGCGGGTCCGAGGCCGCGTTGCACGCCGAAATCCGACGGCAGTACCCGAACCTGTCGGTAGGCCCGGCCTATTCGAAGGAGGACGGATTCGACCGTCTCGGGTTTGTTGCCAGCTTCACGCTTCCGCTTTGGAACCGCAATCGGCAGGGCATCGCGCGCGCCGAGACGGAACGCGACCTCTCGCGGTTGGACGCGATTGAGACGTGGAAGGCCCTCGTTTCCGATTCTGTCGCCGCCGTGCGGCTGGTGCGCGGGCTTCGCCAGCATGCTGAGCCAGAGGGCCTGTCCCTTCAGACGACGGAGCGTCTGCACGCGACGGGCGAACTCGGCGACTTGGCGTATCTTGCCGTCCGTGACGAGATTCTGGAGGCGGAGCTGGAGGAGATCGCCTGGCGCGAGAGCCTGTTGGTCGCCGAAGCCGAACTCGGCCGATATGAGGTCAAGAAATAAAGAGGAGAAAACAACATGAACCTGAAACTGACAGTCTTGCTTTTCCCCATGGCGGCGCTTGTGGCGTGGCCCGTGCGCGGGCTTGCCGACGAACACGACCATGACGGGCACGGTCACGCCGAACACGATCACCATCACCATTTGCCGGGGCAGGAGGTCGAGGCGAGCGTCGCCGCGCAGAAGCTGATCGGCCTCAAGACGCAGACCGTCGAGCGGCGGCGCATCCGCTCGACCGTGCGGCTCGTCGGTCGCTTCGAGCTGATGCCGCAGGCGACCGTGGCGGCGGCCAGTCCCGTGGCGGGACGGCTGGCGCTCAAGGTCCGCCCGCTCCAGAAAGTCGCGGCGGGCGACATCCTCTTTGCCGTCACCTCGCCCGACTTGCAGACGCGGTCGCAGGAGATCGCCGTGTTGGAGAGGCGTCTGGCCGACTATGAGGCGACGGGCGCGAAGAACGCCGCGCTGACGGCCGAACTTGCGTTGCGCCGAAGCGCGCGCGCGGCGCTCGTCGGCGGGGCGGACGAGCAGGACGGCGTCGTGGTCGTCCGTGCCGTGCAGGATGGGGTCGTGGAGACGCTTGACCTGCCCGATGGCGCGTATGCCGAACAGGGCGCGAAGGTGCTGACGCTCGTCAATCCGACGGCGGTCTGGTTCAAGGCACTCGTCACGCCATCGGACCGCGCGACGCTGACGGACGGACTTCCCGTGTCCGTCGGTGGGCGGCAGGGGACGCTTCGTCTCGGTTTCGGCGCGGCAGATGCGGTCTATGCCGTCTTCGACGCGGTGGACGCCGCGTGGCGTCCGGGCGTCTGCGCCGAGGCGTTCTGCGAGACGGACGCGACTGAAAAGGGCGTGCTGTCCGTGCCGAGTGCGGCGGTCGTGCAGGTTGGCATCCGTCCGATCGTCTTTGTCAAGGCCGAAGGCGAAGCCGAGCATTTCATCGCTTTCGAGGCTGAACTCGGCGTGCAGGGCGGGGGATGGACGGAAATCCGCAACCTGAAGGAAGAAGACGCGGAAGTGGTCATCCAAGGCCAATACGAGTTGAAACTCGCCCTTGCCGCTTCAACGGGCGGCGGCAAGAAGACCGGGCATTTCCACGCCGATGGCGTCTTTCATGAGGCCGACGAGCACTGAACTGGACTTGTTTCGAGAGACCCGCTTGGCGGAATCGCGTGCGTTGACAGGCTGCTATGGGGGTGGCTCTTCCATCCGCACGGATCGCCGACGCCCTATGTCCAGCTGTTTCAGATGAAGCCCGAAGGTTGGCTGCGCGGCCAGGAGAAGCCAGGCGTCTCATGTGGCGAAACGGTTGATTTGCACATGAACGTCGAAGTCCCCGAAGCGTTTGCGGAGCCGGTGGCGGTCATTGTCGGCGTGCGCGGTCTCGGAGAAGTCCTCTTTGACGACCGGGGGCTGGAGATGGCGTTGGCGGTCATTCCGGCGGAAATCCGGGACGAGCGCCAATGACAGGCTTTGCGCGAAATTGCCGAGGCTGGACATGAGCTGATGTGTCGCGGCATCCAGGCGGATCTTGGCCTTGAAAAAGCCGCATTCGTGGGGCGGACTTGTCGCCGGTTTGACGGGTGTCGGCTGAACGTGATATAATTTCCGCCGCCCGTCACGCAGACGGCAGGAGGTGTCGATGTTCAAGCAAACCCTGGCCAAGGCGCTGGACAAGTTCCGGTGCGGATTCCGCCGATTCGCGATCTTTGACCTCTGCGCGGTAGCCGTTGCGGTTCTCTTCGTCCTGGGGAATCACGACGTCATCCGCGAGACGACGCAGGCGAAGATGTCGCTCGGCATCTTCTGGGGCGCGCTGGCTGGCGTGTTCGTCCAGCTGCTCTGCGAATGGCGCGCGTGGCCGCATCGCCGTCTTCTCGTCGGCCTCGCCACGGCGGCGGGCGGATCGCTCGGCTGCTGGTTCTGGCTTGCGCTCGTGGAAGGGACGCCGGGCTGTCGGCTGTGGGGTCTGCTCTATTTCGGCACCAGCTTCTCCCTTGTCGCCTCGTCTGTGGCCGTGCTGTATCGCGTGGCGGACGAGCGCACGCTCGTTTCGCGCCTGACGCTCAATGCGCTCGGCGTCAATGCGGTGACGGTGGTTTTCGTCTTGAGCCAGATGCTGTGCATCCTGGCGTTCGACAAGCTGGTGGCGCCCGTGCCCCCTCGGCTTTACGGGGATGTCGCAGGAGTCTCGGGCATGCTCATCCTGTCGGTCGGCTTCATCTCCTTCCTTCCGGGACGGGCGCGCGACGACGGAGCGTCCGACCGGGCGGCGGCGTTCCTCTTCTGGCTGCTGCTGCCCGCCGCCCTGGTCTTGCTGGGCATCCTCTACCTCTATCTGGGGAAGATCGCCTGGACGCGCACGATGCCCAGCGGCGAGCTGAACTGGTTCGGGTCGGTGGCCCTCGCCGTCTACGTGTTCTTCTGGCTGGCGTTGCGGGACTCGTCGCGTCCGTTCTTCCGCCTGTTCGTGCGCTGGGGCTGGGCGCTGCTCCTGCCGGTTCTTGCGGCGCAGGTCATGGGCGTCGTCATCCGGCATCGGGCGTATGGCCTCTCGACGCCGCGCCTCGCCGGCATGGTCACGCTTTCCTTCGGCGTTGTCGCGCTCGTCCTGGCGGCGCTGAACCGCCGACCCCGGGCCCTGTTCGTGTTCATCGCCATCGCCGGAATCGTGTTCACGGTGACGCCCCTGAACGTCGTCGACGTTCCGATCCGCAATCAGGAGGCCCGGCTCAAGGCGGCATTGGCGCGATGCGGCCTGCTGCAGGGGGACGCGCTCTCCCTGCAGCCGGACGCCCAGATCCCGGCGGACGACGCCAAGGTCATCGTCGGGTCGTGGCGGTATCTGACCGATGCGGATTCTTCGCGGTGCGGCGGGTCGCTGCTGCGGCTCGGCGGCCCGGGCCTGCGGCCGACGGTGTGGCATCGTCCGACGTTTGCCGTTGGCCTGCACAAGACCGTTTCGTCGCTGTGCCGCGCGCGCAATGTCGGGAGCGTCTCGCTGCCGCTGCTGTTGGGGCTGGACGAGAGCAAGTTGGTCGGCAAGCGGGAGCGCGCGGACTTCGGGTCGATGCTGTTTCGGCTGCCGTGCGAGGCGACGGTGCCGATTGCGGAGTACGCGCGCCTGCGGCCCATGGATTCGTGGCGTGTGCGGTGTGAGCCGCGCCGAGACCGGTGGGTGGCCGTGCTGGCGGAGCGGGGGGCGCGCGCGAAGAGGGAGGAGTTCGACGTCACGGACTTCGTCACGCGCATTCTTGATTCCGGCAAGTGCAACGGGCGCGTCTTGGGCGATCGGACATTTGTCTTGCGGGCAGAGGATGCCGTCTGGCCGCTGCGCACGGGAATGGCGCTGGTCGTGAACGAGCTGCGCGCCTCGGGGACGGTTGGCGAAAGGCCCGCGAGCGTCCGCCTCTCGAGCAGTGCCATCGTGATGCGTGCAGAGGAGAAATGAGATGGATGAGACCTCACCCTTGTCCCGAATTTTTGGTTTTAGCCTGAAAATTGAAGTTGACGTCAAGGGGGCGGTCGTGTCTGCGGGAGCCGCAGCTGTTGGTGGAGTCGGCGTGGTGGCGTTCGGCTCCGGTGCGGCATCGTCATGCCATGAGAAGTCCCTCATGGCTTCGCGTTTGCGGGAGGAGCGCCGCAAATGGTATAATCTGCGGCATGGGAGAATTCGAGGCAGACGGACACACGGTGAAGTGGCAGGGCATCTACGAGCAGTTCCAGCGTGAGCTGCGGGAAGGTGTCTTTCCGACAGGCGTCCCCCTGCCGTCGGAAGGTGCGCTGGTTCGGCGGTACGGGGTCTCGCGCATCACGGTCGTGCGCGCGATGGACGAGCTGCGCAAGAACGGCCTCATCTGGCGGAAGCGCGGCAGCGGGACTTTCGCGACGAAGCTCGCCTGCGCGGGGGCGGGACGCCTCGGGCTCATCTTCCCCAGCCTCTCGTTCGGCGAAATCTTCCCGCCGATCTGCCAGGCGCTCGTTCGCGCCGCCCAGAAGGACGGCTACTCGTTCGTCTTCGGCGACGTTTCCGCGCCGCAGCCGCGTCGTCGGGCGCACGAGGCCTGTCGGGTCGCGCGCCAGTTTGTCGCGCAGGGCGTCGCGGGCGTCATCTTCCAGCCGCTGGCGTTCCTGAAGACGCCGGAGCGCGTGACGCGCGAGATCCTGACGCTGTTCCGCGAGGCGCAGGTGCCCGTCGTCCTGATGGACCGCGACGTCGAGCAGGCGGACGTGCCGCACGATTTCGTGGGCATCGACAACCTTGCTGCCGGGCGTGCGCTCGGGGCGCACCTGCTCGCGCGCGGCGCGAAGCGCATCCACTTCCTCATGCGCCCCAACTGCGCGTCCGTGATCCGAGACCGGCTGGACGGCGTGCTGAGCGCGCTGGGCGAGCGGCGTCCGAAAGACGCCGTCATCGTCGCCGACCCGACGGACGCCGCGACGCTGGCATCGCGCTTTCGCCGGCGGCTGCGGCCGGACGCCGTGATCTGCGAGTCGGACTACGTGGCCGCGCAGCTGCGCAACACGCTGGATGCGTTCGGGCTGTCGGTTCCGAAGAACGTGCGGCTCGCGGGCTTTGACGACGTCCGCTGTGCGCGCGTCACGACGCCGCCGCTGACGACCGTGCGCCAGCCCTGCGAAGACCTGGCGCGCACGGCCTACCGGACACTGCTGGAGCGGATGCGCGACCCCTTGCTGCCCGCGCGGCGCATCCTGCTCCCGGCATCGCTCGTCGTCCGCGAGTCGACGCGCTGAACGCGCTGAACGCGCGCGGCGGCTGTCCGAAAAAAGTTGACATGTCTTTTGTGTCAGAGGGGGCATTTTTGTGGTATACTGTCCGCACCCAAAGAACAAGAACCAAAAAGGAGGTATGTAAAGATGCATCAAAGCAAGTCGTCGTCACTTTTTCTTTCCCCTGTAGGGGGGGGGGGGGGGGGGGG
>CAKUGW010000053.1 GCA_934654805.1 uncultured Kiritimatiellota bacterium
AAGAAGATCATGCAACGAAGATAACGGCTTGTGCGAGCCTGCTGGCCGGCGCGGCACTCTTGGCCGGCGCGGCAGGGGCGGCGACTCTTGTCGCCGGCGTCGGCGACCATCCTGCAGTGGCGGTGGACGGCGGTTGCGTCGTCACGCAAACGGAGGCGGTCGCCGTCTCGTCGGCCGCGAACGGCCTCGCCAAGCGTGGCGACGGCACGTATGTCCTGCCGTCCGACAGGTTGCTGCTGCGCGATCGTTTCGCGTTGAAGACCGGCGCCGGGACGGGCGAGTTTCGTTTCGTCACGTCGGCCGATGGCCTTGAATTTCCGCCGCCGGACGCAGTGGCCGATGCCGCGTTCTGGGTCGATGCCTCGCGCGAACACGCGATTGCGACGACCGTGACCACGAATGTCATTGCGAACGCCGACGGCTCGGAGACGACGAACTTCGTCGCGAACGCCGAGACGTGGTATGACGTGCGCGACCTGGAGGCCGTTACCGCCGGAAACGCGGGCACGTATCCGCGCGCCGTCGCCAGCCGCGCGCTCACGTTCGGAGACGGCGAGACGCGTGCGCCGTCCGTCGAGACGCTGGACGGACGCTCGGTCGTCAACTTCGGCTGCGGCCGCACGGGACGGTACATGATGTGGCGGACGCCCGACGGCGGCACGAACCGCATCGACGGCATCCGGCACCTGTTCGCCGTCCAGTGCATCACGAACAGCTGGGGCTACCTTCTCGGCTCGCACGGCAACGACAGCGCGAAAGCCACGCCGGGTTCGCCGAACGACAGTTCCCTGGCCCTGGTCAAGGGAACGCCCCTCTGGCATTCGTCCAATCACGCGATCTGTTCGGGGCGCACTTTCCAGAACGGCGTGGCTGTTGACGGCTACACGGCAAAGGCCAAGCTCGGCTTCCATCTGCTGGAGTTCGTCACGCAGGAACTGACGGTCGATGGCTCGGACTGCTTCTTCAACGACCACGACTACCAGGCGTCGGCCGCCACGGGCGGGCAGGGCGGCGAGGTCGAGGGCAACCGTGTCGGCGGCGACTTCCTGTCCGAGGTGCTGGTCTTCACGAATCGCCTGACGGAGGCGCAGCGCATGGCAATCGAGGCGCACCTCATGGCCAAGTGGCGACTGCAGCCGGAAACCCCCGACGTCACGCTCGTCACGAAGGACGGGACGACCACGCGCGTCTCGACGGACGGCGCGGCTTACGACGCCTCGGTTGTCGGGGACGGCCGTCTCGAAATTGCGGGTGCGGCGACGGCCTATCTTCAGCCGATGACGGACGACCGACTCGTCGTCGCCTCGTCGCCCGTCACGCCGCGTGGCGGAACGGCCGATTCGGGCAACGAAGCAGCCCATTCGACGGCCGCACAGGACACGGCGGCTTTTGCGGGCGAAGCGCGTCTCGCGGGTGCCGCCTACGTCAACACGCCCGTTCCGCTCGTGCTGGAGGCTGGCGAGACGGTGACGGCGAATCAGGACGCGACAGGACTGTGCGTGCGCGTGACGGCGGATGCGAAGTCCGGCTCGCTCGTCAAGCGCGGACGCGGCGAGGTGTCGCTTGCGCGCGTTCCGGCGGCGGTCTCCAAGCTGTCCGTCGAGGAAGGCGTCCTGCGCCTCGTCGCGCCGGGACGTCCGACGGGCCTCGAGGCGGGCGCGAACGTCGGCATCGCGGCCGACATTTCAAATGCGGACTGGGAAACGGTCGAGACTGGCGCGATGGTGACGGTTCCGGCGGACGGCGTCTACGAGCTGAGCTTCTCGTGCCGCCGTGACGGCAAGTTTCACGATCAGCCGCTTTATGTTGACGTCGTCCTTTCCTCGGACACGATGGGTGAGAGGACTGTCGGCCGTGCGGTCTGCGTCGAAACGAAGCCTTCGCGGTTCTACCGGTTCCGCACGCCGCGCCTAACAGCGGGCGCGTATGCGCTCGCGCTCAGGAGCGCCGTGGCGGATGCGGAGACGTCCGGCGCCCAGTTCGACGGCTTCCGCATGGTCTGCGTCGCGGACGAGCCGGACGCGCCGAACGCGCTGACGAACGGCGACTTCGAGGACTTCGCGTGGCCGCTCGCGGCGCCGGGCTTCTCGGCTGCGGCAATTGCGAGCGCTGCGGCCGGCTGGAAGTTCGAGCAGGCGGCGGATCGGGCGGCGGACGCCGCGCCGTCGGTCGCGCTCGTCACGTCGGGGGCGATGGACGCGACCTCCTGCTATTGGGATGCGCTGGGCTATCGACAGGGCACGGCGGCCGTCTGCTTCTTCAAGCCCGGCGGGACGCTGACGCGGACGAACCTGACGCTGGCGGCCGGCGCCTATCGCGTCCGCGCCCGCCTCGCGCGACAGCGTCACCCGTGGGGTTACGCCGGATCGGCTGCTGCTGCCCTGACGGCCACGGTGACGCCGAAGGGCGGCACGCCGATCGCGCTCGGCTCGGTCACGCAGGAGGCTCGCGCGGCGACGGTCGTCACGTGGCCGACGGGCTTTGCGCTGACGGAACCGACTGCGGTCGATCTCGCCTTTGCGCAGACGGCGGACACAATCCTGATTGCCGACGATTTCGAGATCGTGCCGACGCGCGACCTGCTGGCGAACGGCGGCTTCGAACAGGAAGTCTCCACGACTTCGGATGACGGGAACTGGAAGAGCGAAGGGGATCATGTCGCCCGTGGCTGGTATGGGAATGCTACACACGACGCGGTCTTCTCCCGGAGCTATTTCGCCGGGAACAATTACATGCGCATCCGGGCGGCGGGCCTTGTGCGCCAGCGGGTCACCTTCCCGGTCGCCGGCGTCTATCGGCTGACCCTGCATGGACACGCGCCGTATGGGAGCGCCGCCGATTCGGACTACTCCGGCAATCCGCTGCGCGCGTGGTGGCTTCAGCCGCAGGCGGACGGCGCCGTCGTCACGAACGAGATCGGGCGGACGTCGTTTGAGACGCAGGACGAGCAGAGCCGGAACTTCCTCCGCTTCAGCTGGGACTTCCGCGTGCCGGAGGCCGGCACGCATGTGCTGGGCTTGCAGGGAACGGGCGTCCGCGACGCCACCCTGCTGGTCGACGACGTGTCGCTCGCGTGGATCGACGAGGCTCAGGTCGAGGCCGCGCCCTCGGCTGACGCGGAACTGGAACTGCGTGTCGCGGCTGGCGCCAAGGTCCGCCTTGACTACCCGGGCGCGTTGACGGTGCGCAAGCTCTGTTTGGGCGGCAAGCGCGTTCGCGCCACGGCCTGTGACGCGGACGGGAATCGGACGGTGACGGTTTCGGCGGCGGACTATCCCGACTTCTTCACGGGGCCTGGTTCGGTGACCGTCTCGACTCCGAGCCGCGGCGTCCTCTTCATTCTCCGATAGGAAGGGCACGGTCACAATGGCATCGAGATCGCGACTCGTGGGGCTGGCCGTCGGCGCATGCGCGCTGACGGCCCTGCCGTCTGTCTGCGCCGGAACGCTGGAGGACGGCTTCGGCAATCCGCCGTCCGAGGCGCGTCCGCGAACCTGGTGGCACTGGGTGGACAACAACATCACGCACGTTGGCATCACCAGGGATCTGGAGGCCATGAAGCGAGCCGGCCTTGGCGGCGCGACGATCCTGGACGTCAGCAGCTTCGGCGGCGGACTGAAGGGTAAGGTGAAGACGCTGTCGCCCGCGTGGTTCGACTGCGTCGCCCACGCCGTCCGAGAGGCGAAGCGGCTGGGGCTGGAGCTGTCCGTCGCCAACTGCCCCGGCTGGAGTTCGTCGGGCGGGCCGTGGATTCGTCCCGAAGAGGCGATGAAGAGCCTCGGCTTCACCGAGACGACCGTCACGGGCGGTCGTCGCCTGTCGCTGACGCTGGCGCAATGCGAACGGCCGGAGAGGTACGGCCGGGACGTGGCGGTTCTGGCGTTTCCGGCGATCTGCGGCGACGGCTACGATTTCAAGGCCGACGTCGTGAAGACGACGATCCGGCATGACTCGTCGCTGACGTTCCCGCCGGGCTTCCCGCACGCCCAGTATCGGTATGCGCCGGAGACGCTGTGGGACGGTCGGTCGTCCACGTGCGTCATGTTCAACCCGTCGCGCGCGAAGGAGACTGAGGCGATCGAGTTCGAGCTGCGGGAGCGGCGGCAGATGCGCAGCGTCCGCGTTGACCTGTCGCAGCCGCCGTGGGGCAACCGGGCGCGCTACCGCATTCTCGTCTCCGAGGACGGCATGGACTGGAAGGAGCATTGCGTGACGCCCCCAGTCGTGAAGGACGGCGGCGACGCCGCGTTCCCGCCGGTCACGTCGCGTTTCTTCCGCCTGGAGCCGCGCGACTGCGGGTGGCTGCCGATCGCCGCCGTGCGTTTCTCGCCGGCGTGGCGCATTCCGGACCTGACGCTGAAGACGTTCTTCCACCACGGCCTTTCCGCCACGGCGCCGACGCATGTCCGCGACATGCCGTCGATGCCGAAAGAGGGGGCGGTCGACCCCGACCGCATCGTCGATCTCACGGCGTCCGTCGCGGCCGACGGGCGGCTCGAATGGGACGCGCCTGCGGGACGGTGGACGATCCTGCGCTTCACGATGTACACGCGGCAGTCCGGCAACCATCCGGCGAACCCGGAGGGGCGCGGCCTCGAATGCGACAAGATGTCGCGGCGCGGCGTCGAGGCGGCGTGGCGCGGCATGATGCGACCGATCCTCGACCGGGCGAAGGCGGCGGGGGCGGCCGGCGTCGTCACGGGCACGCTGATCGACAGCTACGAGGTCTGGCCGCAGAACTGGACGGAGGAGATGCCGGCGGAGTTCCGCGCGCTGCGCGGCTACGACCTCGTTAAGTTCCTGCCGGTCTTCTCGGGACGCTACGTGAAGGACGCCCTGACGAGCGAACGCTTCCTGGAGGACTTCCGCCGGACGGTGTCCGACCTGTACGCCAAGTACTACGGCGACGGCTTCCGCCGGCTCGCGAACAGGGACGGCGTGCAGCTGGAGCTGGAGCCGTATGGCGGGCCGTTTGACGACCTGCTGCAGGGACGCGGGGCCGACATCCCGATGGGCGAGTTCTGGCAGGGGCCGTCGTGGGGCGTCGGCAACGCCAAGCTCGCGTCGAACGTCGCGGACGTCTACGGCAAGCGCTACGTGCAGACCGAGTCTTTTTCGGCGGGCGACCGGGCGGCGGCCTGGACGAGCTGTCCGGCGCGCCACAAGCTGCAGGGCGACTCGGTCTTCGCCCAGGGCGTCAACCGCCTCGTGCTCCACAGCTTCGCGCACCAGGCCTACGAGACGACCGGCCCTGGCCTCACGGTGGGCCCGTGGGGATTCCACTTCAACCGCCACAACACGCTGTGGCCGTTCTACCGCGGCTGGCTGGACTACGTGAGCCGCGCGCAGTTCCTGCTGCAGCAGGGGCGGACGGTGACGGACGTCCTGTACGTCACGCGCGAGGACACGCCCGTCACGCCGACGTTCCAGCCGGCGACGCCGTATGGCTGGAACTTCAATGCCATCGACGCGCGGACGTTTGCGAAGGGCGTGCGCGCGGTCGATGGGCTTGCCGAGATCCCGGGCGGCCGCCGCTATGCCGTCGTCGTGCTGCCGCAGGCCGAGATCGCGTCGGCGCCCCTGCTGGCAAAGGCGGAGGCTCTTCGGGCCGCTGGCGTCGCCGTCGTGCGCGGGCCGAAGCCCGTGCGGTCGTTTGGCCTCGCCGACCGTGCGGCGCGCGACCGCGCCGTCACGGCATTTGCGGAAAACGTGTGGGGGCGCCTGCACCGGACGGTCGATGCGGCGCTGGCCGCGAAAGGGATCGCGCCCGACTTCGCGGCGACGGGCGACGGCGACTTCGTGCGGCTGCAGCAGGGGAAGGTGGCGGTGCAGTGGATTCACCGCCAGACGGACGACCGAGACATCTACTTCGTCGCGAACGTGCGGCAGGCCGAGGCGCCGCTGGCATTCGTCGCGACGTTCCGCACAGTCGGCGAAGCCGAACTCTGGGACGCCGAAACGGGGACGCGCCGTCCGGCGCCGGCCAGGCGCGTGACGGGCGGACGCATGGAGCTGCCGCTGGAACTTGCGCATGGCACGAGCGTCTTCGTCGTGTTCCGCCGGGATCGCCCGCCCGTGCAGGCGGCGCGCGGCGTTGGTCGGGCAGGCGGCGCACGTTCGCCGGAGAACGTCGCGACGCTCGACTGTTCGACGGGCTGGACGGTTCGCTTTCAGGAGGGGCGCGGTGCGCCGGAGGGGGAGGTGCCGTTCGGCACGCTGATGCCGCTGAACGAACGCCCGGAGCCGGGCATCCGCTACTTCTCCGGCACGGCCACGTACCGCAAGACGATTGACGTGCCTGCCGAATACGTCGAGCGGACGAACTGCGCCTGGTCGCTCGACTTGGGGCACCTGCACGACATCGCCGGCCTGACGGTGAACGGACGGGATCTCGGCTTCCTCTGGCACTATCCCTTCCGCCGCGACGTGACGGACATCCTGAAGCCGGGCCGGAACGTCATTGAGGTGCGTGTCGCCAACCGTTGGATCAACCGGCTGATCGGCGACGAGCAGGAGGCGGAGGCCGGATCGTGGGTGCGGAAAGGCGGCGGGCCGCTTCTCCTGCGCGAGTTCCCCGAGGGGTATGTCGACGGGAAGCTGCCCAAGGGACACTTTGCGTTCACGACCTGCCGACCGTATGCGAAGGGCGATCCGCTTCAGCCGGCCGGGCTGCTCGGCCCCGTGCGTCTCCTGGTGCAACGCCGCGAGCAAGAGACTCGCGAATGAAACGGCGGGCGGGCGCCGACGTCCGCCACCGGCCGAACGAATGTATAAATTTAGGTCTGACCTGATTTTGTAATCCATAATACGCGCCATCGACACCTGTCAGCTTCGGAGAATCGCATGAAGAGCCTTATGAATCCAATCAAGAAGAACCTGCTCAGCCTCGCACTCGCGCTTGTGGCGTGCGCGGCTTCGGCGGCACAGGACGTCCTCGTGCGCTATCCCGACTACCCGGCGGCGATCGAGCGCGATGCGGCGTATGCGGTGCGCGTCCGCCAGGGAGACGAGAAGCGGCGCCTTGTCGTCTGGAACCATTGCGAGAAGTCCATACTCGAACGGCGGACGCGCGGCGGCGACGTGAACCGCCGCTTCTGCGAGTTCGCGTTCGCGGGCAGCCCCGTCACGGTGGACATCGCCGTGCGCAAGGACGTCCGCTGCTACAAGGTCTTCCCGGCGCGGAAGGGGCTGAAGCACACGTTCCGCAACGGCGTCATTTCCGTGACGCTGACCGAGCCGACCTATTTCGGCGTCCAGCTCAACGACTATGACAAGACGATCCTCTCCGTCTTCGCCGACGCGCCGGAGATGGCCGAGGACATTCCGGTGCCCGGCGCGGCGAACGTGCTGCGCGTCGAGGACTGGCGGGACGCGCCCGGCGCGGACGGCGTGCTGGAAGTTCCGCAGGACGTGAAAGAGATCTATCTCGCGCCGGGCGCCGTCCTGAACGCACGGCTGAAGATTCGCCATCCGAACGTCCGCCTGCATGGGCGCGGCATGGTGCTTGACCCGATGAGCGACATCTTCCGCTATGACCAGGTGCAGAATCCGATGCGCGGCCTCGTGCTCGTCCAGGCGAACGACGTGACGGTCGAGGGCGTCAAGCTCGTCGATGCGCGCACGTTCAACTTCGTGAGCTGGGGGCGGAACATCGCCTTCCGCGACGTGAAGATCCTGTCCACGATGATGTGCTCGGACGGCTTCACGAACGGCGGCCGGAACCTGCTCGTGGACAACGCCTGGGTCTATGTCGGCGACAACGGCCTCGTCGTGAGCGGCATCCGGGACGCGACCTACCGCAACGTCGCGATCGGCACGTCCTGCAAGGCGATCTTCCCGCAGTGCTCGAACAGCCGGATCCGGATGGAGGGCGTCGACGTCTTCCGCGCGGACGAGGGCGTGATCGCGAACGAGTACAACGGGGCGCTGCGCCGCGACAACAAGTGGAGCGAAATGGGGACGGGCCTCCAGAAGCGTGAGCCGGGGCCACAGGATCTCGAGCCCCAGACCGAGGACTTCTTCTTCGACGGGCTTTCGGCGATTGACGCGACCTACGTCGGCTACGTCTTTCGCGGACGGAACATGGGCGACCTGCCGAAGACCTTCGGCTTCCGCAACCTCTCCGTGCCGCACGTCCCCGGCCGCGACGGCTGGCGCGGCATCGGCGTGACGAACGGCGTCTCGGTCGCCGTCCAGAACGACGCGGCGAAGTGGCTCAACACGAGCAACTACCGCCTCGCCGTGACGAACCTCTACCTTGCCGGACGGCGCGCGGCGGCGTTCCCGTCCTTCGCCGTCGAGCCGAAGGACGCGGCGGTGCTCGACCTCTCCGTCGTGACGGACGGCGCGCTGCCGCGCACGGTCGCCTTGGCGCCGGATCGCGTCGAAGTCAACTGGACGTGTCCCGACACGCGCAAGCGGCGGCTGCCGACGCCGCCCGTCAACCTGCTGGAAGACCATGCCGCGACGCGGAGCATCTGGCAGCGCCACCCCTCGTGGAGCGTCAAGATGGACGCCTGCTCGCGCGACGAGGCCGGCGCGGTCGTCTATCGCCTCCGCCAATGCGAGCGGAATGCGGGGATGCAGGCCGTCCTCACCGCGCGCGTGAAGGCGGCGGGCTTCGGCACGTACCGGCTCGCGTTCGAGGCGAAGGCCCGGAGCGAGACGCCGTTTGCCCTGCAGGTCCTGGCCGTCACCAACGAGAAGCAGAACCGCGTCAGCCTGGATGCCGTGCGGGACGGCGCGTGGCACGCCTACGAGACGGACGTCGACCTGTCGTTCGATCCGGCGCAGACGGATCTCGTCGCGCTGCTGGTCGCCGTGTCCGCGCCGGCGGACGAGCTCTGCTTCCGCAACTTCCGGCTGGTGCGCGCAGGGCGCCCCGTGCCGTCCGCCGCGCTCAGGAAACGCCTCGACGCGGGCCTTGAGCGGTATGGCATCGTCCATTTCTCGCTCAACACGTTCACCGACCGCGAGTGGGGCTACGGGAACGAGAATCCCGAGCTGTTCAATCCGACGGCGTTTGACGCCGACCAGATCGTCCGCGCCGGCAAGGAGGGCGGCCTTCAGGGGCTCATCGTCGTCGCGAAGCACCATGACGGCTTCTGCCTCTGGCCGACGAAGACGACGGAACACAACATCGCGAAGTCGCCTTTCCGGAACGGGAAGGGCGATTACGTCAAGGAAATGCAGCTTGCGTGCGAACGGCACGGGCTGGCGTTCGGCGTCTACGTCTCGCCTTGGGACCGCAACAGCGCGGCGTATGCGACGCCCGCCTATCGCGAAACGTTTCGCCAGCAGGTGCTGGAGCTCTTCTCGGGCGGCTACGGCCGCCCGTTCGAGTTGTGGTTCGACGGCGCCAACGGCGGCGACGGCTGGTATGGCGGCGCGTGCGAAAGGCGGACGATCCCGCCGAACTACTACCGATTCCAGGACTTGATCGACGAGGTCCGGGCGCTTGACCCCGACGTGTGCGTGTTCGACGACGGCGATGCGGGCGACTTGCGCTGGCCGGGCAACGAGTCCGGCGACCTGCATCCCGATGCGCGCGCGACCACGGCGGCGCGGGGGCAGGGACCGACGCCCGGCTGGGAGGATGCGCGGTTCAAGGGCGACGTCAACGGCGCGCTCTTCAAGCAGCCGGAGTGCGACTTCCCGCTGCGTCCCGGCTGGTTCTGGCACGCGGCGCACGACGGCTTCGTCCGTTCGCCCGCGTTCCTCATGAAGGTCTACCTGCGCACCTGCGGCAACGGCGGCACGATGAACGTCGGGCTCGCGCCCGACCGGCGCGGACTTCTGCCGGAGGCGGACGTCGCGGCGCTGCGCGGCTTCGAGGCGATGCGCCAGAGGTTCTTCGCGACGCGCGTCGAGCCGAAGGACGGCTTCAACGTCGTCGTCCTGCGCGAGGACGTCTCGGACGGCGAGCGCGTGGACGGCTGGGAACTGGTCGTGGACGGGCGGACGGTGGCGGCGGGTGCGTCCATCGGCATCAAGCGCATCCGCGTGCTGGATCGCCTTGAGAAGGGCGCACGGGCGGAAGTCCGCGTGACGAAAGCCTGCGGTACGCCGGGGCGCGTCACGTGCGAACTGTTCGCCGTCGATCCCCAGTTGGCCGCCAAGGTTCAGGCGGCGAAGGAGCCTGTGCCGCCGAAGCCCTCGTTCGAGAACGTCGGCATCCCGACGGCGCGGACGCCCACGAGCCGGGTCTTCCTGTTCAAGCATCCGCGCACGTTCACGTCCGTCACGCTGACGCCGGACAAGGCCGACGTGGACGGGACGCCGGCCGTCGTGCGCCTTGCGTTCTCGGACGACGGCGAGACGTGGCGCGCCGACGCGGCCGAGCGTCGGCTGGACAACGTCGCCGCGAACCCGATTCCGCAGCGGCTGGACCTCGGGCGCGCGATGACGGCGCGCTACATTCGCGTGACGGCCGTGCGCACGCTTCGGGAGGGCGCGCCGCTGGCGGATGTCGCGCTGTCCGTCTCGCCGCCGCCTGCACCGCCGCCCATGACGCCCGTCCAGGTGAAGCTGGCCGAAGGCGCCGATCCGCAGTGGCGGGTGGCGGACGCGGCGACGGCCGAGGGCGGCGTCGAGACGCACCGCATCTCGCTGACGCGCGCGGCGGACGCGGCCGTGCCGCCGGTCGTCGAGATCTCCCTTGACGTGCCGGTGGGCGCGGCCGCCCACTACTGGCAGCCGACGCGCAAGGGCCAGGCGCTCTTCGAGGCCGGCGAGATGTCGAAGTTCAGCTACGGCACGCCGGTCCGGGCGTTCGTGGACGACGGCGACCGCAGCCGGCTGACGATGGCCTGGAGCGAGTGCGTCCGCAGGGTCGACTGCGCGCAGCGGATCGTCCACGAGAAGCCGGGCGAGTTCTTCTTCCACGTGACGCTGAAAGTCTTCACCGAGGCCGAGGCGCCGCTGAAGGACTGGCGGATGACGCTGCGGCTCGACTTCCGCGACCGGCACTGGTCGGACGCCGTGCGTGACGCGTCGGCCTGGGTGCGGCGGTCGATGCCGGTTGCGGACGCGGCGGCGCCCGAGGCGGCCTACGGGAGCGTCTATTCGACCTGGTACGCCTTCAACCGCGCGTTTGACGCGGCGACGCTGGAGCGCGAGTGCGCCGAGGCGGCGCGGCTCGGCATGCGGACGCTCATCGCGGACGACGGCTGGCAGACGACGCACGGCGACTGGGATCCCGTGCCGGGGAAGTTCCCCGACATGCGCGCGCACGTCGACCGCATCCATGCGCTGGGCCTGAAGTACGTCCTCTGGTATGCGCTGCCCTTCATGAACGAGCGGAGCCGCCATTATGCGGCCTTCAGGGGCAAGTATCTGGCGTCCGGCCCGTTCTGGGAGCATCGGCTCGGCATCCTCGACCCGCGCTTCCCGGAGGTGCGCGCGTTCCTCGCCGACCAGCTCGTCGACCGGCTCGTGCGCTGGAACCTCGACGGCTACAAGATCGACTTCATCGACTTCTTCCGCACGTTTGGCGCGAACGTCTACGACCCGGCGGGCGGCGCGGACCCGGCGGCGGCCGAGGGCTACCGCGGACGGGACTTCAAGTCGATCCCGGCGGCGGCCGAGGCGCTGGTCGCGGACATCTCGCGGCGGCTGAAGGCGGTGCGCCCGGACGTGCTGCTGGAGTTCCGACAGCCGTATGCGGGGCCGGTCACGGCGACGTACGGCAACATGCTGCGCGCGAACGACTGCCCCGGCGACGCGCGCGCCAACCGCGTGCGCACGACCGACCTGCGCCTGACGGGCGGCGGCGCGGCGGTCCATGCCGACATGCTGAAGTGGACGCCGTCCGACGACCCGTCCGACGCGGCGCGCGCGATCCTGTCCGTCATCTTCTCGACGGTGCAGTACTCGATGGTGCTGGACACGATCCCGGCGGCGCAGAAGGCCGAGATCCGCAAGTGGATCGCCTTTGCCGACGCGCATCGCGCGGCGCTGCAGAAGGGCGGGTTCCGCGCGCACGGCCCGGCCGAGGGCTATCCCGTCCTCGAGGGCTGGAGCGACGCCGAGCGCATCGTCGCGGTCTATGCGCCGAACCGCGTCGTCGATCTCGCGGACGACGGGCGGCGCACGGTCATCGTCAACGCGACGCCGTCCGGAGCCGTCACCGTGCGCGACGCGGGCGGCGTGCGCGCGGTCGCCGTCGCGCCCTATTCGGCCGTGGAAGTCTCGGAAAAACAAGTTCAGGCAGAAACAAGAAGGAGAACAAGATGATGAAAAGAGTGCAGATTGGATTGGCTGTCGCGGTTGCCCTTGGGGCGCCGCGCGTTTTTGCGGACGTCTCCCAGTTCGACGAGCGCATCGCGGCGGATCGGTCGCAGGCCGACACGAACGGCCTCGAATGGGTGGACGGCCTGTCGCTGCCGCTGGAGTCGAAGGGCTTTGCGAACACGCCCCAGCCCTACGGACGCATCGCGGCGGACTTGCTGCCGCGCTGTTCGGCGGGCGTCCGCGCCATGTCCGACCAGTCGACGGGGCACTACTTCCTGTTCGCAACCGACGCCGATCGGCTCGCGGTCGAATGGGTCTTGGACGAGAAGCGCGGACGCGATCCCTACATTCCGCCGCAGGGCCTGTATGGCGTCGACATCTACGACACGGTGGACGACAAGTGGCGGTTCGTGCGGAACGGGCGGCTTTCCGACCTGTCGAACCCGACGAATGCGGTCTGCGTCGAAATGCCGGGGCGGGGGCTTCGTCCGGTGCGGGTCTACCTGCCGACGCGCGGCGTCGTCCGCAGCATCCGCCTCGGCCTGCCGAAAGGGGCGAAGCTGGCGCGGTGGCGGCATCCGAGCGGCATCGGGCGTCCTGTCGTCCATTACGGCACGTCGATCGTCCACGGCGGCTGCGCGTCCCGTCCGGGGATGTGCTTCACCAGCGTCGCGGGACGCGCGGCGGACGTGCCCTACGTGAACCTCGGCTTTTCGGGCCAGGCGCGGCTGGAGTCGGCGATGGCGGACGTGCTGGCGCGGATTGATGCCGCGCTTTATCTCGTCGATCCGGTCTGGAACTGCACGCCGGACATGATCCGCGAACGGCTGGAGCCTTTCCTTCGCAAGCTGCACGCGGCGCGGCCGGACGTTCCGATTCTCGTCTGCGAAGGCATCGAGCCGAACGGGAGGCGCCTGCCGACGAACGTGGCGATGAAGGGCGTGTACGACCGTCTGCGGGCCGAGGGCTCGGCGCTGTCGGCGCGTCTGCGCTATCTGTCGGCGGAGGGGCTGGTCCCGGCGGACGGCGAGGCGACGCACGACCACTGCCACCCGAACGACTACGGCTCAGTCCCGATGGGCCGGGCCTTTGCGCGGGCGATCAGGGCGATCCTCCTTTAGTAGGCCATCGCCGGACGGGGGCCAAGGCCCTTTCGCGTGTGCCGCAGCCGGGCCAGATTTGCTATAATACGGGCATGAAGCGAAAGATCGTACTCGTCATCAGCCTCGTCGCCGGCGTCCTGGCCGCCGTGCTGACGCGCATCTACCTGTCGGCGAAGGACGCCGAGGTGCGGGATCTCAAGAACGCGATCAACAGCAAGTACGGCACGCTGGACGTCCTGTGCTTCAAGAAGGAGGTGCCGTCCGGCACGGTGCTCGCGAAAAGCGACCTCGGCCTCAAGACCGTGCCGGCGATCGGCATGCGCGGGCAGGCGCTGGAGCTCGAAAGCCTCGGCGAGGTGCTGGGGCGCAAGACGCTCCTCGGCCACAAGGCGGGCGACGTCCTCTTCTGGGCCGACATCGAGGGCGGCAACCCGACGGCGACGGGGCTTTCGGCGGACATCAAGCGGACGATGCGCGCGGTGTCGATCAACTGCACGGGCGCGGCGAGCGTCTCGTCGATGGTGAAGCCGAACGACCATGTGGACGTGATCGGCACGTTCGACTTCGACCGGGGCGATGCGCGCAAGAAGAACTTCGTCACCTGCACGATCCTCCAGAACGTGCTCGTGCTCGCGACCGGCTCGCGGACGGCGAAGACGCGCGCGAAGGACCTCGGCCTGTCGTCCGGCTACTCGACCGTCACGCTGGAGGTCACGCCGCGCGAGGCCGAGATGCTCGCGTTCGCCGAGCAGATGAAGGGGCGGCTCGTCCTCTCGCTGCGCAACCGCAACGACACGTCGTTCGAGAAGGAGCTGCCGAAGGTCGACTTCGAGAAGATCCAGGGCGAGATCGAGGAGCTGAACCTCAAGCGCCAGAGCCAGAAGCTGACCAACCGCTGACGAGGAGGACGACGACATGGTTCTGACGACGCTCATCGACGGCGTGCGCGAGACGCGGGAACTGACGGACGGCGCCTATCTCATCGGGCGCGGCGAGAGCTGCCGCATCCGCTTCGCCTCGCCTGACGTGAGCGAGCGGCACGCGATCCTGACCGTGCGCGGCGCACGCGTGCTGATCGAAGACCTGCACAGCGCGAACGGCACGTTCGTGAACGGCGTCGCGATTGACCGCGCCGAGGCGCTCGACGGCGGCAAGGTCGTGCAGGTCGGCAGCGGCATGCTGCGCGTGAGCGAAGAGCCGGCGGCTGAAGCCGCCGGTCCCGATAAAGACGCGCGTGACGCGGCGACTGAAGCCGCTGATGGCGAGGGGGGCGGTCGAAGCGAATCAGACGCCGTTGGTTTCGATGACGCGGCGCGCGAGCCGTCGGCTGATCGTCCTGAATTTGCTTCGGGCGCGAGCCCCGAAGCCGCCGAGCCGCCGTCCGCACCGGTCGACGACCCGATGCGCGCGCTGCGGCGCAGCGTGCAGAAGCAGATCCAGCACGAGCTGCTGAAGCGCATGGACATGAAGAAGCTCACCGTCCAGGGCGTGGATCGCGAGGGGCTGGAGGAGAACGCGCGCGCGAAGATCCGCGCCATCATCGACGAGGTAGTCGCGAACGGGCGCCTCCCGGAGGGCATCGACCCCGTGCGGCTGGAGGACGACGTCTTCAACGAGGCGATGCGCCTCGGCCCGCTGGAGGACCTGCTCGCGGATGACTCGGTTTCGGAGATCATGGTCAACGGCCCCGCGCACGTTTACGTCGAGCGCCACGGCAAGCTGGCGCTCTCGGACTGCCAGTTCTCGGACGACGCGAGCGTCATGGCCGTCATCGAGCGCATCATTGCGCCGCTCGGTCGTCGCTGCGACGAGTCCCAGCCGTATGTGGACGCGCGCCTGCCGGACGGCAGCCGCGTCAACGCGATCATCGCGCCGCTCGCGCTCTCCGGCCCGACGATCACGATCCGCAAGTTCGCGAAGAAGGCCCTGACGCCGGAGGACTTCATCCGCTTCGGCACGTGGACGCACGACGCGGCGGAGTTCATGCGGCTCTGCGTCACGCTGCGGAAGAACATCATCGTCGCGGGCGGCACGGGCTCGGGCAAGACGACGCTCCTTAACCTGCTGTCGGGCTTCATTCCGGCGACCGAGCGCATCATCACCGTCGAGGACGCGGCGGAGCTGCGGCTTCAGCAGCCGCACGTCGTGCGGCTGGAGGCGCGCCCCGCGAACATCGAGGGGAAGGGCGCCGTGCCGATCCGCGACCTCGTGAAGAACTGCCTGCGCATGCGACCCGACCGCATCATCGTCGGCGAATGTCGTGGCGGCGAGGCACTCGACATGCTCCAGGCGATGAACACGGGCCACGACGGGTCGCTGACGACCGTGCACGCGAACTCGCCGCGCGACGTCATCTCGCGCCTGGAGACGATGGTGCTCATGAGCGGGATGGAGCTGCCGAGCCGGGCGATCCGCGAGCAGATCGCGAGCGCGGTCGACATCATCATCCACGAGTCGCGGATGAGCGACGGCTCGCGCAAGGTGACGGCGATCACGGAGGTGACGGGGCTCGAAGGCAACCAGATCGTCATGCAGGATATCTTCGCGTTCCGCCAGACGGGCGTCGACGCGCACGGGAAGATTCTCGGCGAGATGAAGCCGACGGGGGCGATTCCGACGTGGATCGACCAGCTCAAGAGCCGGGGCATCCACATTGACATGAGGATGTTCCAGGAATGACCGTTTGGCTGATTGTCGTGCTGTTCGCGGGGGCCTTTGCCGGGCTCGCGTGGTATTTCGCCTCTGGCGTGAAGATCAAGGCCGGGTGGCAGAACGGCGAGTCGCCGCTTGCTCGCTACCTGGACAACAAGCGGCGCGCGGCGTTCAACCGGCAGCTGCCCGAGACGCTGGCGACGATGTCGAACGCACTGCGGGCGGGCTTCTCGCTCTCGCAGGCGTTCGAGTCCGTCGTCGAGCAGGGCGAGCCGCCGGTGAGCGAGGAGTTCGCGATTCTCCAGCAGCAGCTGAAGATCGGCATGGGCTTCGAGGAGGCGCTGGAGTCGCTGTCGGCGCGCGTCGGCTCTGACGACCTGACGCTCGTGACGACGGCGATCCTCATCTCCCGCAAGACGGGCGGCAACGTGACGGAGATCTTCGACAAGATCTCGGAGACGATTCGCGGGCGGCAGAAGATCGAGCGCAAGGTGAAGTCGCTGACGGCGCAAGGGCGGCTTCAGGGGCTCATCGTCTCGGCGATGCCGGTCTTCCTCGGCGTCGTGATGACGCTCATCAAGCCGAAGCTGATGATCCCGTTCCTGACGAGCCCGACGGGCGTCCTCGCCATCTTGGGGATGTGCGCGCTCATCGCCATCGGCTGGCTCATGATCCGGAAGATCATCCGCATCGACGTCTGACCCCGATTTCCCTCATTTTATGGTATAATGTGGGACGTGAACAGAAAGACCATATTCGTCGCGGCGACAGCCGCGCTTCTCGCGGGCGGTGCCGCCCGTGCGCAGGACGTCCAGACGCCGGGCGCCGGATCAGGCGCCCAGACGGCCATCCGCTACGCGACCGACGCCTACCCCGGCTTCGACAACGAGAAGACGATCGTCAGTCCCCAGCGCAAGAGCCCGCGCTGGTTCGCGTTCATTTTCGGTCCGAACCGGGAGGACGCGAAGAGCCAGCTCGCCTACTGCGTTGACCTGATCCGCGAAGGCGACTTCGCGAAGGCGCGCCGCCAGCTCGACGCGCTCGTGCGCGAGTGGCCGACTTCGCCGGAGGCCCCGAAGGCCCAGCAAGCCCTCGCGGAGCTCTGCCTGACGCGCCTGGGCGAGACGGAGGAGGCGTTTGCGGAATACCGCTACCTGCTCGACTTCTACTCGCTTCAGGCCGACTATGACCGGATCGCCGACAAGCTCTATCGGATCGCGTGGCAGATGAAGGCCGAGGGCAAGGAGGTGATGTTCGTCCACTTCGAGAACGTCGTGGACGTCCGCCGCGCGTTCGAGGCGTGTGTGCTGCACGCGCCGGGCGCGAAGTGGGTGCCGGAGGCACTGCTCACGATCGGCGCGCTGCGCGAGAAGGAGGGCGAGTACGGCAAGGCCGTGCAGGTCTACGAGAACCTGCGCAACATCTATCCCGATGCGGACGAGGCGAAGACCGCGCTCGTGAGCGAGGCGAAGGCGCGTCTCGTCCTGCTGGACGACCACGCCTACAACCGTTCGCGCGCCCTCGACACGCAGGGCTTTCTTCGGCTCGCGCGCGAGTCGTGCCGTGCGGAGGATCGCGAGGCCATCTGCGAAATGCTCTCGCGCGTCGAGACGCTGCTGGCGGACGAGGCGTACCGCAGCGCGCAGTTCTACGACTCGAAGACGCGCACGAAGCGCAGCGCGATCAACGCCTACGAGAAGTTCCTCGCGCAGTACCCCGAAGGCGTGCACGCCGACGCGGCGCGTGCGCGCCTGGCAGAATTGAAAGGCTCTGAAAAGTGAAAGCGATTCGTCTTCTGCTGGCCCTGTCCCTTGTCGGCGTCCTCTGCGGCTGCGGCGCGAACTACCGCTGGCGTCCGTCCGTGCCGGCGGCGATGCGGACGGTGGCCGTGCCGACGTTCCGCAACGACTCCGAACTTCAGGAGATCGGCGCAATCGCCGCGCGTCAGGTGCTGCGCGAGTTCCAGCGCGAGGGCACGTTCAAGATCCGCCCGGCGGGCGACGCGGCGCTGGAGATTCAGGGCGTTGCGCGCGCGGTGTCGTCCGGGACGGCCGCCTACGACCGTCGTTCGGGGCTGCGGATTTCCGGCTACGAGCTTGTGGGGACGTTCGAGGTGTCCGTCATCGACAAGCGCGCGGGCAAGGTTCTGGTCGACAACCGCGAGTACACGGCACGGGCCGCGTATGCGACGGGGCAGGACCAGACGACGGCCCAGCGCGACGCCTCCGGGCGGCTGGCCGAGGACCTGGCGCGCCAGGTCGTGGACGATGTCCTCAATCTCAAATGGGAGAACTGAACATGGAAACGAATGAAGTTCATGCCGTGATCGAGCTGAAGATCACGCCGCAGCGGGACTGCGGGTTCGGCAAGCTCGCCGAACGGATCTCAAAGTTCGAGCAGGTCGAGGCGTGCTTCCTGATGAGCGGCGCCTATGACCTTTTGGTGTTCGTGAAGGGCGAGAGCCTGCAGGACGTCGCGCAGTTCGTCGCGCAGGACCTGTCGACGATCGACGGCGTCCTCTCGACGGCGACGCACTTCATGCTGAAGACCTACAAGGCCGGCGGCGTGCTCGGCAAGCTGGATGACGCAAGACTGGAGGTTTCGTGATGGCGGTCGATCTTGCCCAGAAGGCGCAGAATTTCACGAACCGCGGGCGGCAGGCGCTGGAGACGGGCCGCTACGAGCTTGCGGTGGACATGCTGATGGAGGCGGTCGCGGCCGCGCCGGACGTGCTGGAGACGCGCAAGCTCCTGCGCGCGGCGCAGATCGCGAACTTCCGCAAGAACGGCAAGGCCGGCTTCGGCGCGAAGCTCGGCTACATGATGGCGCGGCAGAAGATCGCCGGCCTCATCAAGAAGGGGAAGGCCGCCGAGGCGATGGCCGAGGCGGAGAAGCTCCTCTCGCAGAATCCGCTCGACGCGGACAACATCGAGGCGGCCGTCAAGGCGGCGGAGGCGGCCGGCAAGGCCGACCACGCGGCGATCACGGTCGAGGCGGCGTACGAGTGCTCGAACAGGGACCCGGCCCTCCTGGAGCGCGTGGCGACGTACTACACGATGGCGAAGCGCTGGGACAAGGCGCGCGACGCCTACCAGAAGCTCGCCGAACTGAAGCCCGGCGACCAGCGCATCCTGCAGCTGCTGAAGAACACCGAGGCGCGCGCGACGATGAACGAGGGCTGGGAGCAGTCCGTCGGCAAGAAGGGCGGCTTCCAGAACCTGATCGCGAACAAGGAGCAGGCCGCGAAGCTCGACGCCGCGAACAAGGCGGTCGTCACGGGCGACGACGCCGAGATCCTGATCCAGGAGAAGCTCAAGCAGATCGAGGCGGAGCCGAAGAACATGAACGCGCGCCGCGCGCTCGCCCGCATCTACATCCAGGGCAAGCGCTACTACGAGGCGATCGACGTCCTCCAGCAGGCGATCGCGGCATCCGGCACGATGGACCCGGAGCTCGACCGCATGCTCTCGCAGACGAAGGTGCAGTACTACGACCAGCAGATCGAGGCCCTGCGCGCGGAAGGCCGCGAGGAGGAGGCCGTCAACATGGAGGGCGAGAAGAACCAGTTCGTCTTCGACGACCTCGCCCAGCGCGTCGAGCGCTACCCGAACGACCTGCACCTCCGCTTCGAGCTCGGCAAGCAGTACTACACCTACGGCTACTACGAGGAGGCCCTGACGCACCTGCAGCTCGCGCAGAAGTCGCCGAAGGACCGGCTCTGGGCGCTCTACTACCTCGCGATGTGCTTCCTCGCGCAGGGGCAGACCGACATGGGCGTCATGCAGCTCGAGACGGCGCGCGACGCGATCCCGACGATGGACGAGCTCAAGAAGAACGTCGTCTACCCGCTCGGCCGCTGCGCCGAGGCGGCGGGCGACCTCGAGAAGGCCTACC
>CAKUGW010000054.1 GCA_934654805.1 uncultured Kiritimatiellota bacterium
CTACGCCGCAGACCGTCCCGCGCACCCCTGCGAGGGCATCCGCTTCGCGGACGACCTACGGTCGGGGGATATTCCCCAGAAGCCCCCGCGCCCGCATACGCAGAAAGTCGATAACCCGACTGGATATTCCAGAAACAGTATGGTGTAATGTCACACCGTAAAGGAAAGGCTCTGATGACACAACCGCCACATACCCTGCTTGCCGAGATCGCCGCGATCCAGAAGATGAACGCGAACCAGATACTCGCCAGATACGTCCGATTCTTCACGGGCAGCCCGACGCGCTGCACCGCGCCCCTCCGTCAGGAGGCGATCTACCGCCTCCAGGAGGAGCACTACAACCTCCGCATCTCCGATGCCACCGCCGCCGTCCTCAACGCCTCGCTCGAGAAGCGCGAGGAGCGGCGCAAGGGGCGCGAGTCACTCCTGCCCGGTACGCAGTTCGTCCGTGAGTGGCACGGCGAGAAGCACGTCCTCGTCTACCGAGGCCCGAAGCAGTACGAGTACCTCGGACAGACCTACCGGTCGCCCTCTGTGGTCGCGAAGCGCATCACCGGCACGAATTGGAACGGACGCGAGTTCTTCCACCTTCCGTCGCTCAAGAGCATGAAGCAGGGGGATTGACATGGACATCGAGAACCGGCAGACCCCAGCTGCGGAGAAGCGATGCGTCATCTACTGCCGCAAGAGCTCGTCGGACGGTCTCGACCGCGACTACACGTCCATCGACTGCCAGACGGACACCTGCAAGGCGTACATCGAACGCCACGCGGGTGAAGGCTGGCGGTTCACGGGGCGCGTCTACGCCGACGGCGGGTTCTCCGGCGGGACCACGAACCGCCCGGAGTTCCAGAAGATGATGGACTCCGTTCGCGCCGGCGAGGTCGACGTGGTCGTGATCTACAAGCTCGACCGCATCAGCCGCAACAAGCGCGACTTCTGGAACCTCGTACACGAGTTCCGGCAGTACAACGTGACCATCGTCACCGCCACGCAGTTCGTCGAGATGCAGACGAGCGGCGGACGCGCTGCGACGGGTGTGCTGATGGACTTCGCGGAGTACGAGCGGGAGATCGACTCGGAGCGCATCAACGGGCAGATCCGCGCCGCACGGATGGCGGGCCGGTGGGCATCCGCCGCCACGCCCTACGGTTACGCCAAGACGCAACACGTCGAACTCGTCGTGGACGAGGAAGCGGCGAAGCGCGTCCGGTTCATCTTCGAGAGGTATCTCGTCATCAAGAGCGCGAGGCAGGTCGCCGTCGAGCTGAACGAGCGGTTCGGCGACAAGGAGGCGGGGAAGCCTTGGCGGACGGCGAACGTCTACCGCATCCTCGAAAACATCGCCTACAAGGGCTACGTCACCTACAAGGAGCGGGAGTACAAGGGCATCCACGCGCCGCTCGTCTCCGAGGAGACGTGGGCGAAGGCCCGCGAGGTCGCCGCCGCGAACGTGGTGGGCAGCACCGCTCTGTGTATCTCGCCGAGCGCATGGCGGAGCGATTGTCGGGCATTGATGGCGTTGAAATTGAAATCACCCACACGGCGAAACAATACTGGACGACCAACCACGCCAAGGAGAACCGTGATATAATCTTCCAAGAGGAGTTGGGATGAAGAGCGAAGAGATCAAGAAGCTTGTGGCAATGAGCGAGAATGCCGCCGTCGAGTTCAAGCGGGCGAGAGGCGGCGTCCCCGCCGACTTCTGGCCGTCGTACAGCGCGTTCGCCAACACGGACGGCGGAACCATCATCCTTGGCATCCGCGAAAAGGACGGCAAGCGCGAGGTCGAGGGATTGCCGAAGGTAGAGAAAACGGTGGCCGACATCTGGAACGCGGTCAACAACGCCGAGAAGATCAGCGCGAACGTCCTGTTCAACGAGTCGGTCTATCCCGTCGAGGTTGGCGGCAAACAGCTTGTTGTCGTCGAAGTCCCGTGCGCGGAGCGTACCGTCCGCCCGGTCTATGTCGGCGCGGCATCGTGATTGACAAGTACCCCAAGCGGCTGGAGGTCTCGAATCCGGGGACGCTGCGCATGAGCAAGTCCGTAGCAATCGCGGGCGGCACGAGCGACGCGCGAAACGGAAAGATATTCAACATCTTCTCGCTGGTGCGCATCGGCGAGCGTTCTGGCATGGGGTTGTCGAGCCTGTATGGTGTCTGGGAGAAAGAGAAGTTCGCCGAGCCGTCCATTATTGAATCCTACGAACCCGATCGTACCAAGGTAATAGTCGAGTTTGAGGCAGACGAGTCGGAAGTGGGGGTGAAAACGCCGGAAGTGAGGGAGAAAAAGGCCATAAGTGAAGATTAAACGCCGAAGTGAAGATGAAAAAGGCCGTAAGTGAAGATGTAAATCGGATAAGTGACGATGAAAAGCAAGGAAGTGAAGGTGAAAAAGGCGAGTTCGATATTCTGATGGGTGCATATAGAAACGACTTCCGCGAAAACGCCAGAATGGTTCTTGCTGCCTTCGCTGAAGACCCAGAAGTTGATATTCCTTCCGTCGCCAAGAGACTGGGCTTTTCCTCAATCAGTGTCTGGCGCGCCATACGTGCCATGAAAGAGGTTGGCCTCCTTGTCCGGGAAGGCGGAGACAAAGGCGGCAAGTGGATCGTGAAGAAGTGATAGGGAGCGACAAAAGGAGAATGAGGGATTCAAGACACTATGAGATCTAAAGAAAAGTACATTCCGCCGTACAAGGTGAGCGAAGAGGCGGTGAATCTCATCGCCGAGATATCCGCCGCCGTGGAGAGGTTTGACATCGAGATTTCAGGCGTCAAAGGCGTACGGCTTCGCAAGACAAACCGCATCAAGACGATTCACGGCTCAACCGCCATCGAGGGAAACACCCTCACGGAGGACCAGGTCACCGCTGTTCTCGCAGGGAAGAAGGTTGTCGCCCCGCAAAAGGAGATAGACGAGGTCTTGTGCGCGGCGGCGGCATACGAGGCGATAGAAAGCATCGACCCCTACAAGGTGAAAGACCTCCTCAAAGCCCACAAGCTGATGATGGGCGGTCTCGTCGAAAGCGCCGGCTAACAGAAACACGCTCGAGACGGCGTGCGTCAAGTCGGCGCGAAAGGGAAATGGTATAATCTGCGCATGAGCATGAAGAAGATCCTGATCCTGACGGACGGCAAGGCCGGGCACGAGAACCAGTCGCGGGCCTTTGCGCGTGCGCTTGGCGGCGACGCGGTCGATTGCGTCGAGATCCATTTCAAGTCGAAGCTCCACAAGGCGGTGAGCTATCTGCTCGACCGCGCGGGCGTCGGCTGCTTGTCGCTGTTCACGGGGCTGGACGGGATCACGCCGCACAGCGGCTACGCGGCTGTCGTCGGCACGGGGTCGGGCACGTTCTGCGCGGTGAAGACGCTTGCGCGGCGGCTCGGCGTGAAGGGGGGCGTCGTCCTCTATCCGCGCGGCTACCGGATCGCGACGTTCGACTGCATCCTCGCGCCGGCGTTCGACCGTCCGCCGAAGGCGCCGAACGTGATCGAGATTCCCGCGAACCTCGTCGCGAACGACGCGGCGTTCTACGCGAAAGGCGTCGCCGACTTCCGGGCGCGCACGGACGTCGTGCCGGAGATCGCCGTGATCGTCGGCGGCCCGAACAAGCGCGCGACGCTGACGGCGGACTGGATGCACCGAAAGCTGGACGCGATCTTCGCGCAGCCGGGCGCGAAGGCCGTGACGACCTCGCGGCGGACGCCGCCCGACGTCGAGGACGTCGTCGATTCGTATCCGTGGGACTACAGGCTCCTCTACTCGAAAGACCGCTTCAACCCGATTCCCGCGTTCGTGAGCCTCGCGAAACGCCTCTACGTGACCGCCGAATCGACGGGCATGCTCTCCGAGGCGTGCACGTTCGGCACGGCCGAGGTCGTCGCGCTCGACAACCTGAATCCGGGGCCGCACAAGTTCCGCCGCTTCGTGGACGGGCTCGTCGCGGGCGGCTACGCCGCGTGGGACGGCGCGGCGTCCGCCGGCTGTTCGCGCAAGGTCGATCTCGCCGCGCCGTTCGCCGCCGCGCGGAAGCTCATGGGCCTATGACCCGCTTCCGCGTCTTCGTCTTCTCGCTCCTCATCTGCCTGCCGGCGGCTTTGCTGATTGCGGCCGGGACTGTGCTGGTCGCGGCGCACGTGCCGAAGGCCATCCGCGCCGAGCCCGGGCGCATCGGCCGCGAGTACCGCGACGTCGCCGAGTCGATCGCCGAGCGGCCCGCCGCGTTCGCGTCCGTCGCCGAGCGTCCGAAGGGCTGGCGGCAGTCGGGCAAGGTCAACGGCGCGCCGTGGGGCTATGCGGCGGACGGCGACGAGACGACGGTCTGGTGGCGGCGCGCCGAGCAGGAGTGGCGCGTCGCGAAAGTCCCCGCGCAGCGTCCGTTCCCCTACGCGCTCGTCTTCTACGGCGGCGGGGCGCTCGTCGCGCTCGTCCTCGCGGCCCTGAGCGCGTTCGCGGTCGCCTGCTTCGTGCGCTTCATGCGCGAGCGGGACGACTTCCTCGCCGCGACGGCCCACGACCTCACGACGCCGCTTGTCGGGCTGCGGTTCCTGGTCGGGCGCGACGACGCGGAGGCGCGGCGGCTCGTCGAGCGGCTGCTCCTCATTGTGGGCAACATCAAGGACTTCCTGCGCCTCGGCGGACGCCGGAGGGCGCCGGAGCGGAAGGCGTTCGACCTCGCCGCGCTCACGCGGGAGGCCGCGCAGCTCTTCGCCGCCGACTATGCGGAGGAGGCGTCCGGCCCGGTGGCGTTCGGCGAGGCGCCGGCCGGTGGGCTGCCCGTCTGCGCCGACGAGACGTGGACGCTGCAGATCCTCTGGAACCTGTTCGGCAACGACCTCAAGTACGCCGCGCCCTACGGACGGGTCGCCGTGCGCTTCCGGCGGGAGGCGGCGTTCGCGGTCGTCGCGTTCGCGGACGAGGGGCAGGGCCTGACGGCGCGGCAGATGCGCAAGGCGTTCGACCGCTACTACCGCGCGCGCACGGCGCTGACGTCCGGCAAGGGCGGCTTCGGCATCGGGCTCTGCACGGCGCGGGCGTTCGCGCGGGCGATGGGCGGGGACCTTTCCGTGCGCGCGAACCGTCCGAAGGGCTGCGTCTTCACGCTGAAGCTGCCGTGCGGTTGAGACAGTCACCGCCGATTTTGATATAATACGCCGCCAATGGCGAAGAAGGTCAAAGATCCGCGTCCGTCGTGGGACGAGTACTTCATGGAGATCGCGCAGGTCGTTGCGCGACGCTCCAACTGCTCGCGCCGCAGCGTCGGGGCCGTCATCGCGCGCAACCACCACGTCCTCTCCGCCGGCTACAACGGCACGCCCAAGGGCGTGAAGAACTGCTTCGAGGGCGGGTGCCCGCGCTGCGCGGGCCACGCCAAGAGCGGGACGCACCTCGACGAGTGCCTCTGCACCCACGCCGAGCAGAACGCGATCTGCCAGGCGGCGTGCTACGGCCCGTCGATCGAGGGCGCAACCATCTACGTCACGATCTCGCCCTGCCTCACCTGCGCGAAGCTCATCATCAACGCGGGCATCGCGGAGGTCGTCTACGGCGGCGACTACGCCTTTCTCGAGACGGTCGAGAAGATGTTCACCGCCGCCGGCGTCAAGTACAGGAAGTACGGTGGAAAGGTGAAAGGCGGAGAAGTGGAAAGGTGATCCTGTCCGTCTGGCTGGGCGTCTTGGAATTTGAACGACAGGGACTTGGTTCCCAAGAAAAAGGAAAAAACAATGAGCAGAAAGAAAATCATCGCTGGAAACTGGAAGATGAACGTCAAGCCGTCGGAGACCGCCGCCCTCGTCAAGGGCGTCGCCGAGGCGACCAAGGACTTCGCCGGCAAGGTCGACATCGTGTGCTGCACGCCCGCGATCGACGTCCCGGCCGCCATCGCCGCCGCCGCGGGCACGCAGGTCGAGATCGGCGCGGAGAACTGCCACTGGAAGGAGTCGGGCGCCTACACGGGCGAGATCTCGACGGGCATGCTCCTCGACGCGGGCGCGAAGTACGTCATCCTCGGACACAGCGAACGCCGCCAGTACTTCGGCGAGACGGACGAGACGGTGAACCTCCGCGCGCGCGCCGCCATCGCGGCCGGCCTCACGGCCATCGTCTGCGTCGGCGAGACGCTGGAGGAGCGCGAGGCGGGCAAGCTCGTGGAGGTCATCGAGCGCCAGATGAACGTCGGCCTCAAGGACGTCACGGCGGCGGACTGCGCGAAGCTCGTCATCGCCTATGAGCCCGTCTGGGCGATCGGCACCGGCAAGACCGCGACCCCCGACCAGGCGCAGGAAGTCCACGCCCTCATCCGCGCGACGCTCGCGAAGCTCGTCGGCGCCGAGACGGCCGAGACCGTGCGCATCCAGTACGGCGGGTCGATGAAGCCGGGCAACGCGGCGGAGCTCCTCGCGAAGAAGGACATCGACGGCGGCCTCATCGGCGGCGCGGCCCTCAAGGCGGCCGACTTCGCCGGCATCATCGCCGCGGCGGCCAATGCGTAAATCCCGTGCAACCCTGCTCGCAACGGCGCTTGCCGCCGTTGCGGGGTGCTTCGACGAGCCGGAGCCGGCCTACAGGTCGGTTCCGGCCGAAAGCCGCCTGTACCTTCAGGACAGGGGGCTTTCGGACCTGAAGGCGACCGACCTCGCGAAGGTCGGCGACTACCTGAACCTCGACCGCAACGCGCTGACGAACGTCGATCCTGTCGCGCAGCTCGCGGGCCTGAAGTGGCTGCGCCTGAACGACAACCGGCTGTCGGCGCTGCCGGACCTGAAGGGGCTGACGCAGCTGCGGCGCATCTACCTGAAGAACAACCGCCTGACGGAAGTCCCGGCGACGCTGAAGGACCTGCCGGCGCTGACGGACGTCGAGCTGTCGGGCAACCCGATCCGGGAAGTCCCGGCGTGGCTCGCGGCGAAGAGGGGCCTGAAGAACCTCTCGTTCAACGCGACGCGGCTGACGAAGCTGCCGGACGACCTGTCGGCCTGGACGACGCTGCAGTCGCTGCAGCTGGGCGAACTCAATCTTTCGGCGGCGGAGATGGCCCGCATCCGCAAGGCCCTGCCCAAGGTCGCGATCGTGTTTTGACGGGCGGCTTGACCGCGGCTTGGCGCGGGCCGTTGGCCTGTCGCGCGATCCGTGCGCGTCTGCGAGGCCTGTGGTTAGGGAAAGCGAGGGGCCTTGGCGTTGAAAGCGAATCTTGACGAGCTGGACAAGGGCAACCTGGGGCGGCTGCTGCTGAAATACTCGTGGCCGGCGCTGGTCGCGATGACGCTGAACGCCCTCTACGCGGTCGTCGACCGCGTGTTCATTGGCCAGGGCTGCGGCGTGGACGCGATGGCGGGCCTTCAGCTCGCGATGCCCGTGATGATGTTCCTCACGGCGTTCGGCCCGCTCGTCGGCGTCGGGCACGCCGCGCTCCTCTCGATCAAGCTCGGCGCGAACGACCGCGTCGCCTGCGAGAAGATCCTCGGCGAGACGATCGCCCTGAAGCTCATCCTCTTCGGCGTTCTCGTTCCCGCGATCTACCTCTCGCTCGACACGGTGCTCGCGTGGTGCGGGGCGGACAAGGTGACGCCCGGCGCCTACGCCGCCGCGAAGACGTACCTGGAGATTGTCCTCGCCTCGCACGTCTTCTCGCACCTCGCGTTCGGGCTCTCGGCCCTCCAGCGCGCGGAGGGCGGGGCGATTCGCTCGATGGTGTGCATGGTCGTCGGCTTCGGCGCGAACCTCGTGCTGGACCCGATCCTCATCTTCGGCTGCGGCATGGGCGTTGCGGGCGCGGCGTGGGCGACGAACCTCGCGATGTGCGCGTCGGCCGTGTGGGCGTTCGGCTACTACTGGCGCGGCAAGTCCGTCGTCCGCCTGCGCCTCCGCCGCATCGGAATCTACCCGCCGCTGCTCGGCCGCACGCTCGCCATCGGCCTCGCGCCGTTCCTCCAGCAGCTGATGAGCTCCGTCATCATCGCGTCGCTCCAGTTCTCGTTCGCGAAGTGGATGCCGGACGCGGCGTCGCGCACGGCGGAGATCGCCTCGCTCGGCGTCTTCAACGGCGCGCTGATTCTCGTCCTCATGCCGATTCTCGGCTGCCAGCAGGGGCTTCAGCCGATCTTCGGCTACAACTGGGGCGCGCGGAACTTCCGGCGCGTCCTGGGCGCGCTGAAGGTGGGCTTTGTCGTGACGACGGCCCTCACCGTCTTCGCGTGGGTCATCCAGGTCGTGCCGCCGTTCCCGACGGGAATTGCGCGGATGTTCGTCTCCGGCGAAAACCCGGAGATCATTGCGCTCGCCGCGCACGACCTCGCGCTCGCGAACTGCATGATCTGGTGCATCTCGGTCAACGTCCTCGCGACGACCTACTTCCAGTCCATCGGCAAGCCCGCCGTCGCGATCCTCCTCTCGCTGCTGCGGCAGGGCGTCGTGCTGCTGCCGATCGTGTGGCTGCTGCCGCACGTCCTCGACGACAAGCCCCTTGCGATCTGGCTGTCGATGCCGGTCTCGGACGTCCTCTGCAACCTCGCGACGATTCCGCCGCTCCTGCTGCACGCGCGCTTCCTCGCGCGCGTTCGCGTCCGCAGGCCCTGCGTCGGCGAATCGGGCCGGGAAGGCCCGTGCGCTTGATTCCGAGCGCGCCCGTTTGGTACAATGTGCGGCATGGAAAACGCATTTGAGCTGACGTATCGCGTCCGCAGCTACGAGACGGGCGTGCGCAACCGTCTCAGTCTGCCGTCCGTCTGCAACTACCTGCAGGAGGCGGCGGGCGAGCATGCGGAGAGGCTGGGCTTCGGCATTCTGGAGCTTCAGGCGCGCGGCATCTCGTGGATGCTCGCACGGCTGCACCTGACGCTCGCGCGCGACGTTCCGTGGGGGGCGGACGTGAAGGCCGTCACGTGGCCGAGCGGCCTCAAGGGCCGGCTTGTCGCCCTGCGCGACTTCAGGCTGTTCGCCGCAGACGGCGACCCCATCCTGGAGGGCGTGAGCGAGTGGCTGACGGTCGATCTCGCGGCGCAGCGGATCGTGAAGCCGTCCGAGGACTTCGCGCGGCTCGTGCCGCCGGACGTCGCGCGCGTCGCGCTCGCGGCGGCGGACGGTCACGGCAAGTTCGCGGCGCTGGCGAAGGTCGACCAGGCGGCGCGCATCCTCGTGCGCCGCGCCGACCACGACTTCAACGACCACGTGAACAACGTCCACTACGTCGAATGGGCGCTGGAGGCGTTGCCGGAATCCTTCCGGGCGCGTGCTGTCCGCGAACTCGACATCGTCTTCCGTCAGGCGGCGCATGCGGGCGACGAGCTGGAGGCGCGTACCGAGATCGTGGACGGCGCGAACCTCCGCTGCGCAATCGTGCGTCCGGCGGACGGCGCGCTCCTCGCGACGGCGGCGCTGACGTTCGCGAACCCCTGAGCCGGGACGCGAAAGGGGCTTGCGATGCGCGTTCTCGTCTTCAACGGCTGGGCGGCGGGGCCTGAGACCTGGGCGCTCTGCACCTTTCCGCACGACTGGGTCTTCGACTACCTCGAACAGCTCGACGGCTTGCCGGAGCGTGTGCTGGCGGACGCCGACGAGGCCCTGCTCGTCGGCTTCTCGATGGGCGGCAACGCGGCGCTGCGGCTGCTCCTGCGGCAGCCGGAGAAGGTGTGCGGCCTCGTCCTCGTCTCGACGTCGCCGTTCCTGATGGAGGACAGGGCCGCCGGCTGGAAGGGCCTGAGCGAACGTCGGCTCGCCGCGCTGCGTCTCGGCACGCAGCTCGTCTTCGGCAACGACCCCTCGCCGCTCTACGCCGACGCCAACCTGGAGCGGGGCCTTGACTACCTCCAGACGAGCGACCTGCGTGAGCCGTTGCGCGCGCTGCCGCAGTCGCCCGCGTGGCCGCACGTGTCCCGGCTCCCCGTCGCGGTCTTCCAGTCCGAGCGCGACGGCATCGTGCGGCCGGCGAATGCGGACTTCCTCAAGTCCGTCTTCCCGCAGGCGGCCGTGACGTGGGTGCCGGGCCGCGAGCATGTCCTGCCCGTGACGATCCCCGGCCGGATCGACGCCGCCGTCCGCAGGGTCAGGGCTTCAGCCTGATCGCATGAGCCTTGAATCGCGTGCGGTTCAAGCGGAGGCTTCGTTCGCTCCTGACACGCCCGACCTCCACAGCCTCCCACGACAGCTCTACCTTATCTACAACTCGACCCGGGCAAAACCTGAAATCGGCTGCCGAAGTCGCACGGGCCGACCTTCGCCGTCTCGTTCGGCGTCCCCGGCAGGTCGTTGCCAATGGCCGGGGCGCCTGTCGAGGACGAGAATCGGCGCTATGACACGTTCCGCCGATCTCCGCTCAATTGCCGAAGGGGCATGTCCGCGCAGACGGCGAACAAGGCCTTCTGCTTCAGCGTCGTCTGGAAGTAGTGGGTCGAGAACACGTTACGGTGTCAAGGGGCATCGGCCAGTGACCTGTCCCCACGCAGACGGGGCCTGTCCCCATGCAGACGGGGGCCTGTCCCCAACTTGAATGAATGAAAACGTCAAGAAACGCGGTATTTTGTTCAGATATTGAGAAGTGAGAATCAAGTGCGGAAAAATCTCATTTCCGGCGGGAGGGAGTGCTATCCATCGGCGCAGAAGAAGCCGGAAGACCTGCCGTGGGCCAGGACTGCCCGATAAGATACATTTTTTACTGTCAAAAGATGTCGATACGCGGGACGAAAATGTGATATACTTCCCGCCATGAAACACACGATGATATCAGTAGTGGCCCTGTCCGCCGTCATAAGCGCGGCATGGGGCGGAGAAACGACGGCCTCGAACGCCGTCACCGTCAAGGAAGACACGATCGTGCTGCCGACGTATGCGCCGGGCGGCTACGACAAGACGCCCCTGTTCTACACGGGGCGCGTCTACCAGGGCGCGCAGGGGCGCGTCTACCCCTACCCGATGCAGGACGTCCTCTTCGACGGCAAGGCCGACGAGACGTACACGTACCTGACGCTGGAGAACCGCTGGCTCCACATGGGCCTCCTGCCCGAGCACGGCGGCCACCTCCTGAACCTCACCGACCGCGCGACGGGCTTCGAGACGTTCTACCGCCAGCACGTCGTGAAGCCCGCCCTGATCGGCATGCTCGGCGCGTGGATCTCCGGCGGCGTCGAGTGGAACTTCCCGCACCACCACCGCGCGACGACCGCCATGCCGATCGACTGGAAGATCGCCGCGAACGCGGACGGCTCGAAGACGGTCTGGATTGGCGAGACGGAGCTGCGCCGCCGCCTGAAGTGGACGATCGGCCTCTCGCTGATGCCCGACCGCGCCGTCCTCAGGGCCGAGAACGTGTTCATGAACCGCCAGCCGTGGATCGAGTCGATGATCTACTGGGCGAACGTGTCCGTCCACTGCGGCGACGACTACCAGATCCTCTTCCCGCCGAGCTGCCACCTCGGCTTCGACCACCACAAGAACTACTGGACGAGCTTCCCGATCGGCCCGCGCAAGGAGGCGCATGACCTCATCCCCTCGCAGCGCTCGAAGTACGCCGACGACATCTCCGGCACGATGGACCTCTCGTGGTGGCGCAACTTCACGATCGAGTCGCGCTCGATCTTCGCGCTGGACCCCGACAACGCCTGGCTCGCGGGCCTCGACCACAAGAAGAACATGGGCACGGCCCACGTCTCGAACCGCCACATCACGGTCGGCAAGAAGTTCTTCCTCTGGGGCAACTTCCCGGAGGCGCACGTCTGGGACACGGTGCTGACCGACCACGACGGCCCGTACCTGGAGCTGATGGTCGGCTGCTGGTCCGACAACCAGCCCGACTACTCGTGGATCGCGCCCTACGAGACGCGCCGGGTCGCCCAGTACTGGTTCCCGGTGAAGGGCATCGGCGGCGTGAAGAACGTCACGGTCGACGGCGCGGTGAACGTCGACCGTCGCGGCAAGGACGAGCTGCTGGTCGGCTTCCACTCGACGCGCGCGCTGAAGGGCTGCACGGTGCGCGTCCTGCGCAAGGGCGCGGCCGCGCCCGTCTTCGAGGAGCGGAACGTCGCCCTCGACCCGGACACGCCGTGGTGCAAGCCCGTCAAGGTCGCGGCCGAGGCCGCCGATCAGGAGTTCACCGCGACGATCGCCGATGCGGACGGCAAGGTCTTCCTCGCCTACACGCCCGTCGGCCCCGACCCGCACGACCCCCTGCCGCCGGTCGTCGAGAACCCGAAGGAGCCCTCGGCCTACACGAGCGCGGAGCTCGCCTATGCCGTCGGCCTGCGCCTCGACCAGTTCCACAACGGCCTCATCGACCCTGTGCCCTACTACGCGCGCGCGCTGGAGATCGACCCCGGCTATTCGCGGGCGAACCTCGCGATGGGCGTGCGGCTCGCGAAGAACGGCGCGTTCGCGGAGGCGAAGCCCTACCTCGAGAAGGCCGTCGCCCGCGCGACCCAGAACTACACGCGCGCCCTTGACGCCGCGCCCGAATACTACCTCGCGCTCTGCGAGCGGGGCCTCGGCAACCTCAAGGCCGCCGAAGACCTCTTCTGGCGCTGCACGTGGCGGCAGAGCTACAAGAAGGAGTCCTACGTCGAAATCGCGCGCCTCGCGATGCGGCGCGGCGACTGGGACGAGGCGTTGGCGCGTCTCGACGACGCGCTGGCGCTCGGGCAGGGCGAGGCGAAGCTCTGGACGCTGAAGGCCCTCGCGCTGCGGAAGCTCGGCCGCGCCGCCGAGGCCGCGCCGTGCCTCGACCGGGCGTTCGTGTGCGATCCGCTCGAATACTGGGGCGCCGTCGAGCGGACGGGCGGCACGTCCTTCGCCGAGGCGGAGCGGAATCGCGGCCTCAAGGCGCAGCAGCTCCTCGAATGCGTGAGCGACTACTGGGCGGTCGGCTGCTACGACGAGGTCATCGCGCTCTGCGACGCCGCGCTCGCGAAGGCGCGGACGGAGAAGCCGTTCAAGACCGAGGGCGCGCTGCCGCTGAAGGAGACGGTCGCCGCGTGCGACAGCTACCGCAGCCCGATGTTCGCCTACTTCAAGGCGGCGGCGGAGGCGAAGCTGAACCCGGCGGCGAAGCCCGCGCTGGCGAAGGTGGACTGGATCTACTGCTTCCCGAGCCGCCTGGAGGAGCTGGAGGTCCTTCAGTACGCGGCGGCGAATCTCGCGCCGTCGGCGGACACGCACTACTTCCTCGGCGAAATCCTCTGGAACATGGACCGGAAGGACGCCGCGCTCGCGGAATGGAAGAAGGCGGTCGAGCTCGATCCGAACCACGCGCTCGCGCTCCGCTGCCTCGGCTTCGGCCTGTCGCATCCCGGCACCTACTTCACCAACACGGGCGTGCCGTCGGGCGTCCCGAACCGCGAAGCCTACGGCTACTACCTCCGGGCGCTTGCGGCGGATCCCGGCAGCTTCCGCACGCTGGAGGAGGCCGACAAGCTCGCGGAGAAGCTGGGCGTGCCGGCGGCCGAACGCCTCGCGACGCTGCTGAAGTACCGCGCGACGGCCGAGAAGTACGACGCCTGCGTCCTGCGCCTCGCCTACCTCTTCAACGCGACGGGCGACTACGGGGCTGCGCACAAGATCCTGACGACGCGGCGCTTCCACGTGTGGGAAGGCGCGGAAGGCCTGCTGGAGCCGTTCGTCGAGTCCTGCATCGGCCTCGGCCGCGCGGCGATGGCGAAGGGCGACTACAAGACCGCGCTCGCGCGCTTCGCCGAATCGACGACGTATCCCGAAAACCTGCAGGCGGGCCGTCCCGGCGACGCCGGCAGCGAGCCGAAGAGCCGCTACTTCATGGCGCAGTGCAAGAAGGCGCTCGGCGACGCGGCGGGGTATCGGGCCGAACTGGAGAACGCGCTCAAGGGCTGGATCAAGGCCGGCGAGATGGACTACTGGCGCGTCAAGGCCCTGCGCGAGCTCGGACGCGACGGCGAATGCGCGCCGCTGGTCGCCGAGCTCAGGCAGGCCATCGCGGAACTGGAGGCGCCCCCGCCGACCGTCATCAACGCCTACGCGAAGTTCGGCGGAGAGAACTCGCCGAACGAGCGCGCGGCGAAGGCGAAGGAGAGGGCGGACGCGCTGCGCGCGCTCCTGAAGGAGATCGCGGAATGACGACGCGCCGCGCGTTTGTCGCCGGGCTCGGTGCGGCAGGGCTTGCCGCGTCGGGCCCGGAGCTTTTCGCCGCGCCGGAACGCCGCCGCGCACGTCTCGCCTTTCAGGTCTATGGCGTGCGCGACCGCTGCGCGCGCGACTTCCTCGGCACGCTGAAGGCGGCGCGGGCGCTTGGCTTCGCGGGCGTCGAGACGGGCCGCTTCTACGGGCGGGACGGCGCGGGGCTGCGGGCCGTGTGCGCCGAGGCGGGGCTCACGCTCGTCGCGCTGCAGCTCTATCCCTCGGCGCTCGTGGAGCCGGAGCTCGCGAAGACGATCCGCCTCTGCCATGACGCGGGGACGGACCGCATCAACGTCGCGTGGTTCAAGGGCAGCGCGGAGAACGAGAACGACTGGCAGCTCCTGGTGAACGTCCTCAACCGCGCGGCGGACGTCTGCGCGGCGGAGGGCATCGCGGTCGGCTACCACAACCACGACCAGGAGTTCCGCATCAAGTTCTCAAGGCGCACGGTGTGCGACCTGCTGTTCGAGCGGTTCTCGCCGCGCGTCCGGCAGGAGTTCGACCCCGGCTGGTGCGTCCTCGCCGGTGCGGATCCGCTCGCGTGGCTCGCGGCGCATCCGCACCGCAACCCGACGATGCACGTCATGCCGGCGATCCCCGGCGTGACGGAGGGCGCGCCGAAGGGCTTCCCGCTTGGCCCCGGCGCGTGCGGCGTCGGCTCGGCGCGGGACCTGGCGGACTGGCGGCGCATCCTGCCGGCGGCGGAGGCGGACGGCACGGAGTGGCTCGTCGTGAAGCCGACGGCCTACCCGGATTCGCTCGCCGACCTCGCCGCCAGCGCGCGCGCCGTGACGGACGTCCGAGTCAGTTCGGCGAATGCTGTTCGGCGAACGGGGAAATCCAGTTTGATGACTGAAAAAGGAACAGGAAAAGGAATCTCGAAATGCGACAGAAAGCGAGCGAAATGCGGCTGAAGGCAATGAAAATGGCGGCTGTCGGCGGGGCGGTGGCCCTGTCGGCCCTGAACGCGCTCGCGGCGGGCGGCCCGTTCGCGGGGGCGAAGTGGATCGGCGGGAACGCCGTCACGCTCCCCGACTACGATTTCGGCGCGGCGCAGTGGATCGCGCCGAAGGGCGGGAGCGGCGGCAAGGCCGTCTTCGAGCGGCGCTTCACGCTCGCGGCACGTCCGGCGACGGCGGAGCTCGTCGTCGCCGCGCGCGACCGGTTCGCCGTCTCGGTCAACGGTCTCCGGCGCTGGGGCGAGGCGGCGCGCGACCTCGCCCCCGTCGGGGCGTTCCACGACTTCCGCTATGCGAAGTTCGTCGATGCGGGCCCTGCGCTGAAGTCGGGCGAGAACGTCGTGCGCGTCGAGGCGACGGCCGCGCCGGGTTCGGAACCGGCCGCGCTCCTCTCGCTTCTCCTGCCGGACGGGACGCGGATCGCCACGGACGGCGCCTGGACGGGCGCCCGCGCGCTCGGCGGGCCGCGCGACGTCCCGTGGGGGGCGGAGATGGTCTTCCGCCGCGAGGTGAATTCACCGGCTTTCGAGAGGCGGTTCGCGCTCGCCGGTCCCGTGAAGCGGGCGACGCTCGCGATCACGGGCCTCGGCTACTACGAGGCGTCCCTGAACGGAAGCCGCGTCGGCGCAAAGCGCCTCGACCCGATCCCGTCCAACTACGACAGGCGCGTCTACTATTCGGTCTATGACGTCACCGCGCAGCTGACGGCGGGCGAGAACGCCCTGCGCGTCCTCCTCGGGCACGGCTGGTGGGACGTGCGCGCGATCGGCACGTGGAACTGGGACATGGCGCCGTGGCGGAATCCGCCGCGCCTGATCGCGCGCCTGGAGGCCGAGCTTGCGGACGGCACGCGCGTCGCCGTCGTCTCGGACGGCACGTGGCGGCAGGTCGAGAGCCCCGTCGGCTACGACTGCATCCGCGAGGGCGAGGTGATCAATGCGCGGAACCGCCGCGCCGTCGACCTTTCCGCGTCGTTCGTCCCCGCGCAGGAGGTCGCCGCGCCGAAGGGCCGCCTCGTCGAGGAGAAGGTGCCCCCGACGGTCGTGAAGCGCACCGTGCCCGCCCGCCGCGTCGATCGCGTCGGCGACTGGTGGCGCGTCGATTTCGGCGAAGACCTTGCGGGCGTCATGCGGATGCGGCTCTCGGACGCGATTCCGGGCCGCGTCGTCACGTTCCGCTATGACGAGCGCGACGGCGAGACGGTCGATCCGCCGGACCCGCGCGACGGGACGAAGACGCCGACGGACGGCAGGCCCTCCCGGCGCATCGACTGCCACTTCGGCTGGACGGCTTCGCACGACGTCCTCCCCGGCGGCGTGTTCCAGTGCGACCGCTACGTCACCCTCGGCAAGGCCGGCGAGACCTACGAGCCGCGCTTCACCTACGACGGCTTCCGCTACGTGTTCGTGCGCGGGCTCGGACGCGCCCCGAGGCTGGAGGAGTGCGAGGCGCTCGTCCTCCAGACCGACTTCGCGGACATCGGCTCGTTCGCCTGCTCCGACCCGACGTTCTCGGCCCTCATGGCGGCGACCGACCGCGCCTACCGGTCGAACTTCGTCAACGGCTTCCCGACGGACTGCCCGCACCGCGAGAAGAACGGGTGGACGGCGGACGCCGCGCTCGCCTCGGAGTACGCGATGTACGCCTACGAGAACACGGCGGCCTACGCGGACTGGCTGGAGCAGGTCGCCGAGTCGCAGCGCGCCGACGGGCGCATCGCCGAGATCGTGCCGACCTCCGGCTGGGGCTATCCCGGCTTTCTCGACTGGGACGCGGTGATCGCGATCCTGCCGCGCACGCTCTGGCGCTACCGCAACGACAGCCGTCCGCTCGTCGGCATGTACCCGACGCTCACGAACTACCTGGAGCGCGTGGCGATCCCCGAACTGAAGGACGGCGTCTTCCGCCGCGTGCGCGGCGACTGGGTGTCGGCCGGGACGCGCCCGAGCGAGGGCATCGTCGGGACGTGCTACTTCAGGTACATGGCCGAGACGGCGGCGCTGACGGCGCGGCTCCTCGGGCGCCCGGCGGAGGCGGCGCGCTACGGGGCTTTCGCGGAAGAGGCGCGGCAGGGCTTCGTCCGCGCCTACTTCAGGGGCGACGGCCGCTACGGCGACGAGAAGGGCCGCCAGGCGACGCAGGCGATGGCGCTGGCGTTCGGCATGGTGCCGGAGTCGGAGCGCAAGGCCGCCGAGCGGCGTCTCGTCGAGGCCGTGGCGGCGGCGGACGGGCACCTCGACTTCGGGCTTCACGGGATGAAGTGGGTGCCGCGCGCGCTGTCGGAGGCGGGGCGGACGGATCTCGCGTTCCGGATGTTCACGAAGGACACCGCGCCGAGCCCGTCCGTCTGGCAGAGGCGCGGCGGCACGTCGCTCTGGGAGGACTGGGGCAACGGCGCGTCGCGCAACCACATCATGTTCGCGGAGTTCGCCTGCTGGGCGTACCAGTACCTCGCGGGCATCCGCCTGGCGGACGGCGCGGCGGCCAACGGCTTCCGGAAGGTCGTCATCGAGCCGCAGCCCATCCCCGACCTCGACTGGGCGCGCGCCTCGGTGAAGCTGCCGAAGGGCGTCCTCGCGAGCGGCTGGCGGCGCGTCGGCGGCGCGGTCGAGCTAACGGTCGAGGTGCCGGCGGGCACGGAGGCCGAGATCCGCCTTGGCGGGCGGACAGCGCGCGTCGTCGGCCCGTGGAAGGGCACACGGACGGACGTGCCGTGAGGCAAGCCGGATCTGTGGCATCAGTCAGGGACTGCCGATGGAGGCGCCTCGCTGCGCCCGCTTCGCGGCGTTGAGAATTCTGTGCGGAAATTCTCGACTGCCCGATAAGATACATTTTTTACTGTCAAAAGATGTATATTCAGGGGCAGAATTTTGATATACTACACGCCATCGGCTCGGCGAACGGCAAAAAGCCGGTTCGGCGAATGAACAAAGGTCTGGAAAAAGGAATCTCGAGATGCAACAGAAAGTGAATGAAATGCAACTGAAAACGTGCAAAATGCGACAGAATGAGTGCAAAATGCGGCAGGATGCGTGTGGAATGCGACAGAATGCGGGCGAAATGCGGCTGAAGGCGATGAAAATGGCGGTTGTCGGCGGGGCGGTGGCCCTGTCGGCCCTGAATGCGCTCGCCGCTCGGCAGGGGCCGTGGACGAAGGAGATGGCGTGGAACTGGTACGACGCCCAGCCGTGGATCCGCGGCTGCAACTACATGCCCGCAAGCGCGGCGAACCGTGTCGACCAGTGGCAGTCGCTCGGCGCGGAGGCGCGCTTCGCGGAGATGGACCGCGAACTCGCCGCCGCCGAGGACATCGGCTTCAACGCGATGCGCGTCGCCGTCGAGCTGCAGGGCTTCGGCGTCTGGCTCGCCGAGCATGACGCCTTCATGGCGAACTTCGAGCGCGCCCTCTCGATCCTCGACCGGCACAAGATGCGCGCGATCGTCATCCTCGGCAACGACTGCATGCGCCCGAAGCGCATCTGGCAGCTGCCGAAGCCCGGCCCCCAGCCCTGCGACCTCGGCTACCACGGCGGGCGCAAGATGTCCCAGCACGGCAGCTTCCCCGGCGAGATGGGCCACTCGCCCGTGGACGACCCCGAACTCAAGCCGAAGTTCTACGCGATGTGCGAGGAGCTGATGACAAAGTACCGCACGGACAGGCGCATCCTCTTCTGGAACCTCTGGAACGAGCCGGGCAATTCCTACCGCGAGAAGGCGAGCGTCGAGCCGCTGCGCGAGATGTTCGAGCTGGCGTGGCGGATCGATCCCGTCCAGCCGCTCGCGGCCGACCTCTGGAAGGGCGACTACGGCACGTCGCCGAAGGAGAACCCCGCGCAGTTCCTCGCCGGCGAGCTCTCGGACATCGTCTCCTACCACTGCTACGAGAACTTTGAGAAGCACGTGCGCCTCATCGCCAAGCTGAAACGGCACTTCGGGCGTCCGCTCGTCAACACGGAGTGGCTGGCGCGGACGTTCCACTGCGACGTCTTCGACAACTATCCGCTGTTCTACCTGGAGAAGATCGGCACGCTCAACTGGGGGCTCGTCAACGGACGCTACCAGACGCACGAGCCGTGGGAGGCGACCTGGAGGAAGATCGAGCGCGACCCGAAGCTGGCGGAGACGATTGACGTGACCAAGTGGTTTCACGACCTGCTGCGTCCGTCGCTGCGCCCCTACGACCCGAAGGAGATCGCCCTCATCCGCCGCTTCAACAAGCAGGCCGACGCGGACTTCGCGGAGGCCCATCCCGAAACACCCAGACAGGAGTAACCGAAAGGAGAACCGAACATGGTGCGCCAAGCAAGCTTGGCTGAACTTGTAGAATGAAAGGAATCTACTCAGTAAGGATAATGGCATACTG
>CAKUGW010000055.1 GCA_934654805.1 uncultured Kiritimatiellota bacterium
CCATCCTTCAACAACAGCCAATCTTTACAGGGGGTAAACCATCAACGAAATCAACTTTACCTCTGGAAGCGGCATCCTTAAAATCGAGATAGGGGTGTCCTGCACGGCCGTGCGGCCTCGTCCGAAAAATGGTATACTACGCCGCAAGCCAAGTGAAAGGCTTGTCGGCGTTGCGCGTACGGTGCCTGTCGCACCGGATGCCGTCCGGCGAGAAGGGATTTGCCATGATCAGTGATCAAGTACAGAAGCGCGCCTCGGTTGTGTGCAGGCCGCGCGCCGGGCTCGCGCGTCCGCGCATCCGTCCGTTCGCCTTCGCAATCCAGCTGTTGGGCGCATGCTGCGACCATCCCGCGCGGCGGCTTTGACGTGTTTGTCGTGGATGCCAACGAGTTCGAGCGCAATCGCAGAAGCCATGAGTCGCCCGACGTCATCCCCGTGTTCGGCGCGGTTGCGTTCCCCGATCCGGCGTGGGACGGTTCGCCCGACCGCGGCGCGTCTGCGTCCCGGTGACGGGGGGCGCATCGATGCCGGTCAATTCGTTCGAGAACTATCCGATGAGCTGGAGGCCCGCGCGCGCCGCGCGGGGGACAGGCCCCCTGTATCTCGCGCTCGCCGCCGCGCTGGAGCGCGACGTGCGGTCGGGGGCGCTGCCGCCGGGGACGCGCCTGCCGCCGCAGCGCGAGCTCGCCGACTTTCTCGACATCGACTTCACGACCGTCACGCGCGCCTACGGGGTCTGCCGTAGCAAGGGGCTCGTCTACGGCGTGACGGGGCGCGGCACGTTCGTCGCGTCCGTCCCGGGCCTTGCGGAGGACGAAAGCGACGGGCTCGTCGACCTGGGCGTCGTCCAGGCGTTCCCCGAAGCCGGGGCGGCGGCGGTCGTCGCGGCGGCGCGGACGGTGCTGGCGCGCGAGACGGCGGGAAGCCTCTTCACCTACGGCGACCGGGACGGCAAGCGGCGGCACCGCGTGGCCGGGCGGCAGTGGCTCGCGCGCTGCGGCGTGGACGCGCCGGAGGCCTGCGTGTCCGTCTTCCCCGGCGTGCAGGGCGCGATCTCGACGGCTCTTCTCGCCGTCTTCGGCGTGGGCGACGCGATCGCCGTCGACCCGTTCACCTACGCGAACCTCCTCGCGTTCGCCCGGCTTGCGGGGACGCGCCTCGTGCCGGTCGCGGGGGACGGCCAGGGCATGTCGCCCGACGCCCTCGACGACGCGGCGGCGACGCGCGGCGTCACGGGCGTCTTCCTCATGCCGAACTGCGCCAACCCGACGACCGTGACGCTGACGGAGCGGCGGAAGGACGAGCTGGCGGACGTCATCGCGCGGCGCGGCCTGATTGCGCTGGAGGACGACGCCTCGCTCCAGCCGCCCGGCCGGAACCGGCGTCCGCTCCAGGCGCGCGTCCCCGACCGCACCGTCTACCTCTCCGGCACGACGCGGCTCATCTCGCCGGGGCTGCGGGCGACCTACGTGTGCGCGCCGCCCGCCGTCTGCGCCCGCTACTTCGCGGGCCTTCACCATGTGGCCATCAAGGCGAGTCCGCTCGACGCGGAAATCCTCGGCGAGCTCGTCCTGTCGGGCGCGGCGGAATCGGCGCTCGCCGCGAAGGCGGCGAAGGCGCGGGCGGCGAACGGCCTCTTCGACCGGGCTTTCGGCCTCCGCCGTGCGGGCGATCCGCTGCGGCTCTTCCGCACGGTGCCGCTGCCGGGCACGTCGGGACGCGGGCCTGAGATCGAGCGCGCCTGCCGCGACGCGGGCGTGCGCGTCCTCCATTCGGACCGCTTCGCTGTCGTGCGCGGCGCGAAGGACGCGTTCCTGCGCGTCTCGCTCAGCTCGGCGGGCGGGGCCGCGCGGCTGGCGCGGGGGCTGGAGACGCTCCGTCGCGCCTGCGGCGTTTATGGTATAATGCGCCCCGTCAGCTGAATCCGAAATGAACATCCTTGGCATAGAGACGAGTTGCGACGAGACGGCGGCGGCCGTCGTGCGGGACGGGCGCGAAGTCCTCTCGAACGTCGTCTACACGCAGATCCCCCTGCACCAGCCCTACGGTGGCGTCGTGCCCGAGATCGCCTCGCGCGCGCACGTCGAGAAGATCTCGCAGGTCGTCGGCGACGCGCTGAAAGGCCAGCCGGTCGATGCGGTCGCCGTCACGTACGGCCCGGGCCTCGCGCCGGCGCTCATCGTCGGGCTCAACGCCGCGAAAGGGCTCGCGAAGGCCCTTGGCGTGCCGCTCATCGGCATCAACCACCTCGAAGCCCACCTGCATACGCCGTTCCTCTGGGACGCGCCGACGGACGCGACCGCCGCGAACCCCGACCCGCGCGACCTCGGCCCGGCGCTGGGGCTCGTCCTCTCGGGCGGCAACACGATGTGGGTCGACATGCCCGCCTACGGGCGCTACGAGGTCATCGGCGAGACGCTGGACGACGCGGCCGGCGAGGCGTTCGACAAGGCGGCCAAGCTGCTCGGCCTCGGCTATCCGGGCGGCCTCAAGATCGACCGCCTGTCGCAGGCCTATCGCGAACGGGCCGGCCAGCGCCCGCCCCTCGCCTCCCGGCCCGCCTTCATTCCCTTCCCCAAGGGGCGTCCGCGCGACGGCGTGACGGCGCTCGCCGGGCTGCCGGCGGAGCTGTGCGTCTCGTTCTCCGGCCTCAAGACGGCGCTGCTCCGCTACGTGCAGCAGCACCCGGAGGCCACGGCGGAGCCCGAGCTCTCGCGCGTCGTCGCCTCGTACCAGGAGGCGATCGTGCAGGCCGTGGCGGACCGGACGCGCGCCGCGCTGCGGCGCAAGCGGTACAACGCGCTCGTGCTGGGCGGCGGCGTCTCGCTCAACTCGCGCGTCCGCGCCGTGCTGACGGAGGTCTGCGACGCGGCGGGCGTGCCGTTCCTGACGGCGAAGCCGAAGTACACGGGCGACAACGGCGCGATGATCGCCGGTCTCGCCCACTACCGCCGCAACCACGTGGACGACGCGATGTCCCTTGACGCGAACCCCTGTCTGGACGTCGGCTCGTGAGCTCCTTTCGCATCTACTGGGCGCTGGCCGTGGTGGCGTGCGCCGTCCTGTGCGGCGCCGCCGTGTGGATGGGCGGCCTCAACCAGGACGAGGGCTGGTATCTCTACGCGGCGAACCTCGTGGCGGAGGGGCAGGTGCCCTACCGCGACTTCGCCTTTACGCAGGGGCCGGTGCTGCCGTTCGCCTATTCCGCGTTCACGTGGATCTGGCGCGCGGGCGGTCTCCTCGGCGCGCGGCTCTTCACGCTCGCGCTTGGCCTCGTCGGCATCCTGTTTGCCGCAGGGCTGGCGCGGCGGCTCGTCGCGGACGACAGGCGGAACGAGGCCGCGCTCGTCGTCTTCTTCCTGCTGGCGACGAACCTCTACCATCTCTACTATCTCGCGATTCCGAAGACGTATGCGCTCGCCGGGCTGTTTGTGACCGTGGGCTTCTGCCTGCTGAGCCTTGCGCGCGCGTCCGCGACGGCGGCCCTCGGCGCGGGGCTCTGCCTCGCGCTTGCGGCGGGGACGCGCATCTCGCTCGGCGCGCTCCTGCCGGTCGTCGGCCTCTGGCTGCTCGCCGCGCGGCGGTGGAAGGCGTTCGCGCTGTTCTGCGGCGGCGGCTTGGGCGGGCTCGCGCTCGTCTACGGGCCGTTCCTCTTGGATGCGGGCGCGCGGGCGGGGCTGCTCGCGGCGCAGGCCTACCATGCCGCGCGCGGCGGCTTCGACCTCACGTGGACGGTCGGGAGCCTCAGCCGGCTCGTGCGCTGGTACCTGCCGGTCTTCCTCGTCCTGGGCCTCGGCGGCTTCCGCCGCGCGCGCCTCCTGCTGGCCGCGTTCCTGGCCGTCTTCGCCGTGCAGATGCTCGCGCCGTTCCCGTACGAGGACTACCAGGTGCCGATCATGGGGCTGCTGGCCGTCTTCGCGGCGGTGAACTTCGTGTCGCAGGCGACGTGCCCCGCGCCGCGCCCGATCCTGCTCGTCCTCGGCCTGTGCTTTGCGACGTCCTTCGGGTCGCCGCTCCTGGAGAAGTGGTCGACGAACGGACAGGACCGCTTCTGGTCGCTGAAGAAGGCGAAGACGGAGCTCGCCCAGCTGCGGGACGTCGCAAGGGAGATCGACGCGCTCGATCCGGGCGGGACGACGCTGCTCACGCAGGACCTCTACCTCGCGATCGAGACGGGGCGCAAGGTGCCGCGCGGACTGGAGATGGGGCCGTTCGCGATCCTGTCGGACTCCGGCTGGCGGCGCCTGCTGTCGGCGGCGGAATGCCCGGTCGCGGCGCTCTCGGGCTACACGTTCGCCATCGAGCCGCCGGTCTGCAACGAGCGCGCGCCCGACCGGCAGCTCGCCTACTGGAACCTGCTGAAGGAGAGCTACCGGTTCGTCGCGAAGGAAGAGGCGTTCGGGCAGAACGCGACGCCGCTCCTCATCCTGAAGCGCCGGGAGAAGTGACATGAAGGTGAATTTCCATACCCATTCGACGTTCTGCGACGGTCGGGACACCCCGGAGGCGATGGTCTGCTCGGCGATCGAAAAGGGGTTCGACGTGCTGGGGTTCTCGTCCCATTCCGAGATGCTGCGCGATCCGCCGGCGTATGTCGCCGCGATCCGCGCACTGGCGGCGAAGTATCGCGGCCGGATCCGCATCTTCTGCGGCATCGAGGCGGACTGGCCGTGCCCGCTCGATCTCGCGCCCTACGACTACGTGATCGGCTCCGTCCACTTCCTCCCCGGCCCGTCCGGCACGCGGCTTGCGATCGACCACTCGCCCGAAAGGCTGGCGGGCATCGTCCGTGACCATTTCGGCGGCGACGGCGCGGCGCTCGTGCGCGCCTACTTCGCGGCGGAGCGCGACATGCTCGCGCACGGGCGTTTCGACATCGTCGGGCACCCCGACCTCGTGCGCAAGTTCAACGCGAAGCGTCCGTTCTTCGACGAGGGCGCGGCGTGGTACCGTGCGGAGCTGGAGAAGACGGCGGACGCGATCGCCGCGAGCGGCAAGGTCGTCGAGGTCAACACGGGGGCCATTTCGCGCGGCTGGCTTGACGACGCCTACCCCTCGCCCGCGTTTCGCGAGCTCCTGCGCGCGCGCGGCGTCCGGTTCGTCCTCTCGGCGGATGCGCATGCGGCGGACGCGCTGGACTGCGCGTTCGACCGCTACGCCTCCTTGTCGTGCGACGGGGTTTATGCTACAATACGCCCATTGCGAAACCAGCGTTTCGCTTCAGGAAGGGAAAGACAATGAACGTTCTTGCAATCGGATGCCATCCGGACGACGTCGAGATCTGCTGCGCGGGCATGGCGCGCACCTGCTCGAAGTGTCGCGGTTGCCAGTGCGGTGCGGCGTACGCCGAGGGGTTCAGGATGTGCAAGGCGTTCCTGAAGGGGACGACGAGGAGGCTGCTGCCGTGACGAAGGCCGTCTATCCCGGCACGTTCGACCCGATGACGCTCGGCCACTTCGACCTCATCAAGCGGGCCGCGAAGCTCTATGACCGCCTCGTCGTCGCCGTCGCGGCGACGAGCAAGAAGCAGGGCGCGCTCTTCGGGGCCGAGGAGCGCCTCGCGATGATCCGGGAGGACGTGCGCCGCGCGCGGCTCGGCAACGTCGAGGTGAAGGTCCTCGACGGGCTGCTCGTCGACTTCTGCCGCCGCGAGGAGGCGTTCGTCGTCATCCGCGGCGTCCGGGTCTATTCCGACTTCGAGTACGAGTTCCAGATGGCGCTCACGAACCGCCGCCTCGCGCCGGAGATCGAGACGCTGTTCATGATGCCGAGCGAGAGCCTCGCCTACGTCACGGCCTCGACCGTGCGCGAGATCGCGAGCTACGGCGGCGACACGGCGGCGTTCGTGACGCCGGCCGTGCAGCGCCGGCTGAAAAGGGAAGAGGAGAGAAGGCGTGGACAAGAAACTGGTCATTGACGTCACGCGGCTCGACCCGGCGGGCGAGGATCTGGTCGGCGAAGTCGACTGCGTGGACCTGGACGAGCCGTTCGTGAAGCCGTTCGGCGGCATCCGCTACCGCATCGCCGCGCAGGTCGTCGGGACGGAGCTCCTCGTGCGGGGGCACCTGGAGCAGGACTTCGACCTCGTCTGCTCCCGGTGCGGCAAGGACTTTGACGACACGGTCAAGGTCGACGATTTCATGCAGTCCTACGAGCTGACGGAGCGGACGCAGGAGGTCGATTTGACGGCTGACGCAAGAGAGAGTATAATACTCGCCCTACCGACATACCCGGTCTGTCGCGAGTCCTGCCCGGGGATCGAACAAAAGGAGGTCTCTCCTGCGGACGATCGGTGGAATGCGCTCGACAATTTGAAGAACCAGAAATAAGGAGAAAGAAGACATGGCAAGTCCTAAGAACCGTGTGTCCAAGCGCCGCAAACGCGAGCGCGTGGCGTCCCTCGAGAAGCCGATCCTCGCCGAGGTCGGAACGTGCCCCGCGTGCGGCGCGGCCGTCCGGTCGCACCGCGCGTGCCCGAAGTGCGGCACGTACAAGGGCCGCAAGGTCGTCGCGGCGGCGAAGTAAGCCCGCCCGTCTGAACGGGAGAATCCTCCGGAGCCGCTGGCGATGGAGGATTCCGAGTTTTCTTTCAGGTTCTCGAAGCTTTCAGGAGGCTTGACGGATGACGCGTGTTGCGTTGGATGCGATGGGCGGCGACTACGCGCCCGAACAGGTCGTGATTGGGGCCGTCGAGGCGGCGGCCGGCGTGCCGGACGTGAAGATCCTGCTCGTCGGGCAGCTCGCCCCGATTCAGGCGGAGCTTGACAAGCTGCCGCCGAAGCTGAAGGCGACGGCCCAGCAGGCGATCGAGAAGGGGCGCCTGGAGATCGTCCACGCGCCCGACGTCGCCGAGATGGACGAGACGCCGGTCGATGCCGTCCGCCGGAAGCGCGACTGCTCGATCAACGTCGCGATGCGGCTCGTGAAGGAGGGCCGCGCCGACGCCTTCGTGTCGGCGGGGAACTCCGGCGCGGTCGCGACGAGCGCGATCCTGACGCTGGGGCGCATCCCCGGCGTGAAGCGTCCCGCGATCGCGACGGTGCTGCCGAACCGCAACCCGAAGCGCCCGCTCATGCTGCTTGACGCCGGCGCGAACATGGACTGCCACCCCGAGTGGCTGGTGCAGTTCGCGATCATGGGCAACGCCTACTCGAAGGCGGTGCTGAAGCGCGGCACGCCGGCGGTCGGCCTCATCTCCATCGGCACCGAGGACTGCAAGGGCAACGAGATGACGAAGCAGACCTTCCCCCTCCTCAAGGAGGTGAAGGACCTCAACTTCGTCGGCAACATCGAGGGCAAGGACCTCTACAAGGGCCACATCGACGTCGCCGTCTGCGACGGCTTCGTCGGGAACGTGGTGCTGAAGACGACCGAGTCGATCGCGAAGGCGATCGGCTACTGGCTGAAGAAGGAGTGCTTCAAGGGGCCGCTCAGGTTCCTCGGCGCGCTTCTCCTGAAGGGGGCGTTCCACTCGCTCAAGGAGCAGCTCGACCCGGAGATCTACGGCGGCGCGCCGCTCCTCGGCGTGCCGGGAGCCGTGATCATCACGCACGGCAGCTCCTCCCACAAGGCCATCTACTACGCCGTAAAAGCCGGCGTCGCTGCGGCGACCAACGACGTGTCCGGGCTCATCGCAAAGGCGATCGCCGACCACGCCGAGGATCAGAAGCAGAAATGAGTGACTACAATTTCCCTGCCATCGAGAAGAAGTGGCAGAAGTACTGGCTCGAGCACAAGACGTTCAAGACCGACGCGAACGGCAAGGGCGAGAAGTTCTACTGTCTCGACATGTTCCCCTACCCGTCGGGCGCGGGGCTGCACGTCGGGCACCCGGAGGGCTACACGGCGACGGACATCCTCTGCCGCTACAAGCGCATGAAGGGCTTCAACGTCCTGCATCCGATGGGGTGGGATGCCTTCGGCCTGCCGGCCGAGCAGTACGCGGTCGAGACGGGGACGCACCCCGCCGTCACGACGAAGAGGAACGTCGACCGCTTCCGCGAGCAGATCCGCGCGCTCGGCTTCTCGTACGACTGGGACCGCGAGGTCAACACGACCGACCCGAAGTACTACAGGTGGACGCAGTGGATCTTCGAGCAGCTGTACAGGAAGGGGCTCGCCTACGTCGCCGAGGTCCCCGTGAACTGGTGCCCGGCGCTCGGCACGGTGCTGGCGAACGAGGAGGTCATCGACGGCCGGTCGGAGCGCGGCAACCATCCCGTCATCCGCAAGCCGATGCGCCAGTGGATGCTGAAGATCACCGCCTACGCCGAGAAGCTGCTGGAGGGCCTGGACACGCTCGACTGGCCGGAGGGCGTGAAGGAGATGCAGCGCAACTGGATCGGCAAGTCCGAGGGCGCGCTGGTGAAGTTCGGCGTCACGAAGGACGGGGCCTCGGGCGGCCCCGCGCCCCAGCCCGCGGATGACGTCATCACCGTCTACACGACGCGCTGCGACACGCTGTTCGGGGCGACGTACATGGTGCTGTCGCCGGAGCACAGGCTCGTCGAGAAGTGGCTCGCCGACGGCACGGTCAGGAACGCCGACGCGGTGAGGGCCTACCAGAAGAAGGCCGCGTCGAAGAGCGACCTGGAGCGCACCGAGCTCAACAAGGAGAAGACGGGCGTTCGGCTCGAGGGCGTGATGGGGCGCAACCCCGTCAACGACACGGACATCCCGATCTTCATCTCCGACTACGTGCTCGCCTCCTACGGCACGGGCGCGATCATGGCCGTGCCGGCGCACGACGAGCGCGACTTCGACTTCGCGAAGGTCTTCGGCCTGCCGATCGTGCAGGTCGTCGCCCCGGCCGATTCCGACGCGGCGAAGAACGCCTCGGCGGATCCCGTCCCGTACACGGCCGACGCGGCGTTCACCGACATCGCGACGGGCGTGATGGTCTCGTCGGGCTTCCTCACGGGGCTTTCGGTCGATGACGCGCGCAAGGCGATGGTCAAGTGGCTCGTCGAGAGGGGCGTCGGCCAGGCCAAGACGCAGTACAAGCTGCGCGACTGGCTCTTCTCCCGCCAGCGCTACTGGGGCGAGCCGTTCCCGGTCATCCACTGGGAGGACGGCACGCAGTCGCTCGTCCCGGAGGAGGACCTGCCGCTCACGCTCCCCGCGCTCGACGACTACAAGCCGACCGGGACGGGCGAGCCGCCGCTGGCGAAGGCGACGGACTGGGTGAACGTCATCGACCCGAAGACGGGCCGGCGGGGCACGCGCGAGACGAACACGATGCCGCAGTGGGCCGGCAGCTGCTGGTACTACCTCCGCTACATCGACCCGCACAACGACAAGGCGTTCTGCGATCCCGGCCTGCTGAAGAAGTGGCTGCCGGTCGACCTCTACGTCGGCGGCGCGGAGCACGCGGTGCTGCACCTCCTCTACGCGCGCTTCTGGCACAAGGTGCTGTTCGACCTCGGGCTCGTCCCGACGCCGGAGCCGTTCCAGCGGCTCGTCAACCAGGGCATGATCCTCGGCATGGCGTACAAGAACGCGCGCGGCGTCCTCATCCCGATGGACAAGGTGACGTGGCAGGACGGCAAGCCGTTCGGCCCGAAGAACTGGGGGCTGGACGGCGCGGACCTCTCCGCGCTCGAGCCCCTGGCCGAGTTCCCGGCGAAGATGTCGAAGTCCCTGAAGAACGTCGTCAACCCCGATGACGTCATCCGCGACTACGGCGCGGACTCGTTGCGCCTCTACGAGATGTTCATGGGGCCGCTGCAGGTCGTCAAGCCGTGGCAGACGTCGGGCGTGAAGGGCGTCCACAACTTCCTCAAGCGCGCGAACCGGCTCGTCACCGAGACGAAGGCCGCGGCGCGTCCGCTCACCAAGGCCGAGGCGAAGACGCTCGCGACGATGGTGAAGAAGGTCGGCGAGGACCTGGAGGCGCTCGCGTTCAACACGGGCATCTCCGCGATGATGGTCTTCCTCAACGAGGCGGAGAGCGAGGCGAAGGCGGGTGACCTGCCCCGGGAGATGCTCGAGAAGTTTGTCCTGTGCCTCTCGCCGTATGCGCCGCACCTGGGCGAAGAGCTCTGGCAGTTCCTCGGCCACGCGGACACGCTCGCCTACGAGCCGTGGCCGGCGTTCGACGCCGCCGCGCTCGTCGAGGACGAGATCGAGATCCCGGTGCAGGTCCTCGGCAAGCTGCGCGGCCGCGTGCGCATCCCGGTCGCGGCGACGCCCGCCGAGATGGAGGCGGCGGCGAAGGCGAACGCCGACGTCGCGCGCTTCCTCGACGGCAAGACGGTCGTGAAGGTCGTGACCGTGCCGAAGCGCCTGGTCAACTTCGTCGTGAGGTAGTCCGTGGGCTATTGTGACATCTCGCTGTGGCTGTCGATCGCGTTCATGGTCGCCGGCCTTGTCGCGCTCGCCTGGTCGAGCGACGTCTTCGTGGACGGCTCTGCCGTGCTGGCGAAGGCGCTCGGCATCTCGCCGTTCATCATCGGCATGGTGATCATCGGCTTCGGGACGAGCGCGCCGGAGCTGTGCGTGAGCGTGATGTCCGGCCTGTCGGGCCACGCGAGCCTCTCGCTTGGCAACGCCTACGGCAGCTGCACGTTCAACATCGCGGTCATCCTCGGCGTCTCGGCCCTCGTCCTGCCGCTTGTCACGAAGCCGGCCATCACGTTCGTCGCGGGGCCGGGGCTCGCGGCGATCACGCTGTTCTCCTGGCTGCTCCTGCACAACGGCTCGTGTTCGCGCGCCGAGGCGGGCGCGCTGCTGGCGGCGTTTGCCATTCTCCTGCCGCTCTACTGCTGGTTCGACCAGAAGACGAAGGGAAAGGAAGAGGGGAAAAGGGAGAGGGAAGAAGGAAGAGGGAAGAAGGAGGAGGGATGCGGCGAGGGCCTGGCGGCGGCTCCGCGCGCGACGGCGCGGACGCTGCTCGTGTCGCTCGTCAAGGTCGCGGTCGGGCTGGCCGTCCTGGTCGGGTCGTCGCACGTCCTCGTCTGGGGCGCGGTCGATTTCGCGAAGCATCTTGGCGTGAGCGACCTCGTGATCGGGCTCACGATCGTCGCGGCGGGGACGTCCCTGCCGGAGCTCGCGAGCGCGATCGCGTCCGCCCGGCGCGGCGAGCACGAGTTCGTGCTGGGCAACATCATCGGCTCGAACCTCTTCAACACGCTGGCCGTCGTGGGGCTCGCGACGTTCCTCTCGCCGTTCGAGGCGGCGGCGGACGGCACGCCGGCGTTCTCGCCCTACATTCTCACGCGCGACCTGCCGGTCATGGCGGCCGTCTCGCTCTCGATCATGGTCTTCGGCGTCAACTGGCGGCATCCGAAGGATCCGGGCGTCATCAACCGCCGGGAGGCCGTGGTCTGGATCCTGTCGTTCTCCGTCTACACGCTCGTCATGTTCCTGCAGGAGACGGGGCGGATCTGACGCGGGGCCTGCGGACGTGCGAATGTCCCTGAGGGGCTGATGGAAGGGAAGGGAAATGGCTGAAATCAAGTTCTTGAACGTCAAGGGCTCGTGGCGCGAGGTCGCGGACGCGGCGCGCACGACGATCCGCCGGGACGAGGGCACGGGCGAGCCGAGCGCGCGCTGGAAGAAGCGCATCCTGCTCGCCGAGCACTCGCCCATCCGCAAGCTCTGCTTCAACTGGAAGTGGATCGACCTGCCCTACTGGGTGTCCGTCCATCTCGTGCGGCACAAGTTCGGCATCGAGCACTTCGTCTCGACGCAGCGCTCCGACCGCACGGGGCAGGATCGCGCGGGCGCGCGGCAGGACGCGCCGGTGATGCACGAGTGCTTCGCGAACGCGCAGGCCGTGCTGTTCATCTCGCGCCGCCGCCTCTGCGGGCAGGCGAGCCCCGAGACGCGCGCGGCGTGGCGACTGGTCGTGGACGCGATCGCCGAGAAGGAGCCGGAAGTCGCGGCCTGCTGCGTGCCGGAGTGCGTCTATCGCGGGTTCTGTCCCGAATTCAGGCCCTGCGGCTTCTGCGGCACCCCGGCGTACGAGAAGGCGCTCGCGCAGTACCGCGCCGTCCCCCCGCCCCCGGCGAAGCCGACGTGAAGAAGCCGGAGATCTTGGCCCCGGCGGGGGACTTCACCTGCCTGCAGGCCGCGCTGGACGCGGGGGCCGATGCCGTCTACTTCGGCCTCGGCACGTTCAACATGCGCGCACGGAGCGGCGTCAACTTCAAGGAGGACGACCTGCCCGAAATCGCGCGGCGGTGTGGGCGCGTCAAGCGCTACCTGACGCTCAACGCCATCATGTTCGAGGGCGAGATCGACTCGGTCGAGCGCACGATTGTCGCGGCGAAGCCGTATGTGGACGCTTTCATCGTCTCCGACTGGGGCGTCATCGCGCTTTGCCGCAAGCACGGCGTTCCGTTCCACGTCTCGACGCAGATGTCGACCGCCAACTCGGAGGCCGTGCGCTTCCTCGTGGCGCAGGGCGCGACGCGCGTCGTCCTCGCCCGCGAATGCACGCTGCGCGAAGTCGCAGCGATCCATGCGAAGGTGGACGTCGAACTCGAATGTTTCGTGCATGGCGCGCAGTGCGTCGCCGAGTCGGGGCGCTGCTTCATGAGCCACGCCGTCTTCGGCAAGAGCGCGTGTCGCGGCGAATGCGTCCAGCCGTGCCGCCGCCGCTTCGAGGTGCGCGCGGTCGACCTCTATGAGGACGCGCAGGGCGCGCCCGTGCATGAGGGCAAGGCGGCGTTTGTCGTCGAGCCGCACACGGTGCTGTCGGCGCGCGACCTCTGCTCGCTGGGCTTCGTCGACCGGCTGATGGAAGCCGGCATCGCGTCCTTCAAGATCGAGGGCCGCGCGCGCAACGCGAACTACGTGAAGACGGTCGTCGCGGCCTATCGGCGGGCGGTGGACGCCGTGGCGGCGGGGGCGTACACGCCCGCGCTCGTCGCGGAGCTGACGGAATCGGTGAAGACGGTCTTCCACCGCGAGTTCGCGGACGGCCTCTACTTCGGGCGGCCCGGCGTCGACCAGTTCACGGACAGCGAGGACTCGCGGGCGACGACGGTGAAGCGCCACGTCGGCATCGTCATCGACTACTTCCGCGAGGCCGGCGTCGCGCAGGTGAAGGTCCAGGACCACGCGATCCGCCCCGGCGACGCGATCCAGATCCACGGCCCGACGACGGGCGTGCAGGAGCTTGTCGTCGGCGAGCTCCGCCGCGACGAGGAACGGCCGTCCGTCGGCGAGAAGGGCACGTGGGTCACGTTCCGCGCGCCGCGCTGCCGCGTCGGCGACAAGGTCTTCTACGTCGAGGGCACGCGCCGCGCGACCGCCTGACGCCGTGACCGGTTCGGGTGAATCGGCAGTGTCGCGCGGCGGGCGGACTGCCGCAAGGCCGCATGGCACGATCAGGACGTGTGCCGAAGCACGGAAGGGAAGGCAGACTGGCCTGCAGACAGGGTTTTGGGGCGTCGGCGTGAACGGCTGGTGATGTGATCGTGATGAATGTGGTATAATGTCCGCCTCATATGAGAGACAAAGCGGAACACCCCAATGGCAGATGGAGACTATGAACGCAGAGACAGGCGACTGGCTGAACTCAAACGACTCGAAGGACTACTTCGCGCTCTTGAAAATGCCCACGGTCGGCGCGGAGCCGCTGCACCTGCGCGACTGCATCCAGGCCGCGACGTGGTTGAAGAGATGGCTCAAAGGGATCGGGGCTGAGGCGGAGCTGTGCGTTCCGCAGGGAAGAGGGGAAAAGGAAGAAGGCAGAAGTGCGGAGATTCCGCCTGTTCCCGTCGTTTATGGCGAGCTGAAGGGCGACGCGGGCGCGACGACGGTGCTCGTCTACGGGCACTACGACGTCCAGCCGCCGGATCCGCTCGACCTCTGGGAGACGCCGCCGTTCGAGCCGACGCTGAAGGACGGCCGCGTCTACTGCCGTGGCGCGCAGGACGACAAGGGCCAGTTCTTCGCGTTCCTCTGCGGCGTGCGGGAACTGGTCGAGGCGGCTCCGGCGCGGCGGCTGCCGATCAACGTCAAGTTCCTGCTTGAAGGGCAGGAGGAGTCCGGCTCGGGCACGCTCTTTCGCCTGCTGGAGGATCCGCATTTCCGCAAGCGGCTTGCGGCGGACGTGCTGCTCGTCTCGGACACGGGGGCGGCGGCCGACCTGCGCCCCGCCATCGTCGCGGGGCTGCGCGGCGTCTGCCACTTCACGGTGAAGCTGACGGCGGCGAACCGCGACCTCCACTCCGGCGAATACGGCGGGCTCGCGCCGAACGCGGCGCAGGGCATGGCCGAGCTGATCGCGTCCCTGCACAATCCCGACGGGTCGATCGCCGTCGCCGGGTTCCGCGAGGGCGTCGAGCCGCCGACGCACGAGGAGCTGGCGGCGGCCGAGGCGGGGTTCGCGACGGAGGAGCAGCTGAAGGCCGACATCGGCACCGAGCCGTGCGGCGGACAGCGCGGCAAGACGGCCGTCCAGCGCAACGGCTTCGAGCCGACGATCGAGGTGAACGGCCTCCATTCCGGCTACGGCGGGCCCGGCTCGAAGACGGTCATCCCCTGCGAGGCGGTCGCCAAGCTCTCGATGCGGCTCGTGCCGGGGCAGCGTCCCGCCGCGTGCTACGACGCCGTGCGGACGCACCTGAAGGACCGGTGCCCGAAGGGCATGGCCGTCTCGTTCCCCGAAGACAGCGGGCTCTCCGCCGCGCTGCGCCTGCCGCTCGCCTCGCCGCTGTTCCGCCTGGCGGAGGACGTCCTGACGGAGATGGACCCGCGCGGGCCGGTCTTCCTCTGGGACGGCGCGTCGATTCCCGTCGTCGCCGCGCTCAAGGAGGCGTCCGGGGCGGCGCCGCTCCTGGTCGGGTGGGGCCAGCCCGACGACCGCATCCACGCGCCGAACGAGAGCTATTCGCTCCTCCAGTTCGCGAAGGCGAAGGCGTGGGCGCGGCGCATCCTCTCGGCGTTTTTGGTATAATACGCGCCAATCTGAAGGAGATACCATGAGACCTGTTGTTTTCATCATTCGTGACGGCTGGGGCGTCAACCCCCGCAAGGACGGCAACTCTGTTTACGGCGCGAAGACGCCGGTCATCGACCAGATCCGCGCGCGCTATCCGCACTGCCACCTGGACTGCTGCGGCGAGGCGGTGGGCCTGCCGGACGGCTACCAGGGCTCGTCCGAGGTCGGCCACCTCAACATGGGCGCGGGCCGGATCGTCATCCAGGAGCTGAAGCGCATCGACGACGGCCTCAGCTCCGGCGAGCTCTTCAAGAGCGAGAAGTGGGCGAACCTCATCGCGAACTGGAAGAGGAACAACTCCCAGTTCCACTTCCTCGGCCTTTTGCAGGACGAGGGCGTGCACGCCCACCAGGAACACCTCTTCAAGCTCATGAGGCGCGCGCGCCAGGAGTTCCCTGAAGGGAAGATCGTCGTGCATCCGTTCCTCGACGGCCGTGACACGCCGCCGCGTTCGACGCTCGAGTACATCGCCCGCCTGAAGCAGGAGCTTGCCGCCGTCGGCAACGCGACGATCGGCACGGCGATGGGCCGCTACTACGGCATGGACCGCTCGAAGAACTACGCGCTCACGAGCGAGGCGTACGAGTGCCTCGTCGCCGCGCAGGGCAAGAGGGCCGCGACGGTCGAGGAGGCCGTCAGGGCCGAGTACGCCAGCGGCCAGACGCCCGACCACGCGCCGATGACCGACGAGTACATCCCGTGCTACGTGATCGGCGACTACGCCGGCATGAGGGACGGCGACGTCGTCATGCACACGAACTACCGCCAGGACCGGGCGATCCAGCTCACGCAGGCGTTCGTCTGCGACGACTATCCCGGCACGCGCTCGGTGCGCCCGAAGGTCACGTTCCTCGGCTTCACGCGCTACTGGGACGAGTTCCAGGACTACCTCCTCGGCGCGATGGGCGCGGGCGGCGGCATGGACAACCTCCTGGGCGAGGTCGTCTCGAAGGCGGGCCGCCGGCAGCTGCGCCTTGCGGAGACGCAGAAGATCAAACACGTGACGAGCTTCTTCAACGGCAAGTCCACGACGCCGTCGGCGGGCGAGGACCAGGTCGAGGTCAAGTCGCGCTTCGATGCGGCGACCTTCGCGAGCCACCCGGAGATGGAGGCGTACAACGTGACGGACGAGCTGCTGAAGCGGCTGGAGAACAACCCCTACGGCTTCATCGTCGTCAACTACGCGAACTGCGACATGGTCGGCCACACGGGCGACGAGAAGGCGGCGACGCGGGCGGTCGAGGTGACGGACGAGTGCATCGGCAGGGTCCTGCCGCGCCTCCTGGAGCTCGACGCGCACGTCCTCATCTTCGCGGACCACGGCAATGCCGAGCAGATGGTGGACTACAAGACGGGGCTCACGAAGACCTCGCACACGCTGAACCTCGTGGACTGCTTCTACGTCGCGAACGACGCGGCGGGCGTGCGGCTGACGCCGCTCGCGAAGCTCTCGGCGGTCGCGCCGACGGCCCTGCAGATGCTCGGCATCCCGGTTCCGCCGGACATGACGACGCCCTCGCTCCTCGCGGGCAAGGAAAACTGGTCGAAGACCGTGCTCAACGTCTGAGCGCGGCGGCCGTCAGGGACGGGCTACGGTGATTCCGCGGCCCGTCTCGTGGTTTCTCCGCTGCTGTCGCGCGGTGAGCGGATGCCCTTTTCATGCTGGATTCCTGATCATTCCCCCCTCGGACGGGACGATTTGGTATAATATGCGCCACTATGGCGGAACAAGAGAAAGCGAAGCTGCTGGAAGTCGAATCGGTTCGGCAGCGGATTGAGGAACTGAAGCGGAAAGTCGGCGAAATGGCCGACTACATCAAGATCGGCGAGCGGCGCGCGAAGCTCGCCGACCTGGAGGCACAGCAGGCCACGGGCGACTTCTGGAACAACCAGGCGAAGGCGCGCGAGGTCATCGCGGCGACGAACGCCGAGCGCGCGTACGTCGTGCCGTTCACGTCGCTCGAGAAGACGGTCGAGGACGCGGGCGTCATGCTGGAGCTCGCCGAGATGGAGGAGGGCGAGGCCCAGCAGACCGCGCTGAAGGACACGCTCGGCGAATGCGCGAAGGCGGACGACTTCTTCTCGAAGCTCCGCCTCCAGTCGCTCCTCGGCGGCAAGTTCGACGCCTGCAACGTCTTCGTGAAGCTGCACGCCGGGCAGGGCGGCACGGAGGCCTGCGACTGGGTGGCGATGCTCTACCGCATGTACCAGCGCTACGCCGAGAGCCAGGGCTGGAAGGTCGAGGAATACGACACGCAGGAGGGCGAGGAGGCGGGCTACAAGGACGTCTACTTCAAGGTCGAGGGGCCCTACGCCTTCGGCATGCTCAAGGCCGAGCGCGGCATCCACCGCCTCGTGCGCATCTCGCCGTTCGACGCGAACAAGCGCCGCCAGACGTCCTTCGCGTCCGTCGAGACGGTCGCGGAGATCAACGACGACATCGATGTCGAGATCAAGGACGAGGACCTGCGCATCGACACGTACCGGTCGGGCGGCGCGGGCGGCCAGCACGTCAACAAGACCGACTCGGCCGTGCGCCTGACGCACCTGCCGACGGGCATCGTCGTCGCCTGCCAGAAGGAGCGTTCGCAGCACATGAACAAGGAAAAGGCGATGAACATGCTGCGCGCCCAGCTGTACGAGTACTACGAGGACCAGAAGAAGGCCGAGATGGACCGCTTCTACGGCGCGAAGTCCGAGAACGGGTGGGGCAGCCAGATCCGCTCCTACGTCTTCTGCCCCTACACGATGGTGAAGGACCTGCGCACCGAGTGCGAGACGAGCGACGTCAACGCCGTCATGGACGGGCACATCCAGCCGTTCATCGAAGCCTGGCTTCAGATGAAGGCGAAGTGAGGAATAATCGAATTGTCGAATGATCGAATGATCGAATTGTTGAATTGTCGAATGGGTGAATTGGGTGGAAGCCTGAAAGGCTTTTTGATGTCGGATGTTTGACGACAATAACCTCTACGGGCGGGCGACGGGGCTGGACCTGCGCGGGCGGCACAGGACGGTCGAGACGGCGTTAGACGCGGCGCTCAGAGACCTGCTGACCGAGAAGGACGTCTTCTTCGATTCGCTCGTCGACCGCTGGCGGGCGCTCTTCCCGAAGATGCCGGCGCGGCCGGGACGCTACGAGGACGGCAAGATCTTCGTCTACGTCAAGAACGCGCCGACGCTTTTCCTGATGCGGCCCCGCCTGCAGCAGATCGCCGCGAAGCTGGCGACGCTCCCCGGCGCACCGAAGCGGATCGACCTGCGGCTGGAGATTCATGCTTGACACAGCCTGATTCGCGCCGCGACTTGGTTTGTGAAATGCAATCACGGTGAGGCACCTTGGTGAAGAATCCCCTGTTGATGGTCTTCTCCCTTTCTCCCGCTCCCTGCCGGGGTGGTGCGGGGTCTCGCCGCAGTGCACCGAGACGTCTCCGGCCCTGATGCGGCTGTGCCACGTCCGGGCGCATGGGATCGACGAGCCTTCGAGCGCCCTGGCTTCCCTCATGCGGCATGCCGCGTCGCACGGCTCCAGCCACAGCCCCCGGCCAAGCCGGGGGGGGGGGGGGGGGGGGGGGGGGGGGGGGGGGGGGGGGGGGGGGGGGGGGGGGGGG
>CAKUGW010000056.1 GCA_934654805.1 uncultured Kiritimatiellota bacterium
CTTGCGGAACGGCGAGGCGAGGCCCGTCTCGTCGAAGTCGCCGACGAACGGCATGAGCGAGAGGTCGCCCATCGCCGGGCGCCCCGTGCCGTTGAGGTGCGTCTGCGAGAAGCCCCGGACCGTCGTGTCCGTGTGCCTGTAGCCGGAGCACGTCACGCGGTCGCCCGTGTCGGGGCTCGCCTGCACGAGGCCGAACGGACGGCACGAGCCGGGGAACGTGTTGCCCTCGCCGACCGTCCCGACGAGCGGATCGACCCAGCGGACGAGATCCTCCGCCCGCGCCACGGAGACCGAGACCGCCAAAAGAACCGCCAGACGGCCAGCATTCCTCATTTTATGCCGCATTTTTCTCATTTCCTTCACTTTCCGTCCGTTTCTCCGGGGCCTGTCCCCACGATTTCGTTCGTTTCTCCGGGGCCTGTCCCCACAATTTCGGGGGCCTGTCCCCACGTTTTTCGGGGGCCTGTCCCCACGATTTTCGCTCTCCGCTCCGTTTCTCCTGAACCTCCGCGTTCAGAGCCGCAGGCTGTGAATGCCGCGCGCCCTCTCGATTGCTTTCGCAAAACACATGCGCCAAAGAAACGCAAAGCGTTTCGGAGGGGACCTTCGCCGAAAGCGAACCCGAAGCTATCCGCCGACCGAAAGTCGCCCCACAGGGGCCGCTATGGGCGGTGCGCGCAAGCGGACGCGAGAAGACGGAGGAAGGGAGGCGCGGAGAAGAAGCCTGCTTCTTCCAAGACAGAACCTGCCCTCTGGCGACGCGCGTCGACATTGCGTCAGAGGCCGTCAGGCGGCCCTCTACGGCCTTGGCTAATAGATGGGGGGGGGGGGGGGGTATTGGGGCCGTGCGCAAACGCGCCTACGCGGCTCCTGCCGCGCTTCACGAGGGCCTTGAACCCCGCGTTCGCGCATGTCCTTTCCAGCGTCACGGCGACATGATACCAAATTTTCTTGCCCCGCGCAACCCCTCACGCGCCATCTCTGCGGGCCTGCGGACGGGTGCGATTTCAGATTGTTGATAGCTATGGCGGCTTTGGGCGGGCGAGCTCGTCCCGGTCATCGCACGAACTCATGAGTTCTTCGCGCTCGGGAAGAGCGACCGCTGCGCAACGCGTATCGCGGTGCGTGCCGTGTCTAGGGTCGCTCTTCACGTGCCCGGGCCGTCTCGCCGCCCTCCGCCGCAAGACGAACTTTTTCAAAAATCCCCCTTGCGCGGACGGCAGAACTTTTGATATGATATCAATACCTACGGTAGGTATTGATTGCAAACGAGGGGGACACCATGAAAGACACGGAGGCCCGCATCAGGGAAATCGTCGCGGAGATCGCCGCGATAACGGAGTTCGCCGAAGGCTCGATCGCCAGCAGCTCGAAGAAGTACAAGGTCAAGGACGGGACGACAAGGCGCGCCAGCCCGCAGTACCGGTTCAAGTCGAAAGGCGCGCGCGGCAAGCAGGTCTGCAAGTACGTGCCGCCGCACGCCGTCGCACGGGTGAAGAAGCTGATAGCCGACGGGAGGCGCTACAGGAAGCTCGAGGCCGAGTACGCCCGCCTCGTGACGGGGCAGAGCCTGGACGCCCTAAAGAAAACGGCAGGCGAAGGCTGACGCTGCCGAGGCCGCGGCTCGTAAGCGCAATGGAGCTCGTCGAGTCCGTCGAGCGGATGGACGCGAAGTCGCGCCGCGGGGAGATGCCGCGCTTCGGCAAGAGCCTGGCGGAGGCCGTCTCGAAAGACATCCCTGCACGAAGGCCGACACGGCCGGCGTCAGGGGAAAGGACTCGGGGCAGGCCAAGTCGCGGCAGCTGCGCGTGGTGTGCGCATGCGAACACTTCAACGCGACGGACAGGGGCGTGCCGATCCCGGTCGAGGGCTCGTTCTCCTACGCCGTCACCGACAAGGGCGTCGGCGAGCTCACGAGCCTCATCCGCGAACACGCCGTGTCGAGGGGCTCGGGGACCGCGCCGCGCGTGCAGCGCGTCGCGGACGGGGAGGAGGCGCTCGAGAAGGCGATGCGCGACGCGCTGCCGTTCGCGCAGCTCACGAACGACTTCATGCACGCGTCGGGACACATGAACGCCTGCTGCGAAAAGCTGGGGATCCCCGACGCGGCCAGGGAACACAGGACGTGCCGCGCCGTCATGCTCCGCCACGGCGCGGGCTCGGCCGTGGACAGGACAAGGCGGCTCTGCCCCAGGGAGCTGGAGGCGTCGAAAGAGGCGCGCGACGCGCTCGGCTACCTCGACAGGCGCCGAGACAACATGCGCTGCGGATGGCTCAGGAGGAACGGCTACTACATATCGTCCTGCCACGTCGAGGCCGCCGCGAGGATCCTCGTCTCGCGGAGGTGCAAGCAGGCGGGAATGCACTGGCGCCACCACAACGCCGCATGCGTCTGCGCCATCATCGCACGGCTCAGGAGCGCGGCGTGAGATGCCTCAATTCTTCAACGAATTAAAATCGCACCCCAAAATGCGAAAATGGTAATATCTAACGGGTCAGCAGAGAAGAGAGGAAGGCCATGGGAATCGAAGAAGAAAGACAAGCCACGCCACCCCATGGGGGTGACCGGCGGCGCAAAAGGAAACCGACTTCAACCGGCTCACGAGGCGCCAGATCCGACAGCTTGAAGACTGGATCAACTCAATCCACAGGGAATCGCTCAACGGAGAGACCGCATATGCTTGCGATTCACGTCTGGCCAAAGCGACTTAAGGAGTTTTTGCTGACCCACCCCCTTTACAAGTCACCAGCAAGTCTTGCCTTAACCATCTGCATTTAGCCGTCGCCTCTCAGGCGCAACTGCGTTTCGTCGACTCGCGCACCACGAGCGGGGCCGACAGGCAGATCTCCTGCGGCTCCGCATGCGGGTTGGCGATCCGGCGCACGAGCGTCGCGAAGGCCCGCGCGCCGATGTCCGTGCACGGTTGGTGTACCGTCGTCAGCGGCGGCGTCAGGAGCGCGGCAATCTGAACGTCGTCGAATCCCGCGAGCAGCACATCGTCCGGCACGCGCAGTCCGGCTTTCGCCAGCGTCTGCTTGAACTTCGCGGCAACCGTGTCGTTCCCGCAGATGAAAGCGTCGGGACGGCCTTCCTTCAGGTGGTCCTTCAGCGCCGCAAGGTCGTCCGGCTCGGCCACGAGCACGTGCGAAACCGCCTGACGGTCGCGTCCGACCGTCGCATAGACGCCGTCGCACCGTGCGTGTACGCTCCACGCGCAGTTAGGGCGCATCACGAAATCAATCCTCTTCGCCCCGACGGACAGCAGATGTCCGGCCAGGCGCGCGCCGGCCTGAAAGTTGTTGATGCCGACGAGATCGTAACGGCTGCGCTCCGGCGACTGAACAATGTCGTAATCAATGAGCACGACCGGGACACCCGCCGCGTCAAAGACGGACAGGAGCTCGGCATTCGGCTCCGAGGCGTCGTCGATGAACTCCAACGGCTGGCAGATGACGCCGACCACGCCCTCCTCGACCAGCTTCTGCGCAAACCGCTTCGCCTGCGCCGCCCGTCGGACAGGGCTTCGGGAAGTGACGTTGCCGAAGAGCAGCGAGTAGCCGTGCCGCTGCGCGAGTCGCGAAATCTCGCTCACGATCGGCTGGAAGAACTCCGAATACGCAATGCCCGGCACAATCAGCCCGACCTTGCGCGAAACGGCGCGACGGGCGATCCGCGGCGAGACGCCCGGCTTACCCTCGACCAGGCCCAGCCGCCGCAGTTCGGAGAAGGCGCGATGCACCGTGTTGCGATTCACGCCTTTTTCGCGCGCCAGCGCCACCTCGCTGGGAAACGGATGCGCGGCATCAAACCGAGCCTCAAGAATCTGCTTCTTGAGCTCCGCAAGAATCTGCCTGTATTTCGAATGCGCCAAGCCTTTCCTCCACAACTGGTTCGCATTATAGGAAATCCCGTCGCCGAGTTCAAGGCCTGCCTAAGCAGGTTGCAGGATCCCGTAGTCATGGAGCCCCGTCAAACGGTGACGCGGCCCAGCGGACACGGCGCGCAGTCGGGATGGAACGGCAGGCAGCAGTCGCGGTGGATCTGGAGCAGCCCCTGGATGAGCAGCCCGTTCGTCGCGTAGAACGCCGCCGGATTGTGGTCGCGGCCGAACAGGCGAAACGCCGTGAGGCGGACGGGCCCCGAGATGTCCTCCGGCGGCAGCCAGTCCGGGAGCTCGGCGATGCGCTCCTCGGCGAGCGCAAACGGCGCGACGACGTTCGCGAGTATCGCCGCCGCGCGTCCGCGCCCCATCCACTGCCCGCGCACGCCGTCTTCCGCCCGCCGTCGCGCGCCGCACAGGCCGCGCACCATCGCGCGGCAGGCGCCCTTCGAGAAGTCCCCGGCGGCGCACAGGGACATGACGTCCGTCTCGGCGAAGATCGCGGCGGCCGCCGCCAGGCGCCGTTCCGGCGCGTTCCACGGACGGCTGCCGGTGCGGTCCCAGCCCTCGAACGCCCCCGCCACCCGGAACGCCGTGCGCGCCGCGTCCGGCTCGTGCGGCAGGCTGTCCAGCGGCACGCGCTCGGCCACGCGCCGGAACGGCACCGCGTTCTTCGCGTAGCCCAGCGCCGTCATCACCTCCTCGTAGAAGACCTGCCGCCGCGCCGCGTCGGCCAGCGCCGCGTCGGCCGGCGTCCCGCAGGCGCCGTCCGCCGCCGCGCGCCGCACCCGCTCGCACAGGCGGCCCGCGAGCCGCCGCGCCTTCATCCGCAGGCGGTGCCGTCCGGCGGCGGACAGGACTGCGCGCGCGCGGTCGGGGTCGTGCGCGAGCTCGCGTTCGCAGGGCCGTTCCGCGAGCGGCAGGCGCGCGAACGGATAGGCCGCGAGGTCGATCTGCTCCGGCGCGAACGAGAGGTCGGCCGTCACGAACCGCCCGAGCCAGATCGAGACCGCGCCCGGCGGCAGCGTGGCCGGCGGCGGGCCGCCGCGCCACGTCACGTGCGCGATGACGTTCCGGTAGTTCGGGTCGGCGCCATGTCCGTGGAAGTCCCAGTCGCTCGGCGCGAGATGCACCTCGACGTCGCCGACGACGCGCTGGCGCTCCGGCCCCAGCTCCAGGACGGCCCGCCGGAAGTCGGGCCCCGGCCCCGCGTTCCACTCGCCCGGGCTCACGACGACGACGGCGCTGCCGCGGCGGGTGACAAGCCGTCGCGGACGCAGCGCCGCGTCATGCCAGATGGCCTGGACGTGCCGTTCGGTCAACGCCGTCTTCATGGCCTCATGCCGCCTTTCGGGCCTTTGCCAACGCGGGACTGGCCGGCGTCTCGCGGACGCGCGCGGCGATCTCGTCCCTCAGCGACGGATTCTCCTTCAGGTAGGCGATGGCCGCGAGCGAGCCCTGCGCGAGCTGGCGGTCGCCGTAGGCGAGCCAGCTGCCGCGCCGCTCGACGAGGCCACGCGCGAGCGCCGCGTCCAGGACCGACCCCTCGTAGGAGATGCCGCACGAGTAGAGGATGTCGAACTCGGCTTCCGCAAACGGCGCGGCGACCTTGTTCTTCACGACCTTCACGCGCGTGCGGTTGCCGACGACCTCGCCGGACGCGCTCTTGATCGCGCCGATGCGCTGGACCTGCAGGCGGCACGTCGCGTAGAACTTCAGTGCCTTGCCGCCCGGCGTCGTCTCCGGGTTGCCGAACATGACGCCGATCTTCTCGCGCACCTGGTTCGTGAAGATGCAGAGCGTCTTCGTCTGCGCGAGCGTCGAGGTGAGCTTGCGCATCGCCTGCGACATGAGCCGCGCCTGGAGGCCGACGTGGGCGTCGCCCATGTCGCCGTCGATCTCCGCCTGCGGCGTCAGGGCCGCGACCGAATCGACGACCACGACATCGACCGCGCCGGAGCGCACGAGCTGTTCGCAGATCGTCAGCGCCTCCTCGCCGGAGTTCGGCTGCGAGACGACCAGGCTCTCGAGATCGACGCCGATCCTCTTCGCGTAAGCCGGGTCGAGCGCGTGCTCCGCGTCGATGAACGCCGCCGTGCCGCCCGCCTTCTGGGCGTTCGCGACGACGTGCAGCGCAAGCGTCGTCTTGCCGGACGACTCGTGCCCGTAGCATTCGACGATGCGCCCGCGCGGGAGGCCGCCGACGCCGAGCGCGAGGTCGAGCGAAAGCGCGCCGGTCGAGATCGCCTCGACCGACCGGTCGGCCGCGTCGCCGAGCCGCAGGATCGACATTTCGCCGAATTCCTTGCGGATGGTCTTCATGACTTCTTCAAGTGCCGTTGTCAGTTTCATGGTCAGGTTCCTTTCTGTTGGGTTGAGGGATGAGGGGTGAGGGATGGGGGATGTGGGATGGGGCAGGACGAATGGGACGGGCAGGACGAGATGCTCCTTCCGAGTTCGCGCCATTCGGGTTCGCGCTATCCCCACTTCACGAAGCGGCCGGGCTTCGCGAAGAGGTCGACCTTCTCGATGTGGTCGATGACGGGGCGCCCGCCTTCGGGCGTGCCGTAGATCTCGATCACGTCGAACCGGAAGCTGCCGCGCCACTTGTTGACGCGGCGCCAGGCGTTGCAGGCGCGGCGCAGGTTGACGCGCTTGCGCCGGCCCACGCTGCGCAGGCGCCGCCCGTGGGACGTGAGCGTCGCGTGCTGCTTCACCTCGACGAAGACCATCGTGTCCGTCGACTCGTCCCACGCGACGAGGTCGATCTCCAGCCGCCGGTCCTTCTCGACGGGACAGGCGTTGCTGTCGACGATCAGGTAGCCGCGGCGGCGCAGGAAGTCCGCCGCGACGTCCTCGCCCCAGGCGCCGCGCGCGACGCCGACGTTCGCCGCCTCACGCCGCGACCACATGGCGGGCCTCCCGTACGCTTTCCTGGTAGGCCGAGGTGTCGCGCGCGATCACCATCGGGATGCCGAAGCAGATGACGGGCATCGAGCCGGCGATGGCCTCGCAGAGCCCGTACGCCTCGGCCACCGTCAGGAGGATGTGCGCGCGCGACTCGCCCGTGCCGCCGACCGGCGTGCGGTAGAGCTCGAGCGAGTAGCCGGAGACCGGCTCGACGAGGTGCCGCAGGACGATGCGCGTCGCGGCCTTCGGCGAGCGGTGGTAGAGGCCGCGCCCCTCGCCGATCGACTCGCAGACGCCGCGAAAGACCATCAGGACCTGGCAGAGGTCGTTGAAGTCGAGCTTCACGCAGATCGCCTTCTCCCAGTCGAACCGCGCATAGGTCGGGCGCGGCCCCCGGCTGTCGCCGACGGACGACTGGTTCGCGACCTTCATCATGATGCTGCCGTCGACGTCGTCGTGCGCCGGATGGAGGTTCATCGCGAGCGCGCACCCCGTGCCCTTGGCGTTCGGATGGTAGAACGTCAGCTCCGGGCGGTAGGTGCCGCGCGCCGTCGCGCGGGCGGCCGTGGCGGAGGATGCGTTCGGTGTGGATGTGTTCGGTGTGGTGTTCATGGCCTGTGTTCCTTTCCTTGTCTTTCTTGCCTTGTTGTTTGCGTGTCCGCGCCCGTCCGTCGGGCGGCGGCTAAATCCAGAACGACTTCTCCTCGTTGTCCATGCGCCGGTAGATGAGCGCGTTGTGCAGGTGCTCCGGCGTGACGGCCTCCGACCCCGCGAGGTCGGCGATCGTCCGCGCGACGCGCAGCACCTTGTCGTAGGCGCGGGCGGACAGGTTCAGCCGCTCGATGACGCGCACGAGGTCTTCGCAGTCCTTGCGCGTGAAGCGGCAGACGTCCGCGAGGTCGCGCCCCCGCACCTCGGCGTTCGTGCGGACGCCCGGCATCCCCCGGTAGCGCGCGGCCTGGATCGCCCGCGCCGCGAGCACCCGTTCGCGGATGGCCGCGCTCGGCTCGCCCGGCTTCTCCAGTGGCAGCCGCCGCGCCTCGACGGGCGGCACCTCGACCTGGATGTCGATGCGGTCGAGGAGCGGCCCCGAAATGCGGCTCTGGTACTTCATGATCGCGTTCGGCGAGCAGCGGCAGGCGTGGGTCGGATCGTTGTAGTAGCCGCAGGGGCAGGGGTTCATCGCCGCGATCAGCATGAACGTCGAGGGGTAGTCGTAGGCCGCCGCCGCGCGGGAGACGCAGACGTGCCCGTCTTCCAGCGGCTGGCGCAGGACCTCCAGCGCCGAACGCGGGAACTCGGCGAACTCGTCGAGAAAGAGGACGCCGCGATGCGCGAGCGAAACCTCGCCGGGAACGGGGTGCGCGCCGCCGCCGAGGAGGCCGATCGACGAGACGGTGTGGTGCGGCGCGCGGAACGGCCGCCGCGTCACGAAGCGCCCGCCGCCCTTCGCCGCGCCCGCGACGGAATGGATGCGCGAGACCTCCAGCGCCTCCTCGACCGTGAGCGGCGGCAGGATGGACGGCACGCGCCGCGCGAGCATCGTCTTGCCCGAGCCGGGGCTGCCGATCATGAGGACGTTGTGGCCGCCCGCGACGGCGACCTCCAGCGCGGTGCGCACCCCGTCCTGGCCCTTCACGTCGGCGAAGTCGTCCCCCGCGTCGCGATCCGCCGCAACGAGGCTCGCGAGATCCGTCACGCGCGGCTCGATCAGCCGCTCGCCGTTCAGGTACTGCACGGCGTCCTGCAGCACGCGCACGGGAATGACGTCGATGCCCTCGACGACGCTCGCCTCCTCGACGTTCCCGTACGGCACGAGGACGGCGCGCTTGCCGATGCGCTTCATCTCCAGCACCATCGGCAGGATGCCGCGCACGCGCCGCACCTCGCCGGAGAGCGCGAGCTCGCCGATGAGCGCGTAGTCGTCAAGCCGCTCGTTGCGGATGCGCCCCGTCGCCTTCAGGAGGCCGACGGCGATCGGCAGGTCGTAGATCGGCCCCTCCTTCCGCACGTCCGCCGGCGCGAGGTTGACCGTGACGTCGAACTCCTTCTTCGACGCGAGGCCCTGGTTCTTGAGCGCGGTCGGGATGCGGTCCTTCGCCTCCTTCACCGCCGTGTCGGGCAGCCCCACGATCGCGAACTGCGACGTGCCGACCGCCGAATAGACCTCGATCTCGACCGTTTGCGCGTCAACGCCGCTGACTGCGCCCGAATAGCATTTTGCCAACATCTTTTCCCCCTGCCTTTCCGCCTTCTTCGTGAAGACGCGGACATTATGGCAAAAAAAGGGAAAAGATAACTAAAGATTACCTAAAGATTTGCCTAAAGATTTCTTAAGGTTCAGCGGCTCGGAATCCCGGAAGCGCCCGTTCGCCCGTCAGATGACGCGCAGCCGGACCGGGTCTTCGGCGACGACGCCGGACGCCTTGATCTCGGACAGGGCCGCCTCCAGATCACGCGCCTTCGCCTCGTGCGTGAGGGCGACGACGGGCGCGTAGCCCGTCTCCACCGTGCCCGTCAGCGTCGAGGGATCCTTCTGCGTCGCGGCGGAAATGGAGACGCCATGCTGGCCGAGGATCGTGGCGATCGTGCCGAACGCGCCCGGCTTGTCCGCGACCATGAGCCGCACGTAGAACTTCGAGACGATGTCGCCCGCCGCGCGGAGCTTCAGCTTCCCCTCCGCGTAGTTCGGCACGCCGCGCGCGTAGCGCGTCTCGCCGTGCGCGAGGTTGCGCGCGATGTCGCCGATGTCGCCGACGACCGTCGAGGCCGTCGGCGCGCGCCCGGCGCCGCGCCCGTAGTACATCGTGTAGTCCGACATGTCGCCCTTCACCATCGCCGCGTTGAAGGCGTCGTTCACGCTCGCGAGCATGTGCGAGAACGGGATGAGCGTCGGATGCACCCCGACCTCCACCTCGTCGCCGTCCTTCGCGACGACCGCGAGCAGCTTGATGCGGTAGCCGAAATCCGCCGCGTACTTGACGTCAATGCCGTCCAGGTTGCGGATGCCCTCGACCTGAACCTGCTCCAGCGTCGGCTGGAAGCCGTACGCGAGCGCCGTCAGGATGCACGCCTTGTGCGCCGTGTCGAAGCCGTCGATGTCGAGGGACGGGTTGGCCTCCGCATAGCCGAGCCGCTGCGCGTCCTTCAGCACCGCGTCGAACGGCGCGCCCTCGCGCTCCATGCGCGTGAGGATGTAGTTGCACGTGCCGTTCAGGATGCCGTGAATCGACTCGATGTCGTTCGACGACAGCGCCTCGCGGACGACGCGGATGATCGGGATGCCGCCGCCGACGGACGCGCCGAAGTAGATGTCGACGCCGTTCGCCGCCGCCGTGTCGAAGATCTCGCGGCCGAACTCGGCCAGCAGCTTCTTGTTCGCCGTGACGACGCACTTCTTCGCGTTGAGCGCGTCGAGGACCAGCTTCTTCGCGATGCCCGTGCCGCCGATCGTCTCGACGACGATCTGCACCTCCGGGTCGGCGATGACGGACGCCGCATCGGTCGTCAGCACGCCCGCCGGCACCGCGACGCCGCGATCCGTCGTGATGTCGAGGTCGGCGATCCGCTTCAGGGCGATGTCAACCCCCAGCCGCTTCGCCATGACGTCACGATGCTTCAGGAGACCGTCCGCCACGCCCGCGCCGACAGTTCCGAAACCCAAAATCCCGACTCCGATTGTCTTCATCTTCTGACAGCCTTTCTCTGGTTGCTCTCTTCTTTTCTTTCCGCGTATTATATCAAAAATCCGCGCCGTCCCCCGTCCGATCGCGCGCTACGCCAGCGCGGCGAGGATTTCGGGCAGAAGCTGCTTCTTGCGCGAGAGGACGCCCGGCATGAGCCAGGTTCCGCCGTCGCCAAGGCGGTAGGGCAGCGCGCGGCGGACGGAATCCGCCCCGCTGAACAGGAGTTCGGAATTGCCGCGCACGGGATCTGTGACCATGAGGGCCATGAAGTCGAGCCCCGCGCTCTTCACGTGCGCGTCCATCGCGTCCATGAGCTCCTTCACGTGGCGATGGAAGACCGCGAGGTTCGACTCCTCGATCTGGGCGAGCACGAACTTCATGCCGTTTTCGGAATACGTCTTCGCGTCGCTCGCGATCGCCTCGGCCGCGCACATCGACGCGAGCGGCGAGGCGACGGACGCCAGCCCCTCGAAGATTGACGCGGCCGTCTCGCCGCAGATCTTCTCCAGCCAGTCGCACATCGTGCGGTCGGTCTCGGTCGTCGTCGGCGACTGGAAGAGCAGCGTGTCCGCGACGATGCCGGCGATCAGCACGCCCGCGATCTCGCGCGTCGGCCGCTCGCCCATGCCGCGGAACATCTTCGCGACGAGCGTGCACGTCGAGCCGACGGCGTCCGCCGTGTACTTGATCGGGTCGCGCGTCGCCGAGAACGCCATGCGATGGTGGTCGACGACCTCGACGACGGGAATCTCCTCCAGCCCGGGAATGCCCTGCTCCGTCTCGTTGTGGTCGACGAGGATCATGCGAAACGGCGGCTCCTCCGCGAACGCCCGCTTGAGGAGCGTCCCCACGAGCCGCCCCTGCTCGTTCACGACGGGGAAATGGTTGTGCGGATTCTTCAGCACCGGCTTGCGGATGTCATGAATGCGATCCATGTCGACGAGCACCTGCGCGCAGTGGTGCAGGGGCGCGGCGCCGACGGGAACCGAGAGGTCGGCCTTGGCGATGAAGAGCGAGAGGAGCTTCGCGGGCGAGAGCATGCCGGCGAACGAGCCGTCCGCCGCGCGGACGGCCAGGGACGACTCGCCGCTCGCCTCCAGAACCTTCAGGGCCTCCACGAGCGGCTGCGACGCCTCGATCAGCGGCAGAGACGTGTCCATCAGGTCCTTCACGCGCACGTAGACGTCGCGCTTCGCCCTGAGGGGCTTCAGCCCGAAATGGCCGAAGACCCAGCGGGCCTTCTCCGGCAGGAGCCCCGCACAGATGGCCTCGACGCCGCACGTGCCCGTGCGACGCCGAAGTTCCGCGAGCGCGTAGGCGCTCATCACCGAATCCACGTCGGGATTGCGGTGCCCGCAGACAAACGTTCTCTTCATCGCCGCGTATTATACCAAATCCGCCGTGCGCCCCCGACCACCGCCCTTTTGGCGGCGGGTCGAGACCGCCTGCCGCGACCTTGCCGAAGCGGAACTGACCCTTGGCCCGCTCGCGCTTCGGCAAGCCGCAACGGGTTAGTCGGGCAATGGGCCGGCCGTTTGCGGATCCGCCTTGTCACGCCGCTCGAAAAACCACGCCGCGCTTCCTGCGGCCGGGAGCGCGACTTCAAGCGCGCCGTCCGAAGCCGCGACACGCCCCTCGCCGCCGATGCACGTCGGCGCAAGGCCGTCGAGATCGGCCGGCAGCTTCAGCCGCTCCTCCTGCGGCGCGTAAAGCGTGTTCGCCGCAACGAGCGAGAAGCCGCCGAGCCCGTCCTTCCAGAGCGCGAAGGAAATCTCGCCCTGCCTGCCGCGACGAAGGCACGCCGAACCGGGCCGCGCCGTCATCCGAAGCCACCTGAGCGCCGTGCCGTAGCTTCTGCCCATCTCGTCCCAGAGGTCCTTGTGCTCGGGACAGCCGATGAAATTCATGTAGCCGACAACGTGGTTGACCAGGCCGACGTAGACATTGTTGCGGTACTCGACCGGCATCGGCTCGCGATAGCCCTCCTGCGTGCCGTATGTCTGCAGCCACATGATGCCGGGCATGAACGCGCTGCGCGTGCGCCCGTTGAGGATGCGGGCCGCGCGTTCGTGGATCTGCAAGGCCCCGTAGCCGTAATGCGCCTGCGTGTAAGGATAGCAGTCAAGCGAATAGAGGTCTGTCGCGCCCTCCTCGGCATAGAACGGCATGCCGTCGGAGATGTTCGTCCAGCCCCAGTTGATGAAGTGAAGGCGCGCCGGGTCAACGGCCTTGATCCTGCGGTAGCCTTCGGCGAAGTCCGAGGGCTTCAGGCCGAACTGCGTTTCCCAGAACGGCCCGATCTCGTCCACGTAGTACCAGCCGAGGATCCTGTCCTTGAACGCCTCAAGCTCCCGGATGTGCCCGGTCCGCGCGTCCGTCACGCCGAGAAGCCCCTTGTCCATGGAGACGCCGCTCCAGACGATGAACCTGAAGCCCGCGTCGGCAAAGGCCCGCATCGTCTTGAGACGGGTCTCCGCGTTGCCGCACTTCGCCCAGTCCGCCCACATTTCGGGCATGAGCATGACGGTGTTGAAGTTGTGCGACCTGAGCTGGTCGATGTGCCATGCGGTCGGCAGGTCGCCCGCGAGGTTGATCCAGCTGTAGACCGTCGGGAAGAACGGCTTGCCGTCCGCCTCGATGTGCCGCCTGAAGCGGTTGACGCGCGTGTGGGGCGTTCCGGGCGGAGCCTTTCGGAAATGCGTCTTTGCCGTCCCGTTCGCCGCCTCCACCTCGACCTCGTAATAGCCGTCCGCGAGGCCGGAAAGGCCAAAGGCCGCCCGCCCGCCCGAAACGGGCGCCGTCCGGAGGGCCTTGCCCTGCGCGTCGCGCAGGGTGGCCGCTGCGCGGCCCTGCGCATCCTCGACGGCGACACGCGCCGTGTTCTCGTCCGTGTAGAAGTCGAATTCCGCGGCGGCACGGGGCGGAGACTCCTTGCAGCCGCGCGGAAGGCCGGTCAGCCGGATGAAATCCCCTGACGCGTGGAAGCCGCCGCGAATCGCCGAATAGCAACGCGGCTTCGCCCCGTCGAAATCGGTCACGCCCACGTTGAAGCGCCAGCAGTCGCCATCCGGCTTCCCGAAAAACGCGAGCGGAAGCCCGTATTCCGCGCGCCAGCCTTTCGCCGTCTCGAACGCCCGGTAGGACCACCCCTCGTTGGCGGACACGCCCTGCGCGCCGCGCGTCGCGGCGCGCGCGCCGTTTCGCCCGCCCATCAGCTGGACGTAAGGGGAGCCGCTTGCGGATGGCGAGACGAAGACCTCGACGGCGTCATTCCCCAGCTCAAGCGGGCTGTTCGCCTTCGGCGCCGGCAGCGGCTTCTTCCCGCTGTCGCATTCGACGGCGACAAGAAGCCGGTCACCCTGGCGACGGACGAACGCGCGGAATCTCGACGACTCCGTCCTGTCGGGGTCCGCCAGCGGATGAAAGTCCGTCAGGACCCTCGCGCCGTCCCAGCCGGACGACTCCGGCACGTCAACCGAGAGGGCCTCGGCCGCCTTGACGGCCGGCTGTCGGCCGGCGCGCAGGTCAGGGAGGTTCGCGTCGGACGGACTGGCCTTCCACGGCAAGGGTTCCGTGCCGACGTGCAGCATCGGCGCGGCATAGCAAAGCGGATGCCGGTCGTACACGATCTGCGCGACGCCCTCGGCCTGGCTCTTGTCCAGCCTGGCCTTCATGACGAGCCGTCGCCAGTCGCTCGACAGCGCGAACGTCTCCGACCGGCCCGCGAACTGAAGCGTCAGGGCGGCGTCCGGCGCGTCGGACTTCGCCCAGAGCGAGAACACGTAGTCCTGCTCGCCCGCCAACGGCCCCATGCGCAGGCTCGTCGCCTGCACGCCATCGACGAAGAGGACGCGCGCGCCCGGCACGGGCGACGGCACCTCGTCCGCGATGCGGAAGTACCGGCCCTCGTGCACGCCGGGACGAAACGTGTCGAAGGTGTAGCTGCTTGACGTGTTCCACTGTTCGGGCATCCCGTCGTCGTGCAGCCTGTACGTGTAGGCCGAGTTGACGATCTCGTTCGCGGGCTCGCCGACCGGGCTGCCGGGCTCGACCCGCACGTCGTCCAGGAAGACCGTGCCGCGCGCGACCTGAAGCCCGACGCCCACGCTTCCGGCGGTCTCCGGCGCCTTGAACGCGCGCTCGAAACGAGTCCACTCGCGCAGGCTCGTCGCCGAATAGGCCTGCTCTTCGCCCAGGTACCGGCCGTCTGGCGCAAAGAAGAAGAGGCGGACGCCGAGAGACCCCGCCGCGCCCCGGATCCAGCCGCTCACGGTGTAGGTTCCGTTCGACGCGCACGGCACCTTGTTCACGAGAAAGGCGTCCCCCGTCTCCGCGGAATGGGAATAGGAAAGGCATCGCCGCCCGCCATGCGCCCCCGAGACGACCTGGGCCTTCGCCCCGGGCGTCCAGTTCCCCCACCCCTCGGAGGTCTCGCGCTCGAAGTCGCCGTTCGCCAGCAGGCTCTTGCCGTTCCCGGCGGTCTCCTCGCCGGAGCGGATGCCGGGCGCGCCATCCAGCGTCAGCCGCACGACGCGCGGCATCAGGTCGGTCGGCGGCTGAAGGCGCAGCGTCACGCGGTCGCCGGAGACCTCAAAGGGCACGGTGCACGCGCGCACCCGGCCGCGTACGCCCTCCAGCGTGACATCCCCCTCCCATTCGCGGTTGACGACGAGCTGAAGGACGTGGCCCGGCGCGGCAAGGCAATGCCCCCACGGCATCTGGGTCGGAAACGGCCCCGCCGTCGTGCCGCGAATCGCGAACCCCGTCCGCCGCCGCCATGCGCCCAGCTCGGCCAGCACGTCCGACGTGGCGTCGGGGAAGCGTCCGTCCGGACGCGGACCGACGTTCAGGAGGACGTTCGCGTCGCAGGCGAAGGTCCGCGCAAGGGACATCGCGACGGCATACGGCGTCTTCCAGTTGTGGTCGTCAAAGCGGAAGCCCCAGGTGTCGTTCAGGGTGATCGGGCTTTCGCGCAGGCTGTCGGCCTTTCCCTCGGGGAACTGGTTGTCGCCCATCGACCCGAAGTCGCCGCAGCCGTTGCCGATGCGGCTGTTGACGATCGTGTTCGGCTGCAGCGCGCGGACCAGTTCGCGGACTCGCCGCGACTGCTCGGGCGTCATGCCGTAAGGCGTGTCGAACCAGATCATGAAGATGTCCCCGTAGTTCGTGAGAAGCTCGCGAAGCTGCGGCAGGACCTTGCCTTCCAGATAACGCGAGAAGTCCTTCTGCGACCAGTCCGGGAAATCCCAGCAGTTGCCCCAGTGCATGCCGCCGTTCGACGGGTGCCTGGACACGCCTCCCCTCTCGGGATCGCCCGCGTCCTTCTCGTGCCAGTCAAGGTTCTGCGAATAGTAGAAGCCGACCTTCAGGCCGTGGCGACGGCACGCGGCGACCAGTTCCGAAAAGACGTCGCGTCCGAAAGGCGTGGCGTCCACGACATCGTAGTCGCTGACGTCCGTGGCGAACATCGAGAATCCGTCATGGTGCTTGGCCGTGAAGACCACGTACCCGACGCCGGCGTCCTTGGCCTGGAGAATCCACTCGTCGGCATCGAACCGAGTCGGATTGAACGCCTTCGCCAGGCGCGCATATTCCGCATTGGGGATCCTGAAGGCGCTCTGTATCCACTCGCCGAGCTTCTGCGGCATCACCTGGCCCTTCCAGCTTCCGCCCAGCTGCGCGTAGAGCCCCCAATGGACGAACAGCCCGAAGCGCCTCGCGCGCAGCTCGGCGAGCGCGTCTTCCGTGTTGGCCGACAGGCCCAGCGCGCACGACAAGGCGCAGGCCGCGACCGCAATCCGATTTCTTCTCACTGCTTTCATGCCTTCCTTTCCTTTCTTTGCAAGTTGCCGCGATCGGCAAGGGCGTCGCCGTCTTGAGCTTTCCCCGGCCTCTCGTTCAGCGCACCACAAGCACCGCCCCGGGCCGCCGCGTCGTGCGCGCGTAGATGTTCGCGTCACGGTCCTGGATGACCTCGCAGCCCTTGAGCGTCATGTTCGCCGGCGAGAAGGACCCTCGGCGCGTCGCGCACGACAGGACCTTGACCAGCGTCTTGTGAGAGCCCCCGAACGCCGTCATGTCGATCTCGAGCCGCGCGTTCGGCGCGATCTCGACGGCGTTGTCCGGCGACGAGACCTGGCCGACGCCGTCCGCGTCAAAGACAAAGCGAAGCGTCGCCCGCCCGTGCGTCAGGAGCTCGCCGTCCGCCGTCGTGAAGCCGTTCGTGAGCGTGAGGCCATGCGTCGTGATCGACGAGCCCGAGCCGATGACCTCGATCGTTCCGTCGCCGTCACGGCCGACCCAGATGCCCTGCAGGTCCTCGTTGACGCCGAGCAGGTTCCGGCCCACCGTCAGCGCGCAGGGCCTCGACTTGTCATGGCAGGCGAGCGTCAGCACGCCCTTCGAGTCGCGCGCCGCCTTCGGGAACTGCGTGACCGTCGCCGGCAAGTTGAGGTCGTCGGGCGTCGCGCCGCCGACATAGAGGCGCTCGTGCGCCTCGTAGACGCCGTTCGACAGCACGAAGGCCCCGTCGCCGCCGGCGAGGCCGAGCGACGAGATGCTGTTGCGCGAGTACGCCGGCCAGGCCGGGTCGCCCACGTAGAGCGTGCCGCCCGTCTGCACGACCCGCCCGACGGCATGGCCCAGGCCCACGCCGAAGTAGCCGAGGCAATTCGTCACGGCGCCGCCCGAAAGCTCAAGTCGCCCGTGGCACGTCCGATTCGAGTAGCTGTCGAAGTCAGACGTGCCGTCGCCGACCATGAGGCCGACCATCCGTTTCGGCCCGTATGCGTCCTGGCTGTATTCCCCCCTCACCACGAGACTGCCGCCCGACACCCGCACGATGCCCGTCGGCAGGAAGTCCGCCGGATCGTTGACAAGCGCGCCTTCCCAGCCGTTTCGGCCCCAGGCACGCAAATGGCCGAGATCGGCCGTCACGGCCGCCGACCCGACGTAGAGCCCGTTGCCCATGCCGTCCACAGCCCCCTGGCGGACGTTCATCTCGCCGATGCCGCGATTGAAGCCGACAAAGGCCGCCGTCGCGAACTTCATGCGCGCGGACGAGTTCCAGTCGTAGACGGAACGGCCGCGGCTGTCGCCGACGTAAGCCTCCCGATAGGCGCCCTGGGGCATGTCCAGCGACTGGCTGCGCCCGGAAAAGGAGAGCGTCAGCGTCGTCTCGTCGCTGTCCGGCTGGAGAAGAAGGCTGCCGCAGCCAAATTGCGCGTCGTCCTTGACGGTGACATGGCCCGCGTTCAGGGCGAGCGCCTGGAACGTCTCGCCCGCCAGCGAACGCGCCAGGAACCGGCCCGTGCCCGAGACGGCGATTTCCCCGCCCCTCACGACGAACGGATTCGTCCAGTAGAAGCCTCGCGGCTGATCGATCCAGAACGTGCCGTCATGGACAAGCAGGCGCGCGTGCGACAGCAGCTTGAACGTCGCGTCGGAGTTCTCCACGCTGGCGCAGTGGTACGCCGCGCCGCCGTTCGTGACGGCAAATGTCGCCGGACGCTCGGCCGATCCCTCGACGCAGACGTCGCCGGTCGCCGCAAAGCGGAACGTGCCGCCGTCGACGATGACGTCCGACTCCTTCACGGACACCGTCCCGGCATACGCGTACGGCCCGTCGCCAAACTGGAGGACGCCGCCCGCCCGGACAACGGTCCGCGCGCCGGCCGTCTGCCGGAAGAAGCCGTCGCGGCACGCCACGGACCCGCCCGTGAAGAAGGTCAGCGGCGAGTCCACGCAAAGCGTCGTCGTGCCGCTCGCGTTGCCGATGGTCGTGTTGGTCGCGTACAGCGTGACGTCCGAACGGACCGTGATCGCATAGTCCCCGCCGTCATTCGCGATCAAGGCGGGCGTCGTCGCGTCCGGCACGCCGCCGTCCCAGTTCGACGCGTCGGCCCAGTCGCCCGCGCGGACATCGGCCTTCCATGCCGTGCCTGCCGCGGCAACCGACCCGGCAAGCGCCACCGCGAGCGTCAGGAGCGCCGCGCCGTTTTTCTCCTGCATTTCCGCGTCAAACGAGAGGATTTTCCCGTCCTCC
>CAKUGW010000057.1 GCA_934654805.1 uncultured Kiritimatiellota bacterium
CAGTATGCCATTATCCTTACTGAGTAGATTCCTTTCATTCTACAAGTTCAGCCAAGCTTGCTTGGCGCACCATGTTCATTTTTTCCTTTGCTGGACTGTGTGGTTCGTTAGTTGGACTGTTGAGCTGTGTTGGTTTGTTCTGTGTTGGTCATTTCAAAGACGAGTTCGCCGCCGACGAGGACGTCCGCACGCTTCAGGGCGAATCCGTCGATCGGCTTTCCGTTCAGCGTCACGCGCCGCACGTACCTGTTCGCGCGCGAAAGCCCCTGCGCCGTGACGGTGAACGTCCGTCCGTTCGGCAGCCTGAGTCGCGCTTTCGCGACCTGGGGCGCGCCGAGCACGTATTCGCCCGAGGCCGGGTCGACCGGATAGAACCCCAGCGCGGAGAAGACGTACCACGCGCTCATCTGCCCGCAGTCGTCGTTGCCGCAGAGACCGTCCGGCCTCGGCGCGTAGAAGCGGTCGAAGATTTCGCGCACGACGTCCGCCGTGCGGTCGGGACGTCCGGCGTACGGATAGAGGTAGGCGACGTGATGGCTCGGCTCGTTGCCGTGCGCGTACTGCCCGATCAGTCCCGTCACGTCGGCGACCGTCGCGCCCGCCGTCTTCATGGGCGCGGCGAAGAGCGCATTGAGCTTCGCCGCGCACGCGGCCTTTCCGCCCAGCGCGGCGACGAGCCCCGGCGCGTCGTGGAGGACGTGCCACGAATACTGGAAGGCGTTGCCCTCGGTGTAGTCGTTCGCGTCGCCGGGACCATAGCCGCCGAACTCGGACGGGTCGAACGGCGTGCGCCACCGTCCCTGCGAATCCCGTCCGCGCATGAAGCCCGTCGCGGCGTCGAAGAGGTTTCGCCAAGAGGCGGCGCGCTTCGCGAAGAACGCGGCATCCTCCCTCTTGCCCAGCGCCTCGGCGAACCGCGCCGCGCACGCGTCGTCGTAGGCGCATTCGAGCGTGCGGCTGACGGACAGCCCCCATATCTTGTCGAAGGGCAGGTAGCCGTAGCGGTCGTAGAGGTCGAAATCGTCGTTCGGACGCGGCGGAATGTTCCGCGTGATGGAGTCCTTCACGGCCCGATAGGCCTTCTCGACATCCATCTTGCGCCCGGCGAAAAAGGCGTCAACGAGGACGGGCACGGCGTGGTTGCCGATCATGCAGTGGTTGTCCCTGCCCCAGAGCTGCCAGATCGGCAGGTAGCCGACCTCGTCGTACTGCCGCAGGGCCGAGGCGACGATGCCGTCGGTCACGTCCGGCTTCATCAGCGCGTACCACGGACACGCCGCGCGGAAGACGTCCCACATCGACAGGGTTGAGAGCCGCATCGGCTCCCCCGCGTCGGCAAGGTTGTTGGGCTGCAGGTAAAGGCGATAGAGCGCCGTGTAGAAATTGCGCTTCTGATCGTCCGTCCCCTCCGGGATCTCGACGTCCGCGAGCGCAGCCCGCCACTTCAACTCCGCCGCATGGCGCACGTCGTCGAAGCCGCGCCCCGCCAATTCTGCCGCCAGGTTCCGCACGGCGCCCTCGGCCGATGCCGCCGACAGCGCGATCCGCACCTCGGCCACGCCATCCGAATCCGGCTCGATGTCCAGCACGAGCCCCGTCGCGTTCGGTTCGCGCGGCATGGTCTTCACGCCCCGTTCGCTGACCGTGTACGGGCAGTCGAGACGCAGCGCAAAGAAGTAGGTGCGATCGACCCACTGCTTCACGCGGACACGGCCCGTCACGAGCCCGTCGGACGCGAACGCGACTCCGGCCGACCGGACGCCCGTCCCCTCGGCATCCCATGTCCTGATTCGCCAGGCCGGATCAAGCAGCAGCCGCGCCCGCGCGCCGGACGGATAGCGCAGACGGTAGACCGCACCATGCTCTGACGCGGCGATCTCGACATCCGTTCCGAAGTCGTCGAGCCGCACGCGATAGAAGCCGGGCGACGCGCACTCCGTCTCCTTGCGGAACGCGCTCGAAAAGTCGGCGGGCAGCCGCGCGCCCGTGAACGGCAGGATCGCCGCGTCGCCGAGGTCGCCGCATCCCGTGCCGTTCAGGTGCGTCTGGGAGAAGCGGCGGATGCGTCCGTCGCCGTACTGGTAGCCCGCACAGTATTTCCATTCGCCCGTCCCCGTGTCGGGCGAGGCCTGCACAAGGCCGAACGGCACGCACGCGCCGGGGAACGTGTGCCCCGTTCCGTCTGTCCCGACGAACGGATCGACGAAGCGCAGCACACCTTCCCCTGCCGAAAGCGGAAACGCCGCCATCACGCAGCAGACGAACGGCGCAAGCGCGCGCAGGGCCGTCAGGAGGCCCCCTGCGGCGTTCTCAATGAGTGGGGGGGGGGGGGGTACTAGAACCGCGCGCAAACGCGGCAGGAAGCGCCCCAGCCGCCGCCTCGGCAACCGTCGCCCTGCCCGCGCAGTTCTCCGTCGAAAACACCCTCCTCGTGTTCATGCGCGGCATTATACCATAAATTCCGCACGAATAGCGGAAATCTTTCGCAGAAACTTTCGGAAGCGATTCGCATAGTCAAAACCAAGGCCCCGACACGCCGATTTCAATGCCTGCGCGGAACGGGTTTTTGTCCACGGATTCACGCGGATTTTCACGAATTGCGATTCGTGCCGATTCGCGGCCAGCCCACTTCTCCAATCCGTGTCAATCCGTGAAATCCGTGGACGCCATCCCCCTCAGTTCGCCGGCGCGACCTCTTGGGCGAGGTGCGTGACCGTCAGCGCCTCGCGCGGCATCGCGCCGGCGAACGTCAGCGTCCGCGGACGGCCTGGCAGCAGCGTGAGGCAGTTGTCGTCGAACTCGCCGCGCACGCCCTTCACGTTCGCCCAGACGTAGAACGCGGGCCTGTCCGTCGCGAGCTCGACCGCCCCCGACGGCGCGACGCGCGCCGTGACCTTCGCCGGCGCGAGCGGCATGTCCCTGTAGAAGCCGAAGTGCCAGTCGTTCTGGAACGTCCCCTGCGCCGTCTTCAGCGTCAGCACGAGGAAGGTGGGGCATGAGGGACGAGAGGCGGATCCGGGCCGGGCGAAGGCGGCGACGGCGGTCGAGCTGTCCGGCGGGAGCGCGACCGGCCGGGTCTCGGCGGAGACGATGCGCCCGTCGTACGTCCAGTACTCCAGCGTCAGCTCGCCCGTCACCGTCTCGGCGGTGTCGTTGAGCCCGAAGACCCGCCCGCGCGTCACGTCGGCCTTCCCGTCCGCGATCGCCGGCTGGGCGACCGCGGCGACCGGCGCGTAGAAGCGCCGCGCGAGGTGCTGCAGCGGCTTCCACTTGCCGCCGTACTCGATCGAGCTCCAGCTCGCGACGGGCCAGTTGTCGTTCAGCTGCCAGAAGAGCGTCCCCATGCAGCGCGGGCGCTGCGCGCGCCAGCCGTCCACCGCCATCTTGATCGCCATGCCCTGCTGGAACTGCGAGAGCAGCAGCTCGGACGCGGCGTCCCTCGCCGGGCGGAAGTAGCGGAGCATCGTCTCGCGGATGCGCCGGTTGCCGCCGGGGTTCTTCTGGTGCCACTCGAACTCCGGCGCGTGCGACAGGATCTGCGCGCGCGTCGCGAACGTCTCGGCGACCTCCATCGACGGGAAGCTCTGGTAGCCGAACTCGCTGCAGAAGCGCGGCGAATAGGCGTAGTAGGCGTCGAACGGGCGGTTCTCGTGCCAGACCTGCCAGTTGTGCATGTCGCCCTGAGAGTCGTTCTTCCAGTTGTCCGCGAAGCTGCCGGGGCCGGCGCACGGCGAGCTCGGCCAGAACATCCGCGACGGGTCGTATCTCGCCACCATCTTCTCCTGCACGGCGTGGCGCCGCGTCAGCGCGTCCCTGTAGTAGCCGGGGGCGGCCTTCGACTCGGGGAACCAGCCGAGCGCGCCGACGCACTCGTTGTCGCCGCACCAGAGCGCGATCGAGGCGTGGTCGCGGAGGCGGCGGAGCTGGTGGCGCAGCTCGTCCCTCACCTCGCCGAGGAACCCGTCCGTCGCCGGGTAGACGGCGCACGCGAACATCTGGTCGTGCCAGACGAGGAGGCCCAGCTCGTCGCAGAGGTCGTAGAAGGCGTCCTTCTCGAACTGCCCGCCGCCCCAGACGCGGATCATGTTCATGTTCGCCGCCGCCGCGCCCGCCAGGAGGTCGCGGTACCGCTCCGGCGTCTGGCGCGACTCGAAGGCGTCGCAGGGGATCCAGTTCGCGCCCTTCATGAACAGCTCGCGGTTGTTGACGCGCACGGCGAGCCGCGACCCCGGCCTGCCCTTCGCGTCCACGTCGGGCGTCGTCAGGACCTCGACCTTGCGCAGGCCGACGCGGCGCGTCACCGTCTCGCCGCCGACCCTGACGGAGAACGTGAAGAACTTCCGCTCGCCCGCGCCGTTCGGCCACCAGAGCGGCGGGTTCGCGACCGAGAGGCGGTTCGTGACCGTCGACGCGCGCCCGTCCGCGTCCGTGACGTCCGCGAAGACCGTGAGGTCGCAGCGCGAGAGGTCGTCGCTGAACGCCTGGTCGGTGTAGACGTAGTCGATCTTCAGCCCGTCGTGGGCGACGAGGCGCACGGGGCCGCAGAAGCCCGTCGTCATCTGCGCGAGGCCCCAGTCCCAGCCGGCGTGGCAGGCGGGCTTGCGGATGAGCGCCTGGTTCTTCGCCCACGGCACGTTGCTCATCGGGAACGCGCGCCCGAGCGCCGCGCGGCGGCGGTCGGCCTCCGCCCAGGCGCTGCGGAAGACGGCGCGGATCTCGTTGCGCCCGGCCTTCAGCGCGCCCTTCGCGTCGAACGTCCACCGCGCGAAGCGGTTCGACGTCGCGCCGACCCTCACGCCGTTCAGGTAGACGTCCGCGAACGTGTCCGCGTCCTCGATCTCCAGGACGACGCGCCTCTTCGCCGCGAAGCCGGGCGTGACGTCGAACGTGCGCGAGAAGACCCAGTCCGTCTTCGCCACCCACTGGACGTTCGTCTCGTTGCAGCCCCAGTACGGGTCGGGGATCGCCCCCGCCGCGAGCAGCGCGGTGTGGACGTCGCCCGGCACCTGCACGGCGCACGTCTGCGCGGCGTTCGTGAACGGCGAGAGCCGCCACGTCCCCGAAAGGTCCACGACGTCCGCCGCGCGGGCGGACATCCGGCCGGCACCCAAGACCGCCCACGCGAACGCGCAGGCGAAGCGGATTGCGCGCATCAGGGCATTCATACGGCGACCGGCGTTACGCCCTTCTTGAGGATGACGTTCCCGTACTTGCGCGTTTCGCCCGTGAGGACGATCGCGTAGGCCTTCTTCGCGCGCTCGTAGAACGCAAAGCGCTCCATCCGCTCGATCGTCCCCTCGTAGCCGAGCGCGGCGCGGTAGGCCTTCTCGACGTCCGGGTCCAGCGCATCGCCCGGCACGGCCGCCATCATGACGACGGGCGTCGCGTAGCTGTCGAGCTCGAAGAGCGGAATGACCCCGCGCAGCAGCCGGTCCGCCGCAAGCCCGTCCGCCCGCAGGACGACCGCGCCCGCGCGGCCAAACGTGTGCGCCGGGAAATGCGCGTCCGAGAAGACGATCTCGTCCCCATGGCCCATCTCGGCCAGGACCTTGAGAAGATCCGGCGAGACGACCGGTGAAATGCCCTTGAGCATGCCTGTTCCTTCCTTTCCTTTTTCCTTGACGGCCCCGACGCCGGCGGGAAGACCGGCGGCAAGGCCCTTGCACCACGCCCATCCGACGACGGACGCCACGCCGCACGTGAACGTGCGCCGCCGCATCACGGCCCCCGCGCAGACGTTCGTATGCGGTTTCATGCAGACATTATAGCAAATTACGGCTCGAACGTGAGGCAGCCGCCCGACACGATCTCGCGCGTCCAGAGCCAGCGCCGCGACAGGCGTCGGCCGTTCAGCGACAGCGCGCGCGGCCCCGCCGGACGCCCCGGGCGCGCGGGCGGACAGCGAACCGTGAACGTCCGCCCGCCGCCGACGGACAGCCGCGCCTCCTCGAAGAGCGGCGTGCACACGTACCACTTCCCGTCGCCGGGGCAGACCGGGTGGATCCCGATCGCCGCGAGGACGTACCACGCGCTCATCTGCCCGACGTCCTCGTTGCCGCACAGGCCGAACGGCCCCGTGCCGTACGCCGCCCGCCGGATGCGCCCCACCCACTCGTCCACGCCGCCCGGGTCGTCCGAGAACGCCCAGAGGAACGGCAGCGTGTGGCAGACCTCGTTCGGGTGGTTGTAGGCCGCGTTCCAGCGGAAGTCGTCCGGGACCTGCGCGAAGAAGCGCCCCAGCTCCCGCGTGAACGCCGCGCGCCCGCCCATCAGCCGCACGAGGCCCTCGACGTCATGCGGGACGAACCAGCCCTGCTGCCACGGGTTCGACTCGACGCACCCCTGCCCGGACGTCTCGCGCCCCTCCCACGCCAGCCAGCCGCTGTCCGCCGTGCGCGCCCGCATCCAGCCGACCTCCCGCGACCAGCAGTTCGTGTAGGCCTGCGCGTAGCCGAAGTGGCGCACGGCAACGTCGGCCCGCCCCATCAGCTCCGCGAGCCGCCCGCAGCACCAGTCGGCGTAGGCGTACTCCAGCGTCTCCGAGAGGGAGCCGGGCGTGTAGCCCCTGCGGCGGTCGTTGGACTCGGCCGCCAGCGTCTCCTGCGCGAGGCGGAGCGCCGTCTCCGCGTCGAACGTCCGGATGCCGCGCTCGTAGGCCATCGCCATCACGGACACGAGCGGCTGGCCGACCATGCACCCGGAGTCGCAGCCGAAGATGTCCCAACGCGGCAGGGTCTTCCGACGCCCCGACGTCACCGTCTCCATCATCGAGCTGACGAGGTCGGAGACGATGTCCGGGCGGATCAGCGCCAGGAGCGGCATCTCGCTGCGGAAGACGTCCCAGCCGGAGAAGACGGTGCGCCGCACGTGGCCGTCGTCGGAGCCGACGTCGCGCGGGTCGATCATCGCGTGGTAGAGCGCCGTCGCGAAGACCGTCCGCTCCGCCGCCGTGCCTCCCGTGACGTCGATCGCGCCCAGCGCGGCGCGCCAGGACGCCGTCGCCGCCGCGCGCATCGCGTCGAAGTCCAGCCCCTCCGGCGCTGGCGGCAGCTCCTCGTTGAAGGCGAACGCGACGTGCAGCGTCACGGCCTCGCCCGCCGCGACCGGAAAGCGGACGCGCACCGTGTGGTTCGTCTCGCCGCCGTCCTCCTCCACGCGGTCGAGCGGCTTCGAGCAAAGCCCCCGGAAGCGGACGATGTAGTCCACCTTCCCCTCGCCGCGCCCCCAGCCGCCGTCGCGGTGGTCGCAGACGATCTCGCCCTCGAAGGCGTTCCGCCCCGTCACGCGGAACGTCTGCCGCCCGTGCGGCTTGGCGCGCGAAATCTCGCCGATCCGCCGCGCGAGGTCGATCTTGAACGAGGCGTCGCCGGCCGTCTCGTAGGTGAAACGGAGCATGCCCGCATGCGGCGCGGCCGTCAGCTCGGCAACGACACCGGCGTCCGAGAGGCGCACGCGGTAGTACCCCGCCTCGGCGCGCTCGTCCGCGTGGGAGAAGCGACTTTTTGGCAACTCCCCCGGCATGACCTGGAAGTTGCCGAACTCGCCGTACCAGCCGATGCCGCTCAAATGGAAAAAGCTGAAGCCTTCGATCGTCTTGTGCGTGTAGGAGTAGCCCGAACCGTTGTCGCCGCCCGTCACCGTGTCCGGCGACAGCTGCACACGCCCGAACGGCGTCGCGGCGCCGGGGAACGTCTTGCCGAAGCCATGGATGGCCTCGTCGCCGCGCAGGCCGGCCTCCGGGTACGTGACCGTTCCGATCATCGGATCGACCAGCTCGACCGCGACCGCCAAAACGAAAGCGCCAATCATCAACCCTCCTCCTCCCCTACGACTTTCCGCCCGATGCGTTCCGCTCGGTCTGAAGCCTCTTCCGATAGGCCCGCGGGGACAGGCCCGTCGCCTTGTGCCGTCGGACTGACGTTCCGCGCGAACGTGGATAATGCCATCTGGCATCGGCACGTCGCCTTCGGCCCACGCAAGCGGACCGAGATGCGGCGTAACGGTGACGTCCGTCCATCCCGGGGCGGTCGGGTTGGCCCCCAGGATCCAACGGACGATGAAGTGCAGCGGGATGGCGACCCACGAATGGTTGACGTCCAGGTTCGGCTTGACCTTCAGGTTCCAGGCCTCCATGCCCATGGTCGCACCGAAGTCGGTGCATACCAAGCCAGCTGCGGTCACCCTTCGCGAGAAGCGCGTCGAAGACGTCCTTTTCGCGTCCGCTCCGGCAAAGCCCCTCGAGGACGTAGAGCATGAAGTAGGGACTGCACTGCCGCGACCTGGACGCGACAAAATCCGCCACAAGGTCACGCCGCACCTCCGGCACGAGTCCGAACGCGAGCGGCAGCGCGTTCGCGTGGAGGGACGAATGGCGCGAGCCCTCGCCGTCGAGGTAAAGCCCCGTGGACGGATCGGAGAACACCGCGTTGAACGTCTCGCGCATCTTCGCCTCCTTCGCGGCGAAGGCCTCCGCATCGGACGCCTTGCCGAGCGCGGACGCGAGTTCGGACATCAGCTTAAGCGCATGACAGTCGCGCTTCACATCCGTGACCAGCAGCCCGTCGGCGCGGCACTTTTCGGCGTTCAGCTTCTCGGCGACGAGCCGGTCGTACCACTTGGCCGCGAAATCGGTCTTCCCCGTCCGCTGCCAGTCGTGCCAGACCATCATGACCATGCAAAACTTGCCCTCGGTCGGCCAGGTCGGATGGTCCATCAGGCGCTCGAACGTCGCCCGCGCGATCTCCGCGTCCAACAACACCGCGTAACTCGCGAGCTGCGTCGCCAGCGAGTCACCCTCGTAGGGAATACGCTCACGGTCACCATCCACGAAGAGCCCGAACGCCGTCGACGCGGCGACCGTATGCTTCAGGAAATCCCACACCCTCTCGAGGCGCGGATCGGAACAGCGGAACGACGACTCCGAAAGGTCATAGCCGTACCGCACGGTCACGCGGCGGATGTTGTCCCAGGTGATTGCGTCAAACGGACCGTAAGCGAGCTCGACCGCACGGAACGGCATGATCGTGCCGACGTGAGGCGGGGCCGGGAGCGCACCCGCCTCGACCGAAGTGTTACGAAGGTCAATTGGAATCGGCACACGGAAGACGCCAGGATTCGTCTTGCCCTTGAGACGATGGTAGCGGATATTCGACTGGAGCGGCGGTGCCCACACCGAACAATCTCGGACGATCTCGCCGATCGCGAGGTTGTATCGGCCCGCCACTGGACTCACAAACTCTAGCCATCCGTAGGAGTCGCGTCCGAAGTCAACGAGAACGCAACTGTTCTCGTTCGTTGTGATCGAGACCGGTCTCTCCACTGTTAGGCGGAACGCCTTCTCGGGGAACTTTACCGCACCTGCGGTCAATACGGTTAGCGTCAGCAACCCGGCAAGAACTCTTTTCCCATTCATGTTAGGGCATTCAAAGGGACCTCCAGCCCACACCGCTTTTCACATCCTAAAAATCTCGCATGTTCGGTGCCGTTGGCTTCGGCGGCTCCCTCATCGCGTCAAGCGCCTTCTCGATCTCTGAATCGGACTTAAGCCAGCCGTCCGCAACCAGCATCTTGACAAAACGTTTGAAGGCAAAGAACTTCCGTGGATCGCCCATATCGCCTGTTCCCGCCGACAACGCCTTCAAGCACTGGCGCTCGACTTCGGGAATACGCGCCTTGACAATCCGATCCGGCTCATAGCAGTAGGACTCCCAAAGGCGAATGAACTTCTCGGCCGGATCCGTCGCCCCGTCAGCGAACGTCCGCGACTCTGCCGCCAGATTGTGGCGGAGCGTGGCGACATCACCCTTCTTCACGCCCGGCCCGCCGCACGTTGTCTCAGCGTAGCGCGAGGGAATCCGTCGAATCCAGACGTTACGAAACGGCACGGGGTGTCCGTGGTCCTGCAGCCGGAGCGGCGCCTCGGAAACGTCGATGTGCTCGTGCGCGCGCCGACACCACTTGACCTTCCCCTCGAGCGGCCAGTTGTCCTGCACGAGGACGCCGTTGAAGAAGACGGTGAAAGATCCGGGATCCACCAGCCGCTTGCCTTCGCGATACGGCGGGTGGAATACAATGTCAAAGCTCTGCCACTCACCGGGTTTGCGGCACGGGTTGACGAGCGCCGGATGCTGTCCGTAGACCGCGCCGGCCTGTCCGTCGGCGTAGTTCGCCGGCTTCCACGGCGAACGGGACGGCTCGACCGCCGACGAGTCCAGAATCTGGATCTCGTAGCAACTCATCAGGATGACACCCGAGTTGCCCCACCCTTCCACGTCGTCGACCGGCGTCTTCCACTCGACATGCAGCTGGCAATCGCCGAACTTCTCCGTCGTGAACGCGCCGCCGGATCCCGGCACGCAGACGAACGTGCCGTCCTCGACCTTCCACTTGCAGGGCCCGCCCTCCTTGTCGCGCCAGTTGCGCGCGATCGACTCGGGCGTGCCGTCGAAGAGGACGATTGCGTCGGATGGGATCCCGTCCTGCGGCACCGTGACCTTCACGGGATCAGGACGATTCACATCATGAACAGCCCAGGCGTGCGTGGCGTCAGGCCGGTCTCCAGACGGCTCGGCCGCGGCCATGAACGCACCGACGATGGCAAGTGCTGAAACCGATTTCTTCACGAGAGCGTTCCTTTCTCAGCATTGAAGTTGAGCGTCATGTCCGGTCGCAGCATCGCGGCGTTTCCGATGAGCCCCGTTTCTGTCAGGCGCGCCGTCCAGGAGAACGCGCTGTCCGTCGGGACTCCGGCAAGGCAGGCATCGACATACTGATGCCAGTGCGACGGCGCCGTGCCAGGCTGCGGCACGTCAGGCGGCGTCGAGCCGTCCTTCATCACGCAATACGGACGCACGCCGAAGTGCGTCGAGAGGATCCACCCCTCGCTTCCCTCGATGACACGTCCCTGCGGCGGCAGGCAGCCCATGGGAGTCTTCGCCGCGACATCCTCTAGAAACGCCGGCGGCAGGAACCGCGGCTCGAGATACCGCGCGCGGTCGCCGAATCCGTCACACCATTCGACTTCAAAGGACTTACCACCGCTCGCGGCGATGCCGGGGAATGTCCAGGTGACGTGCGACATCGTCGGCCAGAACTGCTCGCGCTGCGCGGCCGTCCACCCCGCGTCTTCCGAGACCTCCGCCCGGACGGACCGGGGACTAGTCGCGCCAAGGTCGAGTCCGATCCAAACAGGACTCATCAGGTGAAGCGCGAGGTCTCCGAGCCAAGACGAGCCGAAGTCGCGAAACTTGCGCCACGTCCTCGGATGATAGACCTTCTCCGCATACGGACGGTATGCGGCTGGTCCGAGCCAGAGCTTCCAGTCCAGCGTCTCGGGGATGGGATCGGCCTCGAGCGGCAAGGCGTAGGTCTCGGGCTTCGGCGTTCCACGCCGCGTTGAAAAGAGCCACCCGTGACGCACCTCGCCGATCTTTCCGCTCTTCAGGAAGTCCGCCGTCTGACGGTCGCACTCCCAGGCGACAATCTGCGTCCCCATCTGCGTCACGGACCGCTTTTGCGCCGCGAGTTCCTCGATGGCCCGGCATTCGGAGATCTTGTGGCAGAGCGGCTTCTGCCCGTAGACATTGAGCCCTCGCTTCAGCGCCTCGAGGATGTACTGCGCATGCGTGTGGTCCGGCGTCGAGACGTTGACCGAGTCGAGCGCCGCGCCTTCCTTCTCGAACATCTCGAAGGCGTTCCGGTATATGCGCGCGTCGGGACAAACCTCCTTCGCCTTCGTGAGGTAGTCCGCGTCGACGTCGCAGAGCGCCGTGATATGAATGTCCTTATGAGAGCGGAGTCCGTCAAGATCGGCCCGCGCCATATTACCCGTTCCAATGCAGGCGTGCGACAGGAGCTCGTTCGTCCGCCGCCGCTTGACAACAGCCGGAAAGCCAATGGTCGGTGTGAGACAGGCCCCGGCCGCCAGCCCGCGCATGAAGGCCCTTCTTGTGGTCTTCAGCTTCATAGGTCCACACGTATTCATGTTAATCATTACTCATTTTCTCCTTGATAAACCACTGCAATTTACTATTACCATTTAATCTCCGCCCATATCACTTATTGACCTTCACCGTCTTACTCATCTTGCCATCTGCGGAGGCAGACATCATCCTTTTTGCCATCGGCACCCAAAGCGAAAGCAACCAGCCAAAACGAAAGCGCCAATCATCAACTCTCCTCCTCCCCTACGACTTTCCGCCCGATGCGTTCCGCTCGGTCTGAAGCCTCTTCCGATAGGCCCGCGGGGACAGGCCCGTCGCCTTCATGAAGACGTAGCGCAGGGAACGCGCGTCCCGATAGCCGCACTGCGCGAAGACGGTCTCGATGCTCTTGTCGGACTCCGCCAGCAGCTGCTTCGCGCGGGCGATCCGGACGGACAGGATCTCGTCGCGGATCGGCCGCCCGGCCACGGCCTTGAAGCGATTCTCGGCCGTCCGCGTCCGCAGGCCCATCTCCCGCACGACGTCCGCCACCGTAATGCCCGAACAGGCGTTGACGCGCACGTACTCGACCGCGCGGAGGGCCAAGCGGTCAGCCCGTTCGAGCGGCCGCGTCGAGAGGCGGCGCACGATCGGCAGCGAGCCGAACGTCAGCTGGACGGGCGGCGTCTCCGGATGCCGGAGGCGTCGGGCCAGCAGACCGGCGGCCAGCTTGCCCGACCGCTCGAACGCCGGCGCCACGCTGGAGAGCGTCGGCAGCGTGTTCTCGCAGACGAGCGTGTCGTTGTCGATGCCCATGACCGCCAGCTCATCCGGCACGTCCAGCCCCACGCGCGCCGCCGCCCGCAGGACGTGCACGGCCATCTCGTCGTTCGCCGCCAGCACGCCGCACGGCCTCGGCAGCCCGGCGACGAACGCCTCCAGCCGCCGGCCGAACGCCGGTCCGTCCTCGTCCGGCGCGCCGTCCCAGGAGCGGAAGACATGCGTCCGCTTGCCCCGGCGGGACATCTCGCGCCGGAAGATGGCCTCGCGCGCCTGCGACCAGTCCCGGCGCGTCCGATAGTGGACGTAGGCATAGTCGTCGAAATCGCGCGACAGCAGTTCCTTCAGCGCCTTCTTCACGAGCTCCTCGGAATCCTGCTGGACGACGAAGGCGTGTGTGCCGATCCGCGCGACGTCCGCATCGCAGTAGACGACCGGGCGTCCGGCAAATGCCGCCACCGGACACGCCGAGCGAAGGAGGACGCCGCCCTCGACGATGAGGCCGTCCGGCTTCCAGTAGTCCAGCAGCGCCGTCACGCTTCCCACCAGCTCGCCGACGTCAACCGCCTCAATGTGCCAGTTCTCCTTCCGCGCAACGGCGTAGATGCCCTCGAGCCGCCGGCGCCACATCATGAACGCGCTCTCGTAGAGATAGACGACCGTCTTCATGCTCACTCGGCGGGCGCGCGAACGGTGACGGTCACGGCGCCGTTCAGCCGGCGGTCGCTGGCGCGACGACCGTCCGAGAGCGCGACGTTCTCGAAGGAGACGTCCTTCCACGACGCCGGGCAGCCCCGGAAGTAGCGCGGCTCGCCGTCGATCTCGTGGACGAGCAGTTCGAGGACGGCCGCCGCCGCGCCGCACTGCCCGTCCATCTGCATCACGCTCCGGCCGTGCCGGAAGTTCGTGAAGCCGTCATGCACCGCGTTGTGGTGCGAGCCATGCCCCTCGTCGCAGAAGTAGGCGTCCCACGCGCGCAGCATCTCGACCGCCGCGACCGCGTTCCCCGCGTCCGTGTGCAGCACTGACGCCCACGGCACGCACCAGCCCGTCCAGAGCCCCGTGCCCCGCAGCGCCCAGTTCGCGTAGGTCGCGTCGAGGAGCGCGCGGCTCTCCCCCTTCGCGCGCGGAATGACGTCAAACGGGAAGATGCCCGCCATGTGCGAATGGTGGCGATGGCTCTCGCTCAGGTTCACGCCCTCGAAGATCGCGATTCCACCCTCGACCGAGTTGCCCCAGACGGCCGCATCGCCCGTCGCGGCCGTGACGCGGGCGTAGCGCGGCAGACGGCGGAGGACGTCTGCCCAGCGCGGATCGGGCGCCTCGCCCAGCAGCTCCGCCGCCGCGACGAGGTCGCGCGCGAGCCGGTGGCAGGCCGCGAGCTGGAAGCTCGGATTCCGCCCAACGGCACGGCGGAAGTCGCTGCCCATCCACTCCGGGCTCGGCCCGAGCGGCAGCGCGAGCGCGCCGTTCGGCGTCTCCTCCAGCATCGCGAGATAGACGTTCATCGCGCCCTTCATGAAGTCGTAGGCCGCTTCCCGCAGGAAGCCCACGTCGCCCGAATAGCGCACGGCGCGGAACATGTGCGCGGCCATCCAGGCCGTCGAGGCGTGGTCGATCGTGCCCGTCCAGAAGCCGCCGATGCAGACGCCCCGGTCGTCGACGGAATGCGGCAGCACATAGCCGTCGTCGATGCCCGCGAACTTGCGCGCGTTCTCCCGGAGGCGCGGCCGCCACGAGAGGATCATGCGGAAGAGCGGCTTCAGGTTGCGAAGTGCCCGCCCCGATAGGCCGGCGCATAGCATTCCTGGACGTTGATGTTGAAGTGGTAGTCGCCGTTCCACGGCACAAGGCGGTCATCCTCCAGCCACGGGCCCTGCAAGCCCACCGGCACGCCGTCCGGATCGGTCATCGCCCCGAAGCGGTAAAGCCCGTAGTCGAAGAGACGCTGCAGAACCGGATCGGGCACGGAGACCCGCGCGCCCTCCGCCCAGAAGCGCGCCCACTGCGCGCGCGACTCCGCCGCCACGCGGCCGAACGGGACGACGGCCGCCCGCGCCGCGTTGCCGCGCCGCGTCGCGACCGCGAGTTCGCGGCCCTTCTGCGCAAAGTCGAGCGAGACCGACGGATCGGCCGGAAGCGCCCAGTCGAAGCCGTCCGCACGCAGCGTCGGCGCGACGAACCCCAGCGGCGCGAGGGCCTCGCGGGCAAGCGGCTGCGCCATCGCGGGGACGGCCTCGACCGCGTAGGGAAGCCCTTCCGGGAAGCGGATCGCGAACGCGCGCGACGCCTTCGACATCGCGAGCTCAAGGACGCGTCCGTCCGCGAGGACGATCGTGCCGAGGCCCGTGCGCGTGTCCAGCTCGCCGCGCGCAAGCGTTGCGCCGGACATCTTCACGACGACGCGCCCCAGCGGCAGCAGGTACGGATTGCGCGGCTCTCCGGCGGGCGTCTCCTTTCTGAAGAGGGCGAGGAGCCGATCCTTCTCGCCCGCCCGCCAGAGGCAGACGACGTTCGTGTAGCTCTGCGCGTCCGTCCACGGATAGCCGCCCCGGTGGTCCCAGAGGTCGGCCCGCCCGACGGTGAGGCGCAGCTCGTCGCCGCCGCCCCAGACGAGCACGCCCGTCACGCCGTCCGCAAACGCCAGGCCCTCATGACAGTTCCCGAGCCTCGGAAAGTCCCAGAGGATCCGCCCCGCCGCCTCCGCCCCGGCAAAGGACGAGAGAACGCCGCAACACACCCACGCCGATAAGAAGATTGCCTTTCTCATTGTCAGTCTTGTTCCTTTAATTCAATATGCGCGCATTGTAGCATAATCGTCCGGCATGACAGGGACAACAACGAATCCCCACGGGCCGAGGGCGAACGACCGCGCGCCCGTGCGCCGTGCGTCACGCACGAGGAGGGGCGTATCCGCGAGGCGGCCCTTCACGTCGCGGTCGGCGTCGTCCGCCGCGAGGTAGCTGGGGCGGCGGGCCCGGGGAACGGCGAACGAGACGTCGCAGGCCGCATCCCCGCCGCTCCAGTTCTGGACGACCAGCACCGTCTCGCCCTTCCCGCGCCGGACGAACGCCGTCACCTGCTCCGGCGCGGTCGTGTCGAGCCAGACGAGGCCGTCGATTCCGTTCGCCGCCGTGAAGGCGGGATGCGCGCGGCGCAGGGCCGCCAGCCGCTTCACGAACGCATGGCGCGACTTCCCGGCACCGCGTGCGAGCTGCGACCAGTCCATCGGCGTCTTCCCGAACATCGAGTGGCGCGGATCCGCATCGGCGATCTCGTTGCCCTGGAACAGCATCGGGACGCCATCGACCGTGAACATCCACACCAGCACCTGCTCGACTTTCTGCGCGCCCCAGTCCGCCTCACGGCGCGGACGGGCGTCCGTGGCAATGTCATGGTTCTCGTAATGGTTCACGAACCGCGCCCCGCGCGGGCACTCGGCCTCGCGCGACGTCCAGGACGCGCGCACCGTCTGCGCCGAGAAGCCGGGAAATCCGCCGTAGTCCGCGTCAAAGCCCTTGTACTGGTCGCAGACCGTGAAGCCCTCGCAGAGCAGCACCGCCCCGCCGGACGCAAGCCCGTCCATCATGTCGTGCGCGTCGCACCAGAAGTCGAGCGGAATGCCGTCGCCGACGTCGCAGCGGAAGCCGTCGCAGCCATACCGAGTCATCAGGTGACGCATGTTGCCCATCAGGTACTGCCGCAACGCCGGCTCGGCAAAGTTCAGCTTCGGAAAGCGCCACGGACCCTTCTTGACGGTACCGTCTGCGTTCCACCACGTGAACGACGGTTTCTCTTTCAAGAACGGGGCCGTCGGGCCGCAATGGAGGTAGACGAGATCGAAGAGGACCTTCAGTCCCAGTTCATGCGCACGTGCGCAGAAGTCCGCGAGATCCTGATCTGTGCCGTACTCCTCGTCCACATGGAAGTAGTCGGCGATGCGGTACTGGTTCTTCGGATTCTCGAATCCGCTGCGAATCTGCCGGGGACTCCAGAACGACTTGTCCATCGACGTGTCCATCTTCATGACAGGCACGAGGTAGACGATCGTCACGCCGAGATCCTTCAGGTACGGCAGCTTTTGCGCGACCGTCTTCAGCGTGCCCTCCGGCGTGAACGCGCGCGGCTGGATCTGGTACATGACGCCCTCCGTAAACCACGCGGGCGTCTTGCGCGCCTCCTGCATCCAGGCATTGGCGCCCAAGCCCACACGGGACAAGACCGCAAGCGACAGAATCATCAAAAGTTTTTTCATCGACATTTCCTTGTCCGTGCGGACGGGCTTTCGACCGTGCGGATCGGCGGTTGCGTCACGCGCGCCAGCGAAAGCCGCCACGCGACGGGGCGCACGGCGGCGATCTGCGCATGCAGCGCGTCCGCCCGCGCCGACAGCTCCTGACGGACGGGATAGAGCGTCTCGAACTTGTCGAACATGTGGTTGCGCCAACCGCCCCACGCGAGGGACTTCGACTTCGGACGCTCGCCCTTAATCCAAGCCGCGACCGCCGCCGCGTCCTCGCTGTCGATCTTGTCTTCGGCCATCCACGAGAGAACCTGCCCGAACACGCGGCGGTCCTGCGCGAGCCGCGCCAGCTGCCGCGCCGTCTCCAGCGCCTGCCGCGAACGGACCTGGTTCGGCGTCTCGCGTTCGGCGAGATTGACGCCCGCCGCCAAGTCCATCGCCGTGAACGAGCCAAGCGACGCGCCGTCCGCCTTCAGCTCGTACAGGCCGGACGCGAGGCTCTTCACGACCAGCGTCTCGGTGTTCAGCCGCGAGGCGACGGGATAGACGGCGGCCAACTTGCGGTAGTCGGCGTCCACCGCGCACGGCAGCCCCTGCGGCGTATAGGACGCCTCAAGCGATGACGCACCCGCCGCGTCAAGTTCGACGCGCGAGAATTCGCCCTTCTCGCCGATCGCCGACCAGATGAGCGAGGCCATCAGCATGTGACCCGCGAAGTCGGGATGTATGCGGTCGTTGTTGAACCAGCGGTCGGGGTTGTCCTGGTAGATCTTGCGCATCGGCCCCATCAGATCGACGAGCGGCAACGCCTTCTCTTCGGCCAGTGCGCGCACCGTCTCCGCACAGGCGGACAGCTTTTCGTCGCTGCGCTCCAGCGGCTTAGGCTGATGTCCCCAGACGTCATACGGCGACGGCGTCAGAAGGACGATCTCCTTCCCGTCCGCCTGAAGCTGCCGGACGATTTCGCGCATCGCCTGCGGATACCTCTCCGCGCAGGCGTCGCTGCCGATGTCGTTCATGCCGAACATGACGAAGACGCGATCGACGTCCTTCGCGGCGGGCTCTTTCGCCCACCGCGCCGCGCCGCCCCAGCTCGTGTCTCCGCTCTTGCCCATGTTCTCGAAGCGCGCACCGGCGCCCGGATGCCGGATCGCCGTCAAGTATTCGAGATAGAACGCCTGGTTGCCGGCCTCGGAAATCGAGTCGCCGAAAAAGCCCACGCGCTCACCGGGCTTGAACGGCGTCGGCGCTGTCGCGGCCATCGCCGTCGTCGAGACGGCCATTGCGACCGCAAACAACAGTTCAGTTAGCTTCATTTTGTAGAGTAGAGACCCACGCCTCGGCTTCGCCGATGCGACTTCCCCCTCATCAAACCGGACGTGCGGATTTCCC
>CAKUGW010000058.1 GCA_934654805.1 uncultured Kiritimatiellota bacterium
CCCCCCCCCCCCCCCCCCCCCCCCCCCCCCCCCCCCCCGTCCCTGCGTAGTCCTTAGTGCCGCATTCTTCTGCTGCTCAGAGGCGGCGGCGACGACGTTCACATGGTCGTCAACGTCAGGCGGCGACCTCATGGATGGCGTCAACTGGGATCAGGGCGGAACGCCTCCAGGCGGCTCGAACGCCGATCGGCTTGTGATCCGAAAAGACCAGGACGGGCCCATCACGCTCTCGAAAGACCTTGACCTGTCAGCTCAAGGAGACCATCGTTTCGCCTTCAGCGGAGAACTCAAGTTTGATACGGCCGGGACAACGCTGACGCTGCAGCGGCTGTTCTTCCAGGGCGACAACAAGACGACGACCCTTGCGCGAGGAACCCTGAACGTCCCGACGCTTTACTTTGAAGAGAACGTCAGCGGCTGCCATGACAACACCTTCGCCGTGGACGGCGTGGACGCCAAATACGTCGGCGGTGAGGTGAATGTCGGATCGAAGAACAGGAACAACAGCTTCATCGCCCGAAATGGCGCGGCGGTTCGGATCTCGAAATTGAGCGTGGGGCGCGACGCCGTCCTGAACGGCGACGGCACGGTGGCCTCCAACAACCTTTTCCGGGTCACGGGCTCGGGCACGACCCTGACGTCGACGGACACGATCGCGACAGGCGTCCGCCACGGCAATTGGATCGAGATCCTGGACGGGGCGCAGGCAAAGGTTCCCGACGTCAAGCTGGGCGTCTGGCAGAACGACAACGCGGAGCCTGAGACGCCGCACCTTTGCGACGGCGACCGCGGCATGCGCATTGCGGGCGCCGGAACGAAGGTCGTCGTGGACGGCGCATGCGACTTCAACAGGCGCGTGACGGTCGGCTGGCAATCGGGTTCGAATACGCTCGAGATTGCCGATGGCGCGGAGCTCCTTTGCGTCACCAACAAGTTCATCGTCGGCAACTATGTCTCGCCGGTCGAGGGGACGGCGGCGGTCGTCGAGCGCATTCCAGGCTACCGGTTCGCGGGCAACACGGTTCGCGTGACGGGTGCGGGGGCCAAGGTCACGCTTGACAGCGCGCGAAGCCAGTTTGGCTTCTTCATGGCGCAGGGAGGGTGCGACAGCCAGCGTTTGGACGTCCTGGACGGCGCCTCTTGGGAGAGCCGCGGCGAATTCTGGATCGTGGGCGGCGTCTCGAACGGCGTGCATGTCGGCGAAAACGCCCATTTCAGGCATTCGGTCTATGCCGTCCAGATTGGCGTGGGCGGCGATTCGACGAACGCCTACTTCAAGGTTGACGGCGGCACATACGCGGCAGACGCCGGAACGTGCCTCGGACAAGGTGGCTCTTACGGGACGTTCGACGTCGTCAACGGCGGCGTGTTCTCGGCGACGAATGGCAGCCTCGTGATCGGCGGCGACGGCGCCTACAACGTCCTGACCATCGGCGCGGGAGGTCGCCTTGCGACAAGCAACGTCGCCTTGCGCGTCTCGAACGGCCCTGGCGAGGGCAACGTGTTCGCCGTGAAAGCCGGCGGAAAGGCGCGCTTCCGCCTTGATGGCGACAAGCATCTCGTTTCGGCCAATCCCGCTTCTCGGGGCGGCGCGATTCTCGTCTCGGGCGAGGGAAGCGAACTTGACATGTCAAGAGACACGCTTGTCGCGGTGCCTGTGGCGGGCGGACGCGGGGCGCGGCTCGTTGTCGAGGACGGCGGCCTGCTTCGCGTGAACGACGTCTATTGGGGCGATCAGGGGAATTCCGAGAACGATTGCGCGGTTGTCGTTTCGGACGGCGCGATCGAAGTCGCCGGGCATTTGTCCATTGGCGGCAGCGATGACGCGGTTGCGCACGGGTGCGCATTGACGGTCGCGGGCGCAAGGCCTTCCATCACGGGCAACGGCGTCGGAATCAACCGCGACTCGACGATCGCGTTTGACGTGCCGGCGGAAGGGTATGGGGACGTACCGATTCGCGTGAAGAGTTTTTCCTTCGGCACGAGGTGCACGACCGCGCGACCGACGCTCCGCGTCACGATGTCGCCCCAGAACCGCGTCAGGCTTGTCACGCTCGTCGAGGCGGAGGATGACATCTCGATTCCGGACGATTTGCGTCTTGACCTCCCCGCAGGCGCGCGTCTTGTGCGGACAGGCGATTACGGCTATGACCCGAAGCGGATCAAGGTTCGCCTGCCCCGTTTCGGCGGCGCGCTGCTGATCATCAGATAAGGCGGAATTCCACGACATGACGAGACTTTACATGACGAGACTTAACAGGACCAAGACTGACATGACAAGACTTTACATGACAAGACTTAACAGGACCAAGACTGACATGACAAGGAGATTCCTGATGCTGTCGATCGCCGCCCTCGCCTTTCAGGCGCGGCCGTCGGCGTACGCGATGTCCGGCACGGGGAACAACGGGCAAGTCCGTTGCCTCGGCGAGCTGCGCGTCCCCTATGGGGCCCAGCCCAAGACGGTGCAGCGCCTGCGCGCCGTCAAGGTGGCGGAAGGCGCCCTCCTGGAGACCGCAGACGCGAAGACGGCGTCGGTTGACTTCAGTCAGGCGGGGGCGGATCTGGCTCTTTCCCATGACGAGAAGGGCCTGCATGTCGAACTGACGTCCAGCGGCAAGGCCGTGTCGGGCGCCGTTGTCGTGAACGCGAACGGCCGTTATGTCCGACAGGCTCTCGGCGGCAAGGCGGGACTGTCCGTGACGATTCCCTGGACACGCTTTGGCGGCGCGAACGCGCCGGCCGGCGATGTCCGATGCGTCTTCGACCTGGCCTGGGAGGGCGTCGGGCGCAAGGAACTGCTGGCGCTTTCGGAGCCTCAGCGGCGCGAGAGCGTGCAGACGTCATTTGCCGCGCTGACGGCCGCGCCGCAGTTCTCGGTCGTGACGCATCTGCCGAACCCCCGGCAGTGGGGGCGGCTCCGGTTCGGGACGGGGGATGCGGAAGCGAAGCCCTTTGTCTCGGTCGACTGCGAGGACGTGACGGCCGTTGACGCCGCGCGCAGGACGCCTCGCGTGGACGGCGACCTCGCGGAGTGGCCGGCGGAGTCGTTTGCCGCCACCTCGATCCTGAAGGGGTTTGTCGGCGGACGCTATGCGGTCGATTTCGCGACGTCCCATGACGACAGGAGCCTTTATGTCGCCGCACGGTTCGCGCACCCGGACGGCAAGCCGGTCAATTCCGCACGGGCCGAGACGGGCGCGGGCTACGGCGGCGGCGATGCCCTGCAGATTCGCCTGAATGACGGGGAGCGGCTCACGGAATCTTTCTGCGCATGGCTCTCGCCAACGGGGCCTGCGCTGACGAAGGATGCCCTGGACGCGAGCCGGCGTGACGTCCTTTCGCGCGGCGGACAGCTCGCGTTCGGCAGGTGGAAGGGCGGCTACACGATGGAGATCGCGCTGCCGTGGACGGCAATCGGGCGAAGCCCCCGCACGAAGCCCTGGCGGATGACCTTCCAGCCGTGGTGGAACTCGACGGGAGACCGTTTCGCGTTCCATGCGGCGCTCGCTTTCGAGCGGCCGCCCGCGAAGGCGGTCGCGTTCGAGAGCCCAAAGGACGGCGCCGTGTCGCTCGGCGTTTTTGACGCCGAGGGCAGGCTTGTCCGCACCCTCCTCAAGGCCGAATCCTGCGCGGCAGGCGCGAACAAGGCCGATTGGGACCTGAAGGACCAGTTCGGCGCTTACGTAAACCCCGGCGAGTTCCTGCTGCGCGGACTTGTCACGGACGGAATCGAAAGCGACTACCTTTACACGCTTGGCAATCCGGGGAATCCGCCCTGGCCGACGGCCGACAATCGCGGCGACTTCCTGTCGGACGAGGCGCCGCCGCAGGGAATGGCGACGGATGGCGAGACGGTGTTTGTCGCCGCGCCGGGCAGCGAGAAGGGCTTTGCCGTCATGGCGCTGGACCGTGACGGGCGGCGCCTGTGGGGCGTCTGCGAGCCGATCTACCCGCGCTGCGTCTCGCTGTCGTATGACAGGGGTCGGGTCTACGCACTCTATTCCGGCCCTGTCGCCGTGACGGAATCCGCCGAGAAGGCGTGGGAAAAGGAAACGGGTCTGAAGACGAGGCAGCATGCGCTTGGCCGTGCGATACTTGTCGCCTACGACGCGAAGACGGGACGGTACGCCGATTTCTCGGCCAGGCACGCCCACACGGAGCTGGGTGCGCGGTGGGCGTACCGCGAACAGGTCCGCCCGCTCTGGGACCTGATCGCGAAAAAGGACTTTGCCCCCGAGAATTACATCGGCCAGCCGCGCTATTTCGATTTTGACGTTGGCGAAACGGACAATGCGATCGGTTTTGCGGCGTTGGCGGATGCGTTCGTCGTTTCGAAGCATGCGGACGATCGCGTCGAGTTCTATGATGCGCAGACATTGGAACTGCGCGGTTCGGTTGCCCTCCCTCGTCCGGCGGGACTTTGCCGCGTGAGCGACAGTGACGTGCTCGCGATCAGCGGACGGGAGATTGTGCGCATCGCCTGGAATGGGGGGGCGAAAAAGGCCTTCGTCACGGCGCTTGATGGATTCGAGGGGCTGCGGGCCCCCGTCGCGCTCACGGTTGATTCCAGGGGGACGGTTTACGTTTCCGATTGGCGCGACCGGATGCAGGTTCGCAAGTTCTCGCGCGACGGCCGTCCGCTTGGCGAAATCGGCAAGGCGGGCGGTCGCCCGTGGGTCGGGCGGTTCGATCCGGGCGGCATGCTTCTTCCGCACGGGCTTGCCGTCACGCGCAACGGGACGCTTTTCGTCGCCGAGGCGGACATGCTGCCGAAGCGCATCAGCTGCTGGGACGCGGCGACGGGCGCGTTCAAGCGCCATTGGCTTGGGCCGACGCCCTATGGCGGCATGTCCTACTTCTGGATCGACCCTGCAGAGCCGGGCGTCTTTCACAGCGGCGGCTGCAGATACGCCTACGACGCCAAGACGGGGAAGTCGGAAATCATCTCGACCGAATTCCGCCGTCTGAGCCGGGATCAGCCTTTTATGCCGAATGGCGCGAGCTGCATGGGGACGGGGGTCAAGTCCGTTCGCAATCAGCACGGCGACTTCATCTGCATCGGCGGAGGCAACCAGACGGTCTGGCTGAAGCGGAAGGGCGACGTCTATGTTCCGTGCGCGGCGGTCGGCGGGCTCCATTCGATGGTGACGGACGACGGCACGGGGCTGACCTGCTGGGACTCGGACATCGGCCGACATCTCTACAAGGATGTCCGCCCCGAATGCTTTCGCGGGCATGCGGGCAAGCCGGGCGGAAAGGGCGGAGACAATTTCTCGTGGCACGACAGGAACGGCGATGGGCTTGTCTCGGCTGACGAGATGCGCTGGCACGAGACGCGCGGGCGCGGAGGGAAATGGTCCGCCGGCGTGCAGTACGAGTTCTACAATGGTTGGGGCGCCCTGTTTGCGGCGGACGGCACAGGTCATTTCGCGTCCTTCGCGAACGACTATGACGTGATCATGAAGCTGACCCCGCGCGGATGGAGCGAGAACGGGCCCGAATACGACATCAACGACGCGAAGCCTCTCCATTTCGCCAGGACGCCTTGCATTTCCCTTCATCAAGGGGTCTACACGGCGGACGACGGGAACGTCTTCGCCGTCGGCGGCATCTCTCACCATTGCAAGATGGAATCGCGCGTCGCGCTGACCGCGTTGGATCCGGGCGGCAAGTTGCGCTGGGAATGGGCGGCGGCAGGCAGCGCCGGCAAGACTGATTTCGCCGCGTCGGGCATCAACGGCGAATGGAATGTCCCGGGAATCGGGCGCATTCTCTGCACCTGGAACTGGTGGTGGAATTACCGTCCGTATTTCTTTACGGAGGACGGCCTCTATGTGGGGACGTTCGGCGAAGAGACGACGCTGGGCCCTGCGGCGCTCTGGAGCGAGAGCGCGACTTACTACGCGCAGGACAGGGACGGCACGCCTTATCTCGTCAACGGCGCCAATCAGGGCCATCATGTCTTTCGCGTGAAGGGGCTCGCGAATGCGCGGCGGTTTGGAAGCCGCGTGTCCGTGACGCAAGACGAGATCCTGAACGCGAAGAGGCTTGAGGCGATGCCCGTGCGCCGAGAGCCGCCAAAGGGCGTCATTGCGCTGGACGGCACGCCTGTCACGAGGGATGGCGGAAAGGGACGGTCGTTTGAGATCCGCACGACGCTTGACAGGGAGGCGGGACTTCTGCGGATCGCCGCAGATGTGCAAGACCCCACCCCCATGCTTCAGACGGGCACTGACTATCGTACGCTTTTCATCTCCGGAGATTGCGTCGATTTCATGTTTGCCGCCTCGCCCCAGGCGGCGGCCGGCAGAAGGGCACCCGCGTTCGGCGACCGCAGGCTCTTGCTCTCGGAGACGCAGGGCAGGCCAGTCGCAGTCCTGTTTGAGCCGGTTACGGAACCGAGAGCCGAAAGGCCAGAGCGCCTGATGGCCGCGACAGTCGACCGCATTTCGCTCGTTGACGATGCGCGCGTGGAAATCGTCCGCCGGAAAGACGGGTATAAGCTGCTGGCCGAAGTCCCGCTTGCGCGGCTTGGACTTGGCGCGGAAGACGGCAAGGAATTTCCGGCGGTCATCCGGGGCGATGTGGGCGTCGTCTTCTCTGGCCCTGCAGGAGGGCGCGAGCTGAGGCTCTACCGGTATAATCGCCAGACGGACATGACCGCAGACTTGACGACCGAAGCGACCCTTCAGCCGTCGGAATGGGGCGACATGCTCGTCCCGCTGGGCAGGAATCTTCTGAAAGACGCCTCCTTTGAGACGGGGGGCGTCTGGGAACTGAACCTCGTGCCCGATGGCGACCGCGTCGAGTGCTCGGATCTGGCGCACACCGGGGCGAAATCGCTTTTCATTGAAACAAAGGGCCATGTCTCGGTGGGGCAGACGGTCAAGCTGCCGCATGAAGCGCGTGTCGGTGGGCGCCGCGCGCGGTTGAGGCTGTTCATGCGTTCGGACGGGCTTAAGCCGAAAAAACGGCAGACGAAAGACGACCCTGGCGCGTGGGCGTCCGTCTGGGCGTGGGTGCGAGATGCCGATGGGCGGGTCCTGAACACGGCGGTTTACCACAAGGTGCGCGACTCCTGGACGTGGACGGGCGCCGAACGCAGCGAGAGCGATCCGGGTCCGCGCGATCTTGTCGATTTTGACTTGCCGCCGGGCGCGGAGAACATTCGGATCGATTTCAAGATTACGACGCAGGGACTTGACGTGCCCGCGAAAGTCTGGGTCGATTCGTGTGAGCTGGTCTTGCTTTAACGAGAAGAGACTATGAAGAAACTGATTTCAGCTGCCTTGATGGCGACATTCTGCCTTTTCACGTCGGCAGCCACATTCCGGAATGGCGACCGCATTTGTTTCTTCGGCGATTCAATAACGGATATCGGCAAATGGCATCGCGCGCTTATCCTCTACTATGTGACGCGATTCCCCGAACGGACGGTTTCGTTTGTTAATTCGGGCTCTGGAGGCGATAATGCGGACAATGCACGGCGGGTGAGACTGGAGCCTGAGGTCGTCGCGCGAAACCCCAATACGGTCGTCGTTTCGTTTGGCATGAACGATTTCGGCTTTCGCGAATACGGAACGAACGCCGCGCCCGAGAAGATCGCCGCGCGTGCGCAAAGGTTGCGGGACTACGAGGCGAACATGACGCTTTTGGTCGATGCGATAAAAGCGCGCATCCCCAATGTGCGCCTTTATCTTATGACGCCTACGCCATTTGATGATGTGGCTGTCTTGCCGAGGCCCTATTGTGAATATCCGGGGGCTAATGGAGGGCTCGTGAGCGCGTCGGAGATTGTTGCGCGGATAGCGGATAAAGAAGGCGCGACACTCGTTGACCAAAACGCCGCAATCAATGACTTCTATCGGCAGGTTCGCTCAAGGAACGACGCTGTCGTGTTCGCGGGCGACCGGATTCACCCTAACGCGTCCGTCCATTTCCTGATGGCCGTTCGCTTCCTGGAGGCGCAGAACGCGCCGCGCGTCGTCTCGGACGTGAAGCTGCAGGAGGGGCGTGTCGTCGGCGCGCGGAATGCGACGGTCACGGACATCCAGTGGGGAGAGGGAAGAATCGCCTTTACTCTTCATGAAAAGGCGCTGCCTTGGGCGGTCGACCCCGAAGCGACAATCGCGCGGGACGTCGTCTTGGCGGCCGCCGCGCGATTCAACCAGGAATCCCTGTCCCTTTATGGCCTGAAAAAAGGAAAGTGGACACTGAAGATTGACGGACAGGACGTCGTGGCGGCCTCTGCGCGGCAGTGGGAGATCGGAATCGATCTCGCGGGGAATGGGAGGATGTCGCAATATCGGCACGCCCTTGAGATCTGCCGCGAAAACGCCAAGCTGCACGAGCGCATGGGGCAGGTTCAGGTGACGAATGTCTGGATCATGCGAGACCATTCGGGAAAGATGCGCAACCAGGGGCTTGACCCGAATAGCCGAGCGGACCGTGAGCGCTATTTTAAGTCCAAGTGGCCGGATTTCAGCGAGTGGTATGCCACGCGCGTAGAGAATGCGATGAAGGAGTGGGATGACGGCGATCGCCTTGTTCGGGAGGTCGACGGGTTCTGGCCGAGGCTTCGCTCCTTGGCGACGCCGCGTCCGCATCGCTATGAGCTGATCCGGGAGTAGACGGATGCCCGTCATGCCCGTCTTGGGGCGACAATGGGGTGCCCTGGGGACAGACCCCCAAAGCGTGGGGACAGACCCCAAATACAACGGGGACAGGCTCTATATATGGAGATAAGAGATAGCCTGATCCCGCGAATTCTGGTGAATATTCGTCTGCGTGTGCTGAACCTTAAGAAATCTTAAGCCAAATCTTAAGGTAATCTTAAGGTTTCTTTCCGGAGGATTTGGCATACTACCCTCTGTTCGGGCGGATAGGCCGTCCGACTGTCAATCAAAGACAAGGAGGCGAGAATGGCACGAACAAACAGGATCAAGGTCGATGGCGACGCGCATTATCACGTCGTGTCGCGAACCAGCAACAAGTTGTTCCTCTTCGAGAGGGGCGGGACGAAGGCGGCTCTCGTCGATGCGCTTAGGCGGGCGGCGGCGTTCAGCGGCGTGGAGCTTAAGGCCTTTGCGGCGATGGACAACCATTTCCACGCCGTCGTGAAGGTTGTGAAGCCGGACGAACCCGTGGGGACGGACGAGCTCCTCCGTCGCGTAGGCGTCCTGAAGGGCGAGCGGGCAAAGACGGCTCTGGCTCGGAGCTGGGCGGAACTGTCCGCTGCGGGGTTTGAGGCGAAGCTGCGGGAAGAACATGACCGGCTGCGCGCGCGGATGAATGACGTGAGCGAGTTTGTGAAGACGTTCAAGGAGGAGTTCGACCGCGCGTTCAAGCGCGAGCGTGAATACTGCGGCAGCATCTGGTCGGGACGCTTCACGTCGACGCTGGTCGAGGACGGGGCATACCTCGCGCGGTGCAAGCGGTACGTCGTCTACAATCCCGTGCGCGCCGGACTCGTCACGCAGGCGAAAGACTATCCTTGGAGTTGGTGCGAGGACGATGATCCTTTCGCGGGGTCTGTCCCCGGCGAGTGGTGCTTGCGGCGGGTGGCACAGGTCGGGGCGGGGAAGGTGTTCGGGAGCGCGGGGTTCGTCCTGCGGACGGCGTTCGCGTTGGGCGACCGGTTCCGGTCGCGAGGCGTCGGAGCGCACCCAGTCGGCGGGATCGGCTACGCGACGCACGGCTGGCGACTCGCGAAGGCGGCTGAGGCGAGGTCGCTGGCGGCGGTGGCATGACGCTATGTTGCGAGAAAGGGATTGAGATTGAAAAAATAGAGAAGTCATATTGGGGCCTGTCCCCAAGAGGCCAAGGGCTCATCCCAAGGGCGCTCAAAGATTCTTGGGAGGGCTGTCCCCTACGAATAAGGGACACTTTCAGGGGCGTTGGGGCCTGTCCCCGGGGGCGTTGGGGCCTGTCTCCATGAGGAATGTTTTGATTCATGGTGTGCACGGGAGGGGGATGGACGGCTGGGGGGAGAGGAGGGTTTCGCAGACGGCACGATAATTTCTGCGCGAATGGCACGGTTGTCCCGTCGGCATTTGCTATAATGCCCTTGTCTTGGAAAAGGCTCTTGCTGGCTGGCGTCAAGTCAGCAAGTCAGCAACGAAGCAAGTCAACAACGGAAGGGCGACCTCCATGATCCAGAAGACATTAGCCATGATTCAAAAGAAGACATTCGAGATTCAAAAGTCAGTCGGGATTCAAGGCAAGTCCGAACAAGACATGTCGGGTGCGATGCGCGAGCGTCCTCGCAAGGTACGCCGGTCCTGGTGCGCGAGTGTCCTCGCATGCCTGATGACGTGCGGCCCTGCATGGGCCGATTCGGGCGACAGCTGGACGTTCACGCTGAATGCGGACAGTACGACGCAAGGGCTTCTGACGAGCGGAGACTGGACGCTTCGGGCGGCGCTCACGGCGGCGGGTTCTGACACGCTGGGGCTCGGCTACGGCAACTGGGATACGGCGGCGGCCTATGTCGCGGGCAGCGGCGTCCTGGACTTGACGACGCCCATCTGGATGGGCGAGCGGCGCCTGTCGTTGACGCACGTTCGCCAGACGGCGTTCCTTAACCTCCCGAAGACGGTTGCCGTGCGGCGCCTCGTCTTGCCGGACACGGTCGCCGACATCGCGCCATACGCCTTTTCGGGCCTTTCGTCGGTGGACAGGCTGACCGTGCGTTCGACGAACGTCACGGCGCTGGCGGAGCGCGCGTTCTTCGACGTCAAGAACATGTACCGTCTCGACTTGGCGTTGCCGTCGCTTGCGGCCGCGAACGTGGCGAAGGAAGTCCTGTCCAACGGAAATGCCAAGCGTCTGCTCTGCCTTGACGTGACGGGGTTCGGCGAGATTCCGGCTTCGGCGTTCGGTGGCGTCGCCGTGAGCAATCTCGTCCTGAAGACCGTGCTGGGACAAAATATCGCCACGAATGCCTTTCCGAACGGCGGCAATCTCCGGTGCGTCTCCTTCACGGGCGACCGGCCCGACCTGTCGGCGCGCGGCGACAACCCTGAAAATCAGGTCTTCGGCGGTGGGCCGGACTATTCGGCGGCGGGCACCATTCTCTTTCGCGTTCCCTACGGCAACGCGACCTACGACGCCTGGCGCGACGAAGCGGCGGCGCGTCCGCTCAGCGCAGACGAGCTGACGCTCTTCCGCCAGCGGTTCCCGTCCGAGCCCGACCCGATCGGCTGGCTGTCCGGCGCAACGTGCGGCACCTACTACGATCAGGTTCTCTGCGAATTCAATCCGCGGACGCTCGACAATGCGCTTGTCGTGGCGCTGCCGGACGGCTGTTCGGACACGGCGGGCTTCGTCGGCTGCCGGACGGTGCACGGACTTGACGACGGCGAGACGTGGGCGGTCAACGCCCCGGCGACCTTCGTGGCGAACGGCATCAAGTACCAGACGACGGGCGGCACGGTTGCGCGTCCGGCGGACGGCGCGGCGGGCTGGACGGAAGAGACGTTCGACGGCTGCGCCTACACGTTCGTCCAGCGCGGCGACGAGGGCGCGCGCCTCACGTGGCGCGTGGACGTCCTCGGCTACGCCGCGCCGTCGTTCGCGACGGATTCCGTGTCCCATCCCGAAAAGGTGACGGCGGTTCCCGACTGCGCGGCGGACGCCGACGGGTTCTATCCGGTCGGCACGACGTGGACGCTGACGGTCGACGGCCTGCGGACGACGCTCCCGAAAAGCCGCTTCGTCCGCTGGGTCGGCGACGTGCCCGCCGGGCACGAGCGCGACCTGCCGCTCGTCCTGACGCCGACCGACGGCACGTGCTGCGTCCGCGCCGAGATCCAGCGCGACTGGCTGCTGACGACGGCGGACGGCGCCACGCATCTGACGGACGGCGTGTGGACGCTGCGGGCGACGGCGGATGCTCAGGGGCGCGTCTCGATCGGCAACGGCTGGACGGCTGGCGGCGGCTATCTGGCCGGGCCGTCGGTTCCGACGCCGCTGGATCTCTCGGGTGCGCTGACGGATGCGGACGGGAACGCCCTGACGCTTCATTACATCGGCAACCCGGCGTTCAAGGCGGTCGCGAACGTCTCTGCGCTGCGCATCGTGTCGGACACGCTGAAGGCGATTGGCGCCGAGGCGTTCTACGGCCTGCCGGATCTCGGCGACGTCCATCTGGAGATCCCGTCCTGCGAGACGCTTGGCTACAGCTGCTTTTCCGGCAATCTCAATCTGACGAACCTCGTCCTGCATGCGGCGAACCTGACGACCTGCGCGCCGGACAAGCCGTGGCGTCCGTTCGCGGGCAACACGAAGCTGAGCCGTGCGGAAATCCGCGCGCCGAAGCTGACGTACCTGACCGACCGCTTCCTCGACGGCGCGCCGCTGACGGCGACGGACTTCTCGACATGGGACGTGTCGTCCGTCCGGCGGCTCGGCGAATACGCGTTCCAGAAGTGCCGCGTCACGGACGGCCTGTCGCTCCCGGCGTTGCGCGAAGTCGCGGCCTGCGCCTTTTACGCGGCGAAGGTCGAGGCGCTGACGCTCGGCACGAAACACCTGACGAACATCTGTGACAACGCCTTCCTCTGGTGTGGCGGGCTCAAGGCGATCACGCTCGGAAACGCGGCGAATCTCACGGTCGCCGCGACGGCGTTCCTCGGCGACCGTCCCGAGACGCCCGGCTCGTCGGCCGCCCCGAAAAGCGTGACGTTCCTCGGCCCGGCGCCGACGCAGGCGGACATCGACAACGTGATTGCGGCCGTGCCGGAACGCGCGGGCGCGAAAGCCTGCCGCATCTACGCCTCGAAGGGCCGCTATCGGCGGGACGGCCGGCCGGACTGGTGGCAGCTCGCGGCGGCGCCGTCGGGCGAGGAGGAGACAGCGGCAGCCGAGGCCGAAGCGCGCGCGCAGGCCACCGAGGGCCGCACGCTCCTGGGTGGGGGCGTCTATCGCGACGGCAGCCGCAAGGCCTGGCTCATCGGCATCACGACGCCGTACGACCAGCGGGGATTCGCGTTCATTGTCCGCTGACGGGCGACGAAAGGGCTCTCCTGATGAAGAACGCGCAGAGATCCACGCTGCTGGCGCTGGCGACGGTGTCCGCCGCGCTGGGCGCCGCCGCGAACCCGCTGAACTTCGCCGAATACGAGCAGACGGTGACGGCGACGTTCGCGACGCCCGCCGCCGCCGAGGCCGCGACGCTGCGCGCGGCCGACCTGCCCGAAGGCTGCGCGCGCGTCTTCACGTCGCGGTGGGACGACGCCAACCCGGCGCACGTGGCCAAGGCCGAGATGCTGACGGAGAACGGCATCCGCGCGAACTTCTACCTGAACGATGGCGACGGCGACTACTTGCGTACCGTTGCGCCGAAGCTGCTCGCCCTCGGCCATGCGCTCGGCAACCACACGGTCGGACATCCCGACATGATGGACATCCCGGCGAACGCGGCGTGGGCCGAGATCCTGCGCGAGAAGATCGCGATCGAGACGCGGCTCTCGACGCCGTGCGTCGCCTACGCCGCGCCCTTCGGCTGGACGAAGACGATCGACGCCGACCGCGCGCCGCTGGTCGTCCGCATGCTGCAGGCGAGCGGGCATTACGTCTGCGACGATGCGCCCGTCTGCCGTCCCGGCTGGGACTGCGCGACGGATGCCTGGTTCGAGACGGTGCGCTTTGGCGCGGACGACCGCCAGCCGTCGCGCGCGGCCTATGACCGGGAGTTCGCCGCCGCCGAGAGGCGTCTGGCGCAACGCCCGGAGATCGGGCGCCTGACGTTCGGCGTCCATTCCTGGTGCGACGCCGCCGGAACGAAGCTCCAGGGCGAACTGCTGGCCGAGACGCGCCGTGCGCATCCCGACTGGTACTTCTGCCACGCCAACGCCTTCGGCGCCTATCGGTATTCGGCGCGGTTCGGGCGCGTCCGCAAGGTCGGGACGGACGGTGTGCGGGCGACCTGGCGCGTGACGCGGTTCGATCCGGTCGACCTGGGCGACGGCATCCCGCTCTCGCTCGTCTTCAGCGAACCGCCGGCGGCGTGTCCGCTGACGCGGGGGCGAAACGGCACCTACGCGCTCGCGCACGCGCGCCCGACGTCGTTTGTCGCGGCGGATGCGGCGGAACTGGATCTCGTCCTCACGCCGGATGCGCAGAAGGGCACGCTGGCGGTTCGGCTCACGAACAAGACGGACGAGCCGCTGACGGGCGTGCGGCTCACCGCCTGTCTGCCGCCGCGCTGGCAGGTTCAGCGGCAGGTAGCCGAGATCGGCGCCGTCGCGCCGAACGCGGCGGTCGTGCACCGCTTCGGCTTGGGCGAACTGCGCGAGGCCGCGTCCGAAGGCGGCGCGGCGCTTTATGCGGCCTGCGCCGATTTCCTGCGCGGCGATCGCCGTCTGCGCGCGTGGGGCACGGCGACGGAAGCGGGCGCGCCGGCGGCGAAAGGCACGCCGCGCGACAGCTGCCTCGTGATGGGGCCGTTCGACGAACGGAAGTTCGACGAGGCGGCGTGGCTCGCGGCTTCGCAGCCCGGCGCGGAACTCCCGGACGTGGGCACGGCCAAGAACGAGCGCTGGATTTCGCTCGTCGATCCCGCGCGTCTGCCGACGTCCGTCTACGTGAACATGCCCTACGGGCCGCTCGCCGATCGCGACTACCGCGCGGCGTCGGGGCCGTTCGTCGGCACGCTCGGCGCGCGCCTCTTCGCCGTCGAGTTCGTCGCGCCGGACGACGGGGACGGCGAGCTGTTCGCCTCGTTCGACCCGAAGTTCCGCAGCCCCGTCGTCTACCTCAACGGCAGCCGCCAGCCGTTCACGGGCTCGCCGATGCGCCTGGCGGTACGGCGCGGCGTCAACCGCCTGGTCGTGCGCGCGGATCTCGCGCAGGACCGCCACCTGAGTTCGGAGCAGCTGACGGTCTGCCGGGGCGGCTTCGGCCATCCGTTTGCGTTTCAGCGCGTCCGGGAGCCGACGAAGCCGGCGGCCTCCGTCTCAGACTGGCTGGAGATCCGTCCGGCGGAATCGATGCAGATCGGCAAGCGCCCGTTCAGCGTCGAGGTGTTCGCGGATCGCTGGCGCACGGGCAGCCGGCGCGGGGCGGGCGTCACGATGGCGGCAGAGGGCTGGCCTCGACCTCGGGTCGACGGCGGATTCGACTTCAAGGGCACGTGGAAGGTCGGCACGAACGTCTGGGCGCTGGCGGAACGGCTCGTCGTCCGCGACGCGCGCCAGGCGACTTACGCGCTGGAGGTGCGTCCGCCGACGCCGACGGACATCGACTGCTTCTGGCTGAAGGGCATCTTCTCGAAAGACGACTGGCGGAAGGCAGGTGCGACGTTCGACGGGAAGCGCGTCGACCTCAAAGACGGGCGGCGCGTCGTCCTGCCGGACGTCAAGACGATCTCCCTGCCGGCGGCGGGCGGGCGCGTGACGCTGCGCGGCGCGTTCTCGGTCGGGATCGAGGACATCTCGCAGACGTCCTATGCGCCGGATTCCCTGTGCGTCCAGATCATGCCGCGCACGTCGGGCGGAAAGGCGCTGGATCGCATCGGCCTCGCGTTTGACCTCGCGTACGCGGCGGAAGCCGGCACGCCGCTGGACTTGCGCGCGGCGCTGAACTTCGGCTTCGCCGACGAGGTGGCGGGTGACGGCAAGGGCGGGTGGAGCGACCAGGGGGCCGAGAACGACCTGCGGCAGCTGCCGACGGGGCGGCTGACGTGCGACAACGTGTCCTTCGAGGTCGTGAACCCGGCGGCGAACGGCGGAAAGGGCTGCCTGACGCTGGGGGGCGCGCACGCGCCCAAGCTGCCGCGCCGGGCGACGGTCCGCTTCGCCGAGCCGGCCGAGGGACGCTGGCTCAACCTGCTCCACGCCGTCGCGTTTCCCGTCCGGGACGGAAAGCCGACGGGCTTCGTCACGGTGACGTATGCGGACGGCGGCGAGCAGCGGATTCCCGTCGTCTGCGGCGTGCACGTCGGGAACTTCTGGAATCCGGCGGATCCGCGCGAGGCGGCCGTCGGCTGGATCGGGCGCAACGCCTCGGCGCAGGTGGGACTTTACGTGACGCGCTTCCGGCTTGACCGGTCGGGCGTCGTGTCGCTCGCGTTCGATTCGCGCGCGGACGGCGCGACGTGGATGGTCGTCGCCGCGACGGTGACGGCCGAGCGCGTGCCAGGCGCGCAGAAGCGCAAGGCGGTCGTGCGCGCGGGAACCGACTGGCGGGCGGTGTCCGGCGAGACGGCCGTCAGGCCCGGCAGCATCCTCGACTTCTCGTTTCTCCTGGACGCGCCGGCCGGACGGCACGGGCGCGTCATGCCGGATGCCGCCGGACGCCTCGTCTTCGAGAAGACGGGGCGACGGTTGAGGCTCTACGGCGCGAACCTGTGCTTCGACGCGAACTACCTGCCGGACAGGCAGGCGATAGACCGCCTGGCGGACAGCTTCGCGCGGATCGGCTACAACTTCGTGCGCTTCCACCACTTCGACGGGGGCTTGCTGAAGCGCGGCGGCGCGTACATGGAACTTGACCCGGACAGGCTGGACCGTCTCGACTACACGCTGGCGGCCATGAAGAGGCGCGGCGTCTACGCGACGCTCGACCTGTTCATCAACCGAGACGCGAACCTCTGGCCGGTAAGGGGCTTTGAGGGTCAGCGCGTCGACCGCGGCTCGCACAAGGCGCTCATCTGGGGGGACGAGGGCTTCCGTCGGCAGTTCCTGGACTACGCGCGACAGCTGATGACGCACCGCAATCCGTACACGGGGCTGACCTGGGGCGAAGACCCGGCGATCGTCAACGTGGACTGCGTGAACGAGGACGCCGTCTCCTGGACGGTGAACGGCCAGTTCTCCCAGCCGGTCTTCACGCGGCATTTCGAGGCGTGGCTGTCGCGGAACGCCATCCCGGCCGCCGAACGCGCGACCGACCGGGCGCGGCTGTGGAACGCCTTCCTGTGCGACTTCTATCCGGACAGCTTCCGCAAGACCGAGGCGGAACTGCGCGCGATGGGCGTGCGGCACCTGCTGACGGACCAGAACCACGGGCATTCGCTCGTCGGCATCGTGACGCGCGAGCCCTACGGAATCGTCGAGAACCACTTCTACCACGCCCACCCGCGCACGGTCAAGGGCTCGTGGGGGCTGCCGGCGGCCTGCGACCCGGGGTCGTCCAAGGCGACGCTCGAGCGCGATCTCATGGGGATTGCGCTCACGCGGCGGCTGGGGGTGCCGTTCCTCGTCACCGAGTGGGACTACGTGTCGCCCAACCCCTACGCGGCCGAGGGCGCGCTGATGTGCGCGTCCTACGCGGCGCTGCAGGACTGGGACGGTCTCAACCGCTTTGCGTGGGACCATCGCGCCGCGCCGCTGCTGAAGGGCGGCGGCGTGCCCGAATGGTTCAACATCTCGAACGATCCGCTGCGGCAGCTCTCCGAGCGCATCGCCGCCTGCCTGTTCACGCGCGGCGACGTGAAGCCGTCCGACGTGACGGTGCCCGTGCTCGTCAGCCGCCGGCACTTCCGGGAGAAGGGCGCGCGCGACGCCATCGAGCTGCTGGGCACACGGTTGGGGCTGGTCGCCCGGACCGGCAACGTGCTGTTCACGCCGGGCGAGCGGCTGGCGCTGCCGGCGGACGTGAAGGCCGTGCTGACGGTCGACCGGGCCGGCGAGGAGGCCGCCGAAGCGGCGGGGCTCATGCACCTCGACAGCAACGCGCATCGCGAGGGGTTCGGCCTGTTCGCGCGGCGCGGCATCTTGCGGGCGGACGCCGAAGACGCGGCGCGTCGCCTCTACCGCAGCTCGACGGGGGAGCTGGAGCTGGGCGGCCGGGATCTGGCGTTCAAGGCCGTGACGCCGAAGAGCGAGGCGTTCGCGCTCGAGCCCGGCGCACGGGGCGAAGGACGCTTCGCGTCCGTGCGCGTGAACGGGTCGTTCGGCGTCGTCTGCGTGGCGGCGATGGACGGAGAGGAGCTTGCGCGGTCGTCGCGCTACCTGGTCCTGCACCTCACGCGGCTCTTGGCGACGGACATGACGTTCGCCGACGAGGAGATGACGGTACAGGAGACCTTCGGAAAGCTGCCGCTGCTGCTGCGGCGCGGCACGGCCAGCCTGCGGCTTGCGCGCGACCTCGCGGGCTTCTCCCTGTACGCGCTCAGGAACGACGGCACGCGGCTGCGGGCGCTTCCCGCGGCCGTCGCGGCGGACGGCGCGGCGACGCTGGCGCTCTCGACGGACGAGGCGATGGCCTATGAGCTCGTCCGCGAATAGGCGCAGGAGAATATGGTATAACCCGAGTTTGCCAGTTTGATTTCTGAAAAAGTCGTTTTCACCCAGTGGCGACGCGGGGTTGGCGCATATCGCCCTCA
>CAKUGW010000059.1 GCA_934654805.1 uncultured Kiritimatiellota bacterium
GGAAATCCGCACGTCCGGTTTGATGAGGGGGAAGTCGCATCGGCGAAGCCGAGGCGTGGGTCTCTACTCTACAAGGAGAAGGAGCGGACGAAGTGAGCCCCTGGGGATGGTCGCCCGAGCGTTCGCTCGGCATCTGGCGGCACGGCTCGGTCTGGCTGCGGCCGATCGCCGCGGCCCTCCCGTACCTGACCGTGGGGCTTCTGCTGCTGCACCTCCGGTTCGTGTCCGGGGCCCTGACGACGGTCGAGGGCACGCTCTTCGACCTGCCGGACGCCGTGCCGACGGACGCCGTTCCCGCCGAATCGCCGGTCGCGCTGATGATGCCGATGCCGCGCGAGACGCTTGTCTTCTTCGACGACACGCGCTACCTGATGGGCGAGGAGACCTCGCGGCGCGCGCTGGGCGAGCAGCTGGCGAACCGCTTCGCCCGCCGCGCGGAGAAGACCCTGCTTGTCCTGGCTGACAGGCGCGTCGCCGGGGGCGAGCTGATGCGCCTCGCGGCGCTCGCGAAGGCGAACGGCGTCGCGCGCATTCTCTTTGCGGACAAGCGGACGGGCACGGGAGCGGACGAGTGAAGGACGTGCGGCGCGAGTTCCTGTCCCTCCTGACGGCGCTGTCACTGCCAATTGCCGTCTTCCTCGTCCTGCCCTATTCGTCCCTTTGGTTCGCGCCGGCTGACGCGCCGGACGCGCCGGCGCCGTTTGCGGCATTCGTCGGCTTGACGCCGGAGCAGGAGGCCCAGGCGATGCGCTGGGCGAAATCCGGCGGACAGGGCGAGTCGGCGGGGCTCGCGTTCCGCCCGGCCGACCTCATCCTGAGCGCACTGCCGGACGACGCGCCGCCGCCGATTGTCCGGCTTTCGGACCGCGCGCGTCCGCCCGCGCCGGCGCGCGTCGGCTTTCGTCCGACGCCCTACCTGCCGACGTGCGCCGCGTCGGCGCCAGCGGTCATCCCGGCGGAGCGGGACGCGCCGCCGGGCGGCTTTACGAAAGAAGAGCTGCTGAAGCTCGACGATTAGGACAAAAGACAGACGACAAGGGACTAAACGGAAGAAAGGAAACACAGACATGACGCAGAAACAGGTTCTTCAGGCATTCAAGGACACGGGCGCGCTCCTGGAGGGGCACTTCGAGCTCCGCTCCAAGCTGCACTCCAACCGCTACTTCCAGTGCGCGAACGTGTTGCGCTATCCGCGCATCGCCGAAAAGCTCTGCCGCGAAGTGACGCGGCAGGCCGTCAGGAGCGGCAAGCTCGGCCAGCGGATCGACGGCGTGATCTCGCCGGCCGTCGGCGGCATCCTCGTCGGGCACGAGGTCGCGCGCGAGCTGAACGTGAAGTGCGTCTTCGCCGAGAAGGTGCCGGGCGAGGGCGTGGACGCGACGGGCAAGCCGAACACGGTTCTGGCGATGCGCCGCTTCGCGCTCAGGAAGGGCGAGCGCTACGTCGTCGCGGAGGACGTCGTCACGAAAGGCGGCCGCGTGCAGGAGACGATCGACCTCGTGAAGGCCGCCGGCGCGAAGGTCGCGGGCGTCATCCTGCTCGTGGACCGTTCGGGCGGCAAGGTCAAGTTCGGCCGCATCCCGATGTTCTCGCTCATGCAGATGACGCCCGAGACGTGGACGGCCGAGACGTGCCCGATGTGCAGGGCCGGCTCGAAGCCCGTCCACCCCGGTTCGTGAACGTGACCGAATCGCCGCGCGCGTGCCTGGGGTCTCCTGCGCCAATTCGACCGAAATGTGATATAATAGGCGACAAATGAAAACGAAGACGAAGAATCTCATCCGCATCACCGACACGACGCTCCGCGACGCGCACCAGTCCCTCTGGGCGACGCGGATGCGGACGGACGACATCCTGAAGATCGCCGAGACGATGGACAATGCGGGCTTCTACTCGCTCGAGTGCTGGGGCGGCGCGACGTTCGACGTCTGCATGCGCTTCCTGCGCGAGAACCCGTGGCAGCGGCTTCGCGAGATCAAGAAGGTCTGCAGGAAGACGCCGCTCCAGATGCTCCTCCGGGGCCAGAACGTCCTCGGCTACAAGCACTACCCGGACGACGTCGTCGAGCGCTTCGTCGCGCTCGCGTGCGAGAACGGGATGGACATCTTCCGCGTCTTCGACGCGCTGAACGACCCGCGCAACCTGGAGACGGCGATCCGCAGCGTGAAGAAGTACGGCGGGCACGCGCAGGGCACGATCTGCTACACGACGTCGCCCGTCCACACAGTCGCGGCCTACGTGAAGCTCGCCCGGCAGCAGGCGGCGATGGGCGTCGACTCGCTCGCGATCAAGGACATGGCCGGCATCCTCACGCCGGGCGCGGCGCGCGAGCTCGTCGGCGCGCTGAAGAAGGCGCTGCCGGAGATGCCGATCCAGGTGCATTCGCACATGACGAGCGGCATGGCCGCCGCGATGTACCTCGCCGCCGCCGAGGCGGGCGCAGGCTGCTTCGACTGCGCGATCTCCACGCTCTCGTCGTTCTCGTCCCAGCCGCCGACGGAGTCGATCGTCTCGATCCTCGAGTCGGTGGGCTTCGACTGCGGCCTCGACCGCGCGGCCCTGACGAAGATCAACGCCTATTTCAAGGAGCTGAAGAAGAAGCGCCAGCCGGCAAGCTCGGCGAAGGTCGAGGCCGTCGACGCGGGCGTGCTCGTGCACGCGATCCCCGGCGGCATGATCTCGAACCTCCGCTCCCAGCTCGCCCAGCAGGACGCGCTGGACCGCCTCGACGAGGTGCTGGCGGAGCTGCCGAAGACGCGCGCCGACCTCGGCTACCCGCCGCTCGTCACGCCGACCTCGCAGATCGTCGGCGTCCAGTCGGTGCTGAACGTCCTCTCCGGCAAGCGGTACTCGATGGTGACGGACGAGACGAGGCGCTACGCGGCGGGCTACTACGGCGCGACGCCGGCGCCGATCGACCCGAAGCTCCAGAAGCGGCTGATCGGCAAGCTGAAGCCCATCACGTGCCGGCCGGCCGACCTGCTGAAGCCGGGCCTCGTCGCGGCGGCGGACGCGCTGCCGCCGAACACGATCCAGGCGGAGGAGGACATCCTCTCCTACGCGCTCTTCCCGGAGGTCGCGCTCGGCTACTTCAAGTGGCGCAAGGAGGGCGGGCCGATCCCGGCGGACGAGGAGGAGAATGCGCGCGCGGCCGGGGCGACCGCCGCCGCGCCGCAGCCGAAGGGCGCCGCGCCGGCGGCGGCCGCCGCCGTGAAGGGCACGCCGGTCCTGGCGCCCCTGAACGGCACGTTCTACCGCAGCGACGCGCCGGGCAAGCCGCCGATGGCGGCGGACGGCGCGGCCGTGAAGCCCGGCGAGGCCGTCTGCGTCGTCGAGGCGATGAAGCTCTTCAATCCGATCAAGGCGCCGGCGGCCGGGAAGATCACCTTCCTCGTCGAGCACGGCAAGGCCGTCCAGAAGGGACAGGCCCTCGCGACGGTCGGCTGATCGGCGAAAGGGAAGGGAGGGCGACGTCATGGCGACCGCGAAGAAGAACCCGAGAATCCTGATCGTCACGCCGGAGATCACGTATCTCCCCGAGGGCATGGGGAACCTCGCCGGCAAGATGTCGGCCAAGGCCGGCGGCATGGCGGACGTGTCCGCCTCGCTCGTGCAGGCGCTCTACGGCCTGGGGGCGGACGTCCACGTCGCCCTGCCGCACTACCGCCGCATGTTCCACGTCGAGACGGCGCAGCTCGTCGCGGACGAGCTGCGCAAGTACAAGAGCCACCTCTCCGACGAGCGCATCCACCTCGCCGAGGACCGCTGCTTCTACTACCGCGACACGGTGTACGACCGGGGCGACGGGAACGTGAAGCTCGCGCTCGCGTTCCAGCGCGAGGTGATCAACAACATCATCCCGCACGTCCAGCCCGACCTCATCCACTGCAACGACTGGATGACGGGGCTCATCCCCGCCGCCGCGCGCCGGATGGGGATCCCCTGCCTTTTCACCGTCCACAACATCCACACGCAGAAGCTGAGCCTTGCGCGCGTGGAGGACGCGGGCATCGACGCGGCGGAGTTCTGGACGAACCTCTACTACGCCTACCCGCCGTACAACTACGAGGAGTCGCGCAACGGCAACCCGATCGACCTCCAGGCGTCCGGCTGCTTCGCCGCGCACTTCATCAACACCGTCTCGCCGACGTTCCTCACCGAGATCGTCAACGGCTGGCACGCGTTCATCCCCGACTCGATCCGCAACGAGATCCGCAGCAAGTACTACGCGGGCTGCGCGGCGGGCATCCTGAACGCGCCGGACGCCTCGGACAACCCGGCGACCGACGACAAGATCCCGTTCAAGTACGGCCCGGCGGAGCATCGCGGCGCGAAGCGCCAGAACAAGCTCGCCCTCCAGCACGCGCTGGGGCTGGAGGAGAACGCCGACCGCGCGCTCTTCTTCTGGCCGAGCCGCCTCGACCCGGTGCAGAAGGGGCCGCAGCTCCTCACCGACATCACCTTCCGCTTCCTCGACAAGCACCCCGACGCGCAGATCGCGGTCATCGCGAACGGCCCCTACCAGCAGCCGTTCTGGGACATCCGCGCGTTCCACAAGATCGAGTCGCGCCTCGCCGTCCACAACTTCGACGGCCGCCTCTCGCAGCTCGGCTTCGCGGCGAGCGACTTCACGCTCATGCCGTCGCTGTTCGAGCCGTGCGGCCTGCCGCAGATGCAGGCGCCGATCTACGGCTCGCTCGCGGTCGCGCACAACACGGGCGGCCTGCACGACACCGTCGAGCCGCTGGACGTCGAGCGGTCGTGCGGCAACGGCTTCCGCTTCGACACCTACGACTCGAACGGGCTCTTCTGGGCGATGGACCGGGCGATGGACTTCTTCCACCTGCCGGCGGACGTCCGCGAGCGCGAGATCGCGCGCATCATGACGGAATCGCTCGCCCGCTTCAACCACAAGGCCTGCGCGAAGGAATACATCCAGCTCTACGAGAAAATGCTCGACCGCCCGCTCGTCTGACGCGCGGCGGCAGGGGAAAAGACTCAAGGCCGAACGGCCGAACCGAAAAAGAACATGACAGCAGAAGAACTCCTGAACACGCTCACCCAGGCGCTCGTCGACACGAAGGCGCAGGACGTGAAGACCTACGACGTGCGCGGCACGTCGGGCCTCACCGACTACTTCGTCGTCGCGACCGGCGCGGCCGCGCCGCACCTGAAGGCCCTCGTGAAGGCGCTCCCGAAGCCCTGCCGCATCTCGGGCGACCCCGAGTCCGGCTGGATCGTCGCCGACTACATCGACGTCGTCGTCCACGTCTTCTCGCCGGAGGCGCGCGCCTACTACGCGCTGGAGAAGCTTTGGGCGTAATCCGCATCGACGATCCCTGCCGGCCGCTCGCCTTCGACCTGTCGCGTCCGCTGGAGATCGAGGTCGGCTGCGGCAAGGGGCAGTTCCTGACGCGGCGCGCGCAGGAGAACCCCGACTGCGACTTCCTCGGCATCGAGCGCATGCTGGAGCGCGTGCGCCTCTTCGACGGCAAGTGCCGGCGCGGGAAGATCGCGAACGCGAGCGTCCTCCGGCTGGAGGCGCTCTACACGTTCCACTATCTGCTGCCGGCGCATCACGCGCGCCGCGTCTACGTCTTCTTCCCCGACCCGTGGCCGAAGAAGAAGCACCATTCGCACCGCCTGTTCGGGCCGCTCTTCCGCGCCGCGCTCTGGAAGCGGCTCGCGATCGGCGGCAGGATCGAGTTCGCGACGGATCATGCGGAATACTTCGCGGAGGTCTGCGCGGGGTTCGCCGAGGACGCGCGCTTTTTCCGCGTCGAGCCGATGCCGCGTCCGAAGGAGGTGTGGACGGAGTTCGAGACGATGTTCCGCGAGCAGGGGCTGCCGATCCACGCGGCGGCATGGGAGGCGGTCGCGTCAGACGACGCGCCGCTTGCGCCGCTGACGGTCCCGCCGGAGCTCGAGCCGCGCGAAGGCGTCTACCGCCGCGACTTCGGCGCGGTCGTCTGAGGCTGTCGCGCCGTTTCCCATGAAGGTCTGCTTCGAGACGTTCGGCTGCCGCCTCAACAAGGCCGAGGCGCTTGAGATGGAGGCCGACTATCTCGCCAAGGGCTGGGAGCGGACCGAAAGCCATGCGGAGGCCGACCTTTTCGTCGTGCGCGGCTGCAGCGTGACGGCTCGTGCCCAGCGCGACTGCGAGAAGCTGATCGATCACCTGAAACGCCGCTATCCGCGTACCCCGCTGCGCGTCTGCGGCTGCCTCTCGCTCAAGTCATCCGTCCCCGTTCCCCGTTCCCCGTTTCCCGTTTCATCTTCCCCGGTCCCGGCTCCCGAATTCCCCATCCCGACGCGCACGGCCCGCGCGTACCTGAAGGTGCAGGACGGCTGTTCGGGACGCTGCACGTTCTGCATCGTGCCGAAGTTTCGCGGCCCATCCGCTTCCCGTCCGTTTGCCGAGGCCGTGGCGCGTGCGCGGCGCTTTGTCGATGCCGGATACCGGGAGATCGTCCTGACAGGATGCAACCTTTCGCTCTACGCCTCCGAGGGGAAGCGCCTGCCGGAGCTTCTGTCCGCGCTGGCCGCCGTCTCGCCCGACTGCCGCATCCGGCTCGGCTCGCTCGAACCCGGAGCCTGTGCGCGCGAGACCGTGCAGGCGATGGCCGAATCGGCGAATGTCTGCCGCTTTCTCCACATTCCCGTGCAGTCGGGGTCGAACCGCATCCTCGCGGCGATGAAGCGTCCGTACCTCGTGCGGGATGTCGAGGCGCTCGTCTCGACGGCGACGCGGCTGCTGCCGAACCTTGGCCTTGGCTGTGACGTGATGACGGGCTTCCCGGACGAGTCGGACTTTGACTTTTCCGCGACGGAAGGGCTGCTGCGCCGTCTGCCGTTCAACCGTGCGCACGTCTTTCCCTATTCGGAGCGTCCGGGCACGTTGGCGGCTGGATTCGGCGGCGCCTTGCCGAAAGCGGTGCGTTCGGCACGTGCGCATCGTCTCGCGGAGCTGATGCGGCGAAGCCGCGAGCAGTACGCCCGGCGGTTCCTGGGGCAGGAGGTCGAGATCGTCGTCGAGCGAGAGTCGCAGACCGAGGGCTGGACGGGCGAGTACCTTCGCTGCAGGACCGTCTCGCCGGTGCCGCGCAAGGCGCGCGCCCGGATCTTCGTCACGCGCGTCCACGGCGATGCGACCCTGGAAGGCCGCCTTGTGGGCAGTCGCGAAGGCGGCGCGAACGTGGTATAATACGCGCCATGATTTTTCTCGCAGGAGCGCCCGCCTCGGGCAAGACCACGCTCGGACGCCGTCTCGCGACGGCGCTCGGCGTTCCATTTGCCGACCTTGACGAGGAGATTGTCCGTGCCGCCGGCCAGTCTATCCCCGAAATCTTCGCGACGCAGGGCGAAGCCGCGTTTCGCGACCTTGAAGCGCAGACGCTGGCTCAGGTCAGGGACGCGGGCGTCGTCGCCCTGGGTGGCGGCACGCTGCTGCGGGAGGCCAGCCGCGCGTTCTGCGAAAAGGCGGGGACGGTGATCTGTCTCGACACGCCGTCGGACGACGAGCGCGCGCGCCGCCTCGGCGCGGCGCAGGGGGCGCGTCCGCTTGGCGACCAGGCGAAGGCGCGGGCGGCGCATTACGCCTCGTTCCCGAACCGCATCGCCGGCTGGTTCGATCTCGGCAACTCGCTCGTCCTCTGCGGCGAGGGACTGGTGCGCGCCTTCCTGGCGGGGCGTCCCGTCGTGGCGGACGCGACCGTGGCCTCCCTGTGGGCGGAGAAGCTGGGCATCGACCCGATTGCGACGATTCCGTCCGGCGAACGGCACAAGACAATCGGCACGGTGACGTCGCTGTGGGGCGCGTTCGCCCGTGCGGGCCTCGGCCGCCGCGACACGGTGGCGGCGCTGGGCGGCGGCGTGACGGGTGACCTCACGGGGTTCGCGGCGGCGACGTGGATGCGCGGAATCGACTGGATCAACGTGCCGACGACCTTGCTCTCGATGGTGGACGCCTCGACAGGCGGGAAGACGGGGTGCGACTTGCCGGAAGGGAAGAATCTCGCGGGGGCCTTCCACGCGCCGAAGCTCGTCGTCATCGACACGGCGTTCCTGTCGACGCTGCCGCCCGCGACGTTGCGCGACGGAAAGGCCGAAATGATCAAGCACGAGATCATTTCGCTGGGGACAGGCCCCCGAAACATGGGGACAGGCCCCCGAAAAATCGCTCCAGACGTGGGGACAGACCCCGCTGAGGCGGGGCCTGTCCCCAACGTAATTTCGGAAAACGCGCCAAATGCGGCTGAAATTGCGAGAAATCTTGCCGTCAAGGTGGGCATTGTCCGAGAAGACCCGTTTGAGCGGCTGGGGCGGCGGCTTCTGCTTAACTGCGGGCACACGGTCGGACATGCCGTCGAAAAGGCAACGAATTATGCGATTTCGCATGGCTCGGCCGTGGCGATCGGCTGCGTCGAGGAGGCGCGGATTGCGGCGCGCCGGGGCCTGTCCCCGGCGGGCTGGCCGGATGAGCTGGCCGCGCGGTTCGCCGCAGAGGGGCTGCCGACGGCGTTGCCGGGGGGCCTGTCCCTTGGGGCGCTCGTGCCGCTCATGAAGGGCGACAAGAAGCGCGCGGGCGCGGTCGTCACGTTTGCGTTGCCATGCGGCTGGGGCGACGTGCGCGCCGTGCCGATCGACCTCGAAAAGGAGGCCCTGTGACCCGACTCGAACCCGGTCTTCGGCGCGGCACGATGACGGTGCCCGTCTCGAAATCGCACGCGCACCGTGTGCTGATCGCCGAGTTTCTCGCGGGGCGCACGGCGTGTCTGGCGGCGAACGCCGCCGACTGCGACGACATTTGCGCGACGAAGCGCTGCCTGGCGGCGCTCACCGCGCGGCTTGCGCCGCGCGCACGGGACGGGGCGGCGCAGGGAACGCCGCGCGCACGGGACGGGGCTGCGCAGGAGACGCTGTGCGTACGGGACGGGGCGGAGCGGCCCGTGACGTTGGACTGTGGCGAGTCGGGGACGACACGGCGGCTTCTGGGCCCGGTCGTCGCCGCGCTCGGCGTGACGCCGGACTGGGTGATGAAAGGCCGGCTCGCGACACGTCCGCAGATCGACTACGCGCATCTGGAGCCGGGCGTTCAGGTCCTGCCCGGCGACGTCTCTTCGCAGTTCGTGAGCGGGTTGCTCCTCGCCCTGCCGCTGCTGGACGGCGACTCGGAGATTCGCCTGTCCTCGCCGCTCGCCTCGCGCGGCTACGTCGACATGACGCTGGACGTCCTGCGCGACTATGGCGTTTCTGTCGAAGAGACGGCGGCCGGCTTTCGCGTCGCGGGCCGTCAGCGGTTTTGCGCGCCGGCGGACGGCCCGCACATCGAGGCGGACTGGTCGGGCGCGGCGTTTCCGCTCGCGATGAACGCGCTCGGCAACGCGATTCGCCTGTCGAATGCCGAAGGGTCCGTGCTCGCGGACGATTCGCGGCAGCCGGATCGCGCCATCGTCGGGATGATGAAGGACTTTGCGCGCGCAGGCGGCGTGACAATTGACATCGACGCCTGTCCCGACATCTTCCCCGTCCTGACGGTCGTTGCGGCGAAGCGCCCTGGCGTGACGCGCTTTACGGGCATTCGGCGGCTGCGTCTCAAGGAGTCGGATCGCGTGGCGGCGATGGCGGACGTGCTGACGCGCTTTGGCGTTGCGGCGGACGTTTCAGAAGCGGCTTTCGCCGTCCATGGAAGAACGGCTCCGCTTTGTGGCGGATCGTTCCATTCGTTTGCCGACCACCGCATCGCGATGTCGATTGCCGTGGGCGCAACCGTGGCGGACGCCCCTGTCGAAATCGACGACACGGCCTGCGCGTCGAAGTCGTATCCCGGCTTCTTCGCGCAGTTCGCCGCGCTGGACGCGCGCTGATCATTCCCGCGTCGGGACGACCTTGACGAACGCCGGGCGGTAGGCGCGCCAGCTGCCGAGGATGCGCCGGGCGAGGGGCGAGCCCGTGCGCCGGACGTGCTCGTCCAGCAGCGCGAGCAGCTCCCGCTCGTCGTCCGACCCGGCCTCGACGGTCGTGAGGTCGATGGACGCGAGGTTGCAGCGCAGGTCGAAGTCGCCGGCCGCGTCGAGGACGTAGGCGACGCCGCCCGTCATGCCCGCGCCGAAGTTGACGCCGGTCGGGCCGAGGACGACGACCTTGCCGCCCGTCATGTATTCGCAGCCGTGGTCGCCGACGCCTTCCGCGACGAGCGTCGCGCCGGAATTGCGGATGCCGAAACGCTCGCCGGCCTGTCCGTTCAGGAAGATCTTCCCCCCGGTCGCGCCATAGGCGATGACGTTGCCGGCGATGACGTTCTCTTCGGGGATGAAGCCGTCGTGGGCGGGCGGCCGGACGGCGATGATGCCGCCGGAGAGGCCCTTGCCGACGAAGTCGTTGGCTTCGCCTTCGAGGCTGAAGGTGAGGCCGGGGGCGAGGAACGCGCCGAACGACTGCCCGGCGATGCCGGTGAAGGCGACGGCGATCGCGTCGTCGGCGAGGCCCTGCGCGCCGACGCGGTTCAGCAGGGCGCTCGAGAGCTCGGTGCCGACGGTGCGGTCGGTGTTCCGAATGGTGCGCGACAGGGCGATCGGGCGCGACGGCGCGCGCCCGGCAGAACCTGGATCTTGAGCGGCGGTCGGCTTCGCGTCGCGCGCGCCGAACACGGCGGGGATCAGCTCGTGCCGGTCGTAGGAGTCGAAGGCGTAGGGGTTGGCGCCGGGCGTGAAGCGCGGCGCGTCGCCGGTCTCGCGGTGGAAGAGCCGCGCGAAGTCGAAGCCGCCGGGGACCTGCGCGAGCAGGTCGGTGCGGCCGACGGCCTCGTCGAGCGACTTGAGGCCGAGCGCGGCGAGGTGCTCGCGCGTCTCCTCGGCGAGGAAGCGCAGGAAGTTCACGACGTGCTCCGGCTTCCCGGCGAAATGCGCGCGCTTCTCGGCGCACTGCGTCGCGATGCCGACGGGGCAGGTGTCGCAGTGGCAGCGGCGGTCCTGCACGCATCCGAGCGCGACGAGCAGCGTCGTGCCGAAGCCGAACTCCTCCGCGCCGAGCAGGGCGGCGATCACGATGTCGCGGCCCGTCTTGAGCTGTCCGTCGACCTGCACCTTGACGCGGCCGCGCAGGCCGTTCTTGACGAGCGTCTGCTGGGCTTCGGCGAGGCCGAGCTCCCACGGCAGGCCCGCGTGCTTCATCGAGGTGAGCGGCGCGGCGCCCGTGCCGCCGTCGAAGCCGGAGATCAGGACGACGTCCGCATGGGCCTTCGCGACGCCGGCGGCGATCGTGCCGACGCCGGCCTCCGAGACGAGCTTGACCGAGATGCGCGCCTTCGGGTTGGCGCAGCGCAGGTCGTAGATGAGCTGGGCGAGGTCTTCGATCGAGTAGATGTCGTGGTGCGGCGGCGGCGAGATGAGGGTCGTCCCCGGCTGCGCGTGGCGGAGCTTCGCGACGAAGGCGTTCACCTTGTGCGCGGGGAGCTGCCCGCCCTCGCCGGGCTTTGCGCCCTGCGCGAGCTTGATCTGCAGGTCCTTCGCGTGGCGGAGGTAGTCGAGCGTCACGCCGAAGCGGCCCGACGCGACCTGCTTGATGCCGCAGTCGGCGTCCGTGCCGAAGCGCTCGGCGTTGAGGCCGCCCTCGCCGGAGTTGGACATCGAGCCGATGGAGTTGAACGCGCGGGCGATGGCCTCGTGGGCCTCGGGCGACAGCGAGCCGAGCGACATCGCGCCGCCGACGAAGTGGCGCAGGACCGACTCGACGGGCTCGACGTCGGCGAGGGGAATGGGAGAAGGAAGAGGGATGGGGGAAGAGGGAAGAGGCGCGGACATTTCGTTCGCCTTTGTCCCTTGTCCTTTGTCTGCCGTCCCCTGTCCGCCGTCCGCCGTCTCCGAGGCCAGCCGGAAGAGGCCGCGCAGGGTGCAGCTCCTCCTCTCGGCGGCATCGACGGCCGACGAGTAGTCCTTGAACTTCGCGGCGTCGTTCTCGCGCACGGCCTGGCGGAACGCGGCGAGCGTCTGCGGCGTCCAGGTGTGGTCTTCGGTTCCCTTGCGGTAGCGGTATTGGCCTCCCTGAGGGAGAAGGGTGGCGGTCGACGGCGCGGCCGCGGCAAGACTCTTGTCGTCTTTCGCGCACTTTTCCGCTTTCCCGCTTTTCTTTTCCACTGCTTCGCAGAGATCTTTCTCGATCTCCGCGAAGCCCTTGCCGCCGACGCGCGAGGGCGTGCCGGGGAAGTAGCGGTCGACGACTTCGGACGCGAGGCCGACGGCCTCGAAGATCTGGGCCGAGCGGTAGCTGCGCAGGGTCGAGATGCCCATCTTCGACATGATCTTCAGAAGGCCCTTGTCCACGGCCTGCACGTAGTTCGCGGCCGCCCGGACGGGGTCGGCGGGGAAGAGGGCCGAGACGGTCTCCAGCGCGAGATAGGGGTTGATCGCCGTCGCGCCGTAGCCGAGCAGGACGGCGAAATGGTGGACTTCGCGCACCTCGCCGGACTGCACGATGAGGCCGATGGAGCTTCTGAGCCCGGCCTCGACGAGCGCGCGGTTGACGGCGGCCAGGGCGAGCAGGATCGGGAGCGGGGTTGAGGGTTGAGGGTTGGAAGTTGAGGGTTTTGCGGCGGTCGTGCCATCGGCCGCCTCGCGGTCGGAGAGGACGACGATCTTCGCGCCGGAGCCGACGACTTCGACGGCGCGCTTCGCGAGGTTGCCGAGCGCGACTTCGAGCGAGCCGGAGAAGAAGGTCGAGAGCGTCGCCTCGGGGTAGCCCCGGTCGCCGACCTTCGAGAGCCGCGCGAGCTCGTCGTCCGTCAGCACGGGGCGGCGCAGCTTGATGAGGCGCGCGTGCTCGGGCGTCTCGTCGAGGATGTTGCCGCGATTGCCGATGTACGTCATGAGCGACATGACCAGCTCCTCGCGGATCGGGTCGATGGGCGGGTTGGTGACCTGCGCGAAGAGCTGGTGGAAGAAGTCGAAGAGCGAGCGCCGCTCGTGCGAGCGGCAGGCGAGCGCGGCGTCGTTGCCCATCGAGCCGACGGGCTCCTTGCCGTCGCGCGCCATCGGCTCCAGGATGAGCTCCAGGTCCTCGTCCGTGTAGCCGAAGAGCCGCTGGCGCGCCGCGAGGTCGCCGGAGACCTTCGACGGCACGATCTCGGTGAAGAGGCCCTGAATGGCGATGCGGTTCTCCTCGACCCAGCGGCGGTAGGGGCGGCGGCGGGCGTAGCGCGTCTTGATCTCGGCGTCCTCCAGCAGCCGGTGGTTGGGGAGGTCGAGGTAGATCATCGCGCCGGGCTTGACGCGGCCGTGGCGGACGACGGCGGCGGGGTCGACGTCGAGGACGCCGGTCTCGGAGGCGAGGACGAAGAGGTTGTCCCTCGTGAGCGTCCAGCGCGCGGGGCGGAGGCCGTTGCGGTCGAGCGCGGCGCCGGCGGTGAGGCCGTCCGTGAAGGCGACGGCGGCCGGGCCGTCCCACGGCTCCATCAGCGCCGAGTGGTATTCGTAGAAGCCGCGCACGTCGTGGCCCATGTGGTACTTCGTGCCCCACGCCTGCGGCATCAGCATGAGCATCGCGTGCGCCGGGTCGCGTCCCGCCGCGACGAGCAGCTCGAACATGTTGTCGAGCGAGGCCGAGTCGGACTGGCCGTCCCGGACGAGCGGCAGGACCTTCTTCAGGTCGTCGCCGAAGAGCGGCGAGGCGAGGTCACCCTCGCGGGCCCTGAGAGCGTTGAGGTTGCCCTTCAGGGTGTTGATCTCGCCGTTGTGCGCGAGCATGCGGAAGGGGTGGGCGAGCTCCCAGGTCGGGAAGGTGTTCGTCGAGTAGCGCTGGTGGACGAGCGCGAGGGCCGAGACGAACGCGGGGTCGGCGAGGTCAGGGTAGAACCGCTCGACCTGCGGCGCCAGGAGGAGGCCCTTGTAGACGACGGTGCGCGTCGAGAACGAGCAGACGTAGCCGCCCTTCAGCCGCTGCTCGATCTCGCGGCGGATGACGTAGAGCTGCCGCTCGCGCGCGTTGCCGTCCGCCGTGCCCTGGCCGCCGGCCGCGAAGGAGACGAACAGCTGGCGGATCCTCGGCAGGACGCGGCGCGCGACCGGGCCGACGGCCTCGGGCACGACCGGCACGTCGCGCCACGCGAGCACGGCGGCCCCGTTGCCCCGCACGGCGCTCTCGAAGATCGCCTCCTCGCCGACGGCGCCGAAGACCATCGCGAGGCCGTATTCGCCCTTGGGCGGCAGGTTCGGGACCCGCTGTCGGAAGAAGGCGTCCGGAATCTGGACGAGCAGCCCCGCGCCGTCGCCGGTCTCGGGGTCGTTGCCGGTCGCGCCGCGGTGCATGAGGCGCTTCAGCACGGTGAGGCCGTGCGTCACGATGTCGTGCGAGGCGACGTTGTCCAGGCTCGCGACGAGCCCGACGCCGCAGGCGTCGTGCTCGAAGTGGCGGTCATACATTCCGTGCTGAGGGTCGTTCTTCATGGTTCAGTTCCTTTCTTGGCATGCTTGCAAATCCTGTGCCAGCCGAGGCGCGGCAGATGCGGCGGCGGATGTTTTACACGGCCTGTAATTCGGCGGACACGGCGTTTACACGGCTTTCGGCTGCGCGCGAACCCCGCGGACGAATTCCAAAGGACGCGTCGCCGTGTTTTATGCTATAATGCGCAAAAGCGACTTGAGGAGTCTCATCACCAGCAAAGAGAAAGACGCGCGAATAGCCAGATGAAAAGCGTTTCCGAAATCTTCATCCGCCGCCCGAAGCTCGCGTGGGCGGCCATGATCGCCCTTACGCTCTGCGGCGTGATCTGCCTCCTCCGCATGCCGATCTCGGAGTATCCGCAGATCGTGCCCGTCACGATCACCGTCTCGTGCACCTACACCGGCGCGAGCGCCGACGACCTCGACGCCTCCGTCGGGCAGATCGTCGAGGACGAGATCAACGGCGTCGAGGACATCTGGTACTACAAGTCGTCCAAGTCGTCGAAGGGCCTCTACACCTGCTACTGCGTGTTCCGGCCGGGCACGCCGTCGAACGTCGCGCTCATGAACGTGCAGAATGCCGTCAAGCGCGCCGAGACGAAGCTGCCGACGGAGGTGACGCAGAGCGGCATCACCGTGAAGAAGTCGCCCGAGGACCGCATGGTCATGTACTGCTTCGTCACCGACGGGCGCGAGATGGACATCATGGAGCTGTCGAACTTCGTCGAGAAGCAGGTCGCCGACGCGATCGCCCGCGTCGCCGGCGTCGGGCAGGTGCAGACCTCCGGCCGCACGTACGCGATGCGCATCTGGCTCGACCCCGTGCGCCTGTCGGGCCTCGACATCTCCATCGACGAGATCAAGAACGCGATCCTCGCGCAGAACGTCCAGGCGGCGGCCGGCTCCGTGGGCGGCGAGTACGCGAACAAGTACCTGAACTTCAAGCTGAACGTGAGGGGCCGCCTCAAGACGAAGGAGGAGTTCGAGAACATCGTCATCCGCTCGAACCCGAAGACCGGCGCGCAGGTGCTCGTCAAGGACGTCGCCCGCGTCGAGCTCGGCTGCAAGGGCTACACGATCCGCAGCCGCTTCAATGACCAGCCGACCGTCTACTTCGAGGCGTACAAGGCGCCGGACGCGAACTCGGTCGAGACGGCCAGGCGCGTGAAGGCGGAGGTCGAGAAGTGGATCTCGCGCCTCCCGAAGGGCGTCGAGGCGGTGCTGGTGGACGACTCGACCGCGTTCACGCTCGTCTTCCTGAAGGAGACGTTCAAGACGCTCGTCATCGCGCTCCTGCTCGTCGTCGCGATCACCTACCTCTTTCTGCAGGACTGGCGGGCGACGTTCGTGCCGGCGATCGCGATCCCGATCTCGCTGTTCGCGACGTTCGCGGTGCTCTACCCGCTCGGCTACACGCTGAACGTGCTGACGATGTTCGGCCTCATCCTCGTCATCGGCTCGCTCGTCGACGACGCGATCGTCGTCGTCGAGAACTGCCAGTCGCTCATGCTCCGCGAGGGGCTGTCGGCGAAGGAGGCCGCGAAGAAGTCCATGTCCCAGATCACGGGCGCGATCATCGCGACGACGCTCGTCACGCTCGCGTGCTACCTGCCGCTCGCGTTCTACTCCGGCATGGTCGGCATGATGTACGTGCAGTTCGCCGTGACGATGTGCGTCGCGCTCTGCTTCTCGACGGTCGTCGCGCTCGTCCTCTCGCCCGTCCTCTGCGCCTACCTGCTGAAGCCGCCGCGCAAGACGCCCGCGCGGGTCTTCGCGCCGTTCAACTGGACGCTCGACAAGTTCCGGCGCGGCTACCTCCGCTTCGTCCTGTACTTCATCCGCCACGCGGTCGTCACGGTCCTCCTCTTCGCGGCGTTCGCCGCCGCGCTCTGGTTCGTCTCCGGCAAGGTGTCGACGGCCTTCCTGCCGAAGGAGGACCGCGGGTACGTCTCGCTGAACGCCCGGCTCAGCGAGGGCCAGTCGATGGAGCGCACGATCGCCGTGTCGGACGCGATCTACGAGCGCATCCGCGAGATCCCCGGCGTCGTGTCCTGCACGCAGCGGTGCGGCTCGAACGGCCTGTGGGGCTCGGGCGAGAACCTCTTCACGATCTTCACGCGCCTGGAGCACTGGGACTACCGAAAGACCGAGGAGAAGTCGATCGACACCGTGATGGCGCGCATCCGGGAGGTGCTGGAGGACTTCCCGCAGGTCGACTACAGCCTCACGCAGCCGGCGGCGATCAAGGGCCTCGGCGGCAGCGCCGGCGTCGGCTTCAACTTCTGCTCGATCGAGGGCTGCGAGCCGGAGGAGCTGCTCGCGGCGGCGGACGCGTTCGTCCAGACGCTCTCGACGAACGCGCTCGTCACGGCGGCGAAGCACGGCTTCACCTGCTCGACGCCGCAGCTGGAGCTCAAGCTCGACCGCCGGAAGGTCGATATCCTCGGCCTCACGCCGAAGGCGGTCTTCGCGACGCTCCAGAACCAGCTCGCCTCGTACTACGTCAACGACTTCAACATCAAGGGCGGCGTCTACCAGGTCAAGCTGCAGAATGACCCGGACTTCCGCGTCGGCATCGCGGACATCGAGGCGGTGCGCATCCCGACGGCGGGCGGGGCGACGGTGCCGCTCGCGTCGCTCGGCACGGTCGCGTACGTCGGCGGCACGCGCGAGACGATGAGCTACAACAAGATGCTCGCGGCGTGGTGCGACGTCACGCCCGCGCCGGGCGTCTCGTCGTCGGACATCATGCGCCTCATCGAGCGGACGCCGAAGCCGAAGGGGTTCGACGTCGAGTGGGGCCCCGTCCAGTCGCAGGAGAAGGAGAACGAGGGGCGCCTCGCGGTCCTGATGGCGTTCGCGCTCGTCTTCGCGTACCTCTTCCTCGTCGCGCAGTACGAGAGCTGGACGATCCCCATCTCCGTGATGCTGTCCGTCCTCTTCGCCATTGTCGGGGCGTTCGTCGGCCTCTGGGTGACGAAGACGGACCTCTCGGTCTACGCGCAGCTCGGCTGCGTCATGCTGATCGGGCTTGCGGCGAAGAACGCGATCCTGATGGTCGAGTTCTCGAAGCAGGAGCGTGCGCGCGGGCTCTCGATCCTGACGGCGGCCTACAACGGCGCGAACCTGCGCTTCCGCGCGGTGCAGATGACGGCGTGGAGCTTCGTGATCGGCGTGCTGCCGCTCGCGTTCGCCCACGGCGCCGGCTCGGGCGCGATGAAGGCGATCGGCATCTGCACGATGTCGGGCATGCTGCTCGCGACGTTCGTCGGCATCGTCTTCGTGCCGGCGCTCTACGCCGTCTTCCAGCGGCTGCGCGAGAAGTGCACGCGCCATCCCACCCTTGCGGTTGGCGAGGAAATTTGGTATTCTACCGCCCCATGACGGAGAGGGTTGATTTTTCGTGCGCAGGGCGCAAGGCCCTCGTGAGGCGCGGCAGGGGCCGCGCAGGAGCGGTTGCGTATGGTTTTAGTACCCCCCCCCCCCCATTCATTGGCTAACGCCGTAGGGGGCCTGTGCGCGCGTCTGGCGCGCGTAGCGTGCGCGGGCTTCCTGCTGCTTGCGGCCGTGCCGGCTTCGGCGGCCGAGGGCTTCGCGTTTGCCGATGACGGCCTCGTGACGCCGCGCGGGCGGATCGCCTGGAACGACGTCGTCGCGCTGCGCCTCTACAGCCGTCCCGAGCAGAAGCACGTCGCGGGAGTCCCCGTCCGTGCGAACGTCCGCTGGGGCGCGGCGCTGGCGCTTTGCGCAGGGGGGGGGGGGGGGGGGGGGTTTGGGGTTTCCCTTTGCCGTT
>CAKUGW010000060.1 GCA_934654805.1 uncultured Kiritimatiellota bacterium
AACATGGCGGCGCGGGTGCGCGCGTCCCTGCCGACGAACGGCGTCTCGCCGCGCGTGGCGTCGCTCCGTGCGCGGGCGGCGGACACGCCGGAGAACGTGGAGATCACCGTCAAGGTTAACGCGACCCACGACTACCCGGCGAAAGTCATGCAGCACGAGACTTGCCAGTACGACGATTACGGGAACGTGACGAACCGCGTCCCGAACGGGCGCACGGAGTGCTGGATCGAGGCGGGCGGGCGCATCCGGTGCGTCCGCTACGACGCGACGAATGGGGTCGTCAAGACATACTACAGGCAGCGCCCGACGACCGCCACCCCCGCGCCTCGCGGCGAGAGCATCAACACCGCCGCGAAGAAGGAGGCGGCGAAATGAAGTGCAAGGTCTTTCGCGAAATCCTGCTCTTCGCGCTGGGCTTCTGCCTCGGCAGCGTGTTTACCGTCAGGGGGCCCGTGTATGTTGACGAGCAGCCTTCGCCGCGCGACTGGGGCGAAATCCTGTACTACGACTACGATCGGAAAGTGTGGACGAATGACATAGAAGACACGCACCTCGACGTTTATGACGAATTGACTAACATTGTGTACACGGAAGAAGGCTGGCACACAGTCTCCGCGGAGAGGGAGGACTGACCCATGTGCGACCGCATCGCACTGCTGCAGACCAATCTCACGGCGGAGGTATCGGCGCTGATGAAGCGCAGGAAATGGCCGGAGGATCTGGCGACGCTCTACCTGAAGAACGAGCTCAATAAGCTCAAGGGTACAGTCACCGTCGAAGGCACTATCACGCCCTATGAATAAAACAATGATTAGCCCATGACCATCACCCGTCAGAACGAGCTTAACCGCCTTCGCGCCGAAGTCTCACGGCTCGACCTCCAGGGCCGAGACGCCGTCCTCGCTCTCACGCTTGACGAGCTCGATGCCGCCTTCAACGGCACCGGTCCGGAATTCCTCCCGGAAGGTGTCCGGCAGACCCTCGACAGGGTTACGGCCGTCTTCGCCCCGGCGGTCATGGTCCACGACGTCGACTTCACCCTTGCCGACGGACTCAAGGCCGCATTCGACGCGGCCAACCTCCGGCTCCTCGCAAACTGCGCGAAATGCGCCCTCGACGCCGCGCCATGGAACAGCTGGAGGCGCTACGCGCTGCTCGCCGAGGCGTGGACCATCTACCGCGCCTGCGACAGATTTGGCTGGTCATCCTGGCTGGCCGCGTACAACAAGAACCAAACCAACAAATAAGGAACAACCAAATGCACAAAATCATGCTCATTTCGGCCTTTGCGGCCGTTGCAATCCTCGCCGGGTGCGTCTCGGAAGAACTCACCTGGGGCGGAAACAAGGCCGTCCGTCAGCCCGACGGGACCGTCCTCGTCGACAAGGACACCGGGAAGCCGTACTACGAGAAGGAACAGAACCATCTCGAGCGGTTCTCCCACTTGAACGACATCGAGATGAAGGAGCTGCATGTCAAGGCCGACGGTGACTCCTACGAAGCTCATCTCGGCCAGCTCGGATCCTTCACCGGATCGAACACGATCGGCGTGATCAATTCCTCGCTCAGCGGCACGACCAAGCTCGTGGCCGAATGTGGTGTCCTTTACGCAAAGATCGCCGGCGGGGCGAGTACGGACGTAGCCACGGCCGTTATCAGCAAGGCCATCGCCTACTTCAAGTCCAACGGCGGCAACGTCGACAAGGCTCAGGCATCGACCGCAGGCGACATGCTGACGATCTCCGACGGATCCGTCTGCACGACCTGCACGCCCGACGGCAACTGCACGACCGGCGCGTGCTCTGAATAACGAACAGAAGACGGAGTGCCCCGTGACCTGCAACTGTTCAAAATGCCCGGCTAAAGGCACCTTCAAGTGCCCTAAAAAAGAACTTGAAGACCGGGCCTATTATTTCAAGACGCTCCTCGAGCAGGAGCAAAAGAAGAAGGTCGTGAACAAATGACACCGGAAGAGATCATCCTGCACAAAAACCTCGTGACGTCCAATCAGACGATGAACTCTGCGGCGTGGTCGGAAGTGTCAGCAGCGCTTCGCGATCGTGCCTTCTTTTCCTCCCGCGTCGAGTCCGTCAGATTTCTCGAGACATGCCGCACACGCATAGCCGAGATGCTGGCGAACAAAACGAATGCCGACGGTGCGATCACATCAAGGGCGCAGGTCGTGTCGGACATTATGCGAGCGGCGCGTGAGTCTGGAATCGCCCAAGGGACAGAACGCCTGACAGACCCCGGCAGCTTGTCCCGGGCGAACGTCATCATCGACACGAACGCGGGCATGGCTGCGGGATACGCGACGGCGATCCAATCCAATAGCTACGGCGCGCGCCTGGCATTCCCTGCGCAGGAACTCATCAGAATTGAAGAGCGTCAGGCTCCCCGGAACTGGCAGAACATCTGGCGATCGCACGGCGGGAAAATCTACCCGGGCGGCAGAATGATCGCGCTGAAGGAAGACCCGATCTGGTCGGCAATCTCCCGCTTCGGCACACCCTACCCGCCGTTCGATTTCAATAGCGGGATGGGCGTCGATGATGTTTCCTACGACGAAGCGGTCGAGCTCGGAGTCATTCCCTCCAAAAACTACCAGCCCCCGAAGGAATCGCCGCTCGAGAACTTCAACGCATCCCTCGAGGCAGAGCTGACAATGGACCGAAAGAGCGATGCCTTCCATGCGCTTCGCGATGCGTTCGGCGACCAGATCGTTCAGGTCGACGGGAAGGTCAAGTGGCGCAGCCAATTCGTCCGCGACGTGATCGAGGAAAGCTACGGCGAGAACGGACGGATGATGAAGCTCGGCAAGATCACGAACAAGGCCTTCGAGAAGGTTCCGCAGGAACTCAAAAGCGTATTTGAAGGAAGCAGCGGCGAACGCATGGGCTTGACGGTGACGAAGGAACTGGCGACGCACATCAAGAAACACGAGCATTACAAGGCTGACCCACGCAAGACAAACATGCCGCTCATGCCTGAAGATCTCGATCTCATCCCTACCATCTGGAGAGATCCCGATAGAGTCGTGTCCGATCCTAAACATCCGGAAGGTCCGGTCTTTGAATTTGACACGCCTGACGGTGGCGTCCTTCGACTGCCGATCATCAAGCTCGGGAACACGATCACGACCGGCACGTTCTACAAGATGAAGCGGACGTGATAAAAGCAAAAACGGACACGTGGGCGCTCCTACGTCTAGCATGACGGGCTGCCGCCTCCTATATGTCCGTTGCGCAAATTATAACACAATTTCACCCCGCCGTTCAATAGCACAAAATGATACCCTCAGTAGACATCGATTTAGCCCTTTATGAAGCCTCCCGTGCAGAGGCTGAAAAGGTCATCAAACAGTTCGAGACAAACGACTCCCGCAAGACCTTGATCGAGGCGGGAAACGAGGGCATTATAAACGCCCTCCGGCAACACTTCTCCCAGCGTGAAAAAGAAGCCCCGAAGTCGACCGGTTTCCCCTGGTTCGGGCAACGCTATCCGAAGCGCTATTTCTGGCGCGGAACGCGGGGCAATTCCGTCGCAGAAAAGATCCGCGTCACGCTCTCTTCCCCGGCGCGTCTTGAGGGTCAGGTCTCGATCGAATCGCCCGCCCTGAAGCACAAGCTCATGACCAACCCGCCGCCCATCAAACCGAAGGGCGGAAAGCGCTTCCTCGCCATTCCGGCGAACGCGATCGCGGCGCAGTGGGACGGCATGCCGAGGGACTTCCCCGGCGGCCTGCGCTTCGCCTTCTCGAAGACGCCAGACGGGCATTGGCTGCCGTCCCTGATCGCGGCCCAGAACTACAAGAACAAGGCGAAGAAATCGGGACGCGAAGCCAAGAAGTTCGACGGCACCGGGAACGCGGGCGAGAACGAGGTCGTGTACTGGCTCGTCCATAAGGTCAAGACGCGCCGCGATCTGGCGGCTTTACCGTCTCACGGCTCGATGGTCAAGGCCTCGGAGACAGCCATCAGGACAGCCGTGCGGGTTATTCTGGCGAAGTCTTAAACGCCCCGCTAGGCTGGATTTAATCCCCCTTGAAACGCGATAGAAGCCCCCGCAGTCCAGCATGTCAAACAACGAACGCCCCCAGCCCCTCGACGTTTTGATTTGTTTTTACCAAGATTATTTTAATCTGCCACTTCCAGCCGTCCTTTTTACCACAAGCCCTCGGCGGCCCGATCAAAGACTGGAACGCGAGACGGCCCCGTAGAATCTATGGTAATCTCGCCGGGCTCTATGGTTTTCCCACTTACCAGGTCGCCCCCGAGTGGTCACTGATGGTCTCCTCCCTTTCTCCCGCTCCCTGTCGGGGCGGTGCGGGGTCTCGCCGCAGTGCGCCGAGACGTCTCCGGCCCTGATGCGACTGTGCCACGTCCGGTCGTAGGTCGCGCAGGTCCTGCGCCCGGGGCGCTTCGGGCCCGGCACGGTCACGCCGGGTCTGCCGCGTTCGCATTCGCGTATCCACGTCTGCACGGGCAGCCCGTGGCCCCTTGCGAACTCCCGCAGCGTCGGCATCCTGCCATGCCCGATGCGGTCGTTCCAGCCCCTCTGGAGGATCTCCCGGTGGAAATGCCGGAGCCGACGCCTTTGCCATGTCCGGGCGCGCCACCTCCATGGGGGTGGCCCTTCCTCTTCCATTCCTTCCTCTTCCTCAACCGGTCTCCCTCTTTCTTCGCCTTCGCTCTCCACCCCTTGGAATGGCCTGTCCCGGGTGTCTCACGACATATTACCATTTTCAAGGCTGCCCGCGAACGCCACACGCGCCAAAAAAATGATATAATACGATTCATATGGCGAAGGTCAAGCTGACAAAGACGGAGCTCAAGGCTCAGACGGACGCGCTGAAGCGGTTCCAGCGCTTCCTGCCGATGCTCCAGCTCAAGAAGCAGCAGCTGCAGGGCGAAATCGCCGGGATCTCCGCCAAGGCCGACGCGACGCGCGCCGCCGAGCGCGCGGTGCGGGCCGACCTCGACCGCTGGGTCGGCCTCTTCGCGACGGACCCCGCGCTTCTGGCGGGCCTCGTGAAGGTCCGGGAGGTGCGGACGGGCTCGGCGAACATCGCGGGCGTGACGATCCCCACCTTCGACGCGATCGAGACGGACGTGAAGCCGGTCGACCCCTGGGCGACGCCGGCGTGGGTCGACGGCGCGGTGGACGTGACGACGAAGATCCTCTCGCTCCAGTGCGAGCGGGCGGTCTACGAGGAGCAGCGCCGCCTTGTCGCGGCCGAGCTGCAGCAGACGTCGCAGCGCGTGAACCTCTTCGAGAAGGTGCGGATTCCCGCCTGCAAGGAGGCGATCCGCGTCATCAAGATCGCGCTTGGCGACGAGCAGACCGCCGCCGTCACGCGCGGCAAGATCGCGAAGGGGAGGGACAAGTCGTGATCGTCCGGATGAAGCACCTGGATCTCGTCTGTCTCGCGTCCGAGAAGGACGCGACGCTGGAGCGCCTGCGCGCGCTCGGCGCGGTGCACCTCGACCTGGCCGCTGCGGGCGGCGCGGCCGTCGCCTCGGCGGAAGAGGCGCTGTCCGACGCCGAGAAGGCCGTGCGGCTCATCCTCAAGGCGCGCGGCAGACAGGAGGACCTGGCGATTCGTCCGCACACCGTCGCGGAGGTCCTGGCGTGGGACGCCGACCGGGCGACGCTCGCGGCGGAGGCGGAACGCCTGGAGCGGGAGATCCGCGCCTATGCGCCCTACGGCGACTTCGACCCGAAGCTCGCCGCGCAGCTGCGCGAGACGGTCGAGGGCCTGGATCGTGTCGTGGACTTGCCCGCGAAGCTGCCGGAGATGCGGCTGTCGCGGATGGAGGAGAAGCTCGCGCGCGTGAAGAACCGCGCGGCGATCGACGACGTGAAGATCGCGTCCGTCGACGAGCGGGCGATCCTGAAGGCGTATCCGGCGATCCGCGACCGCATCGCGTTCGCGCGGGCGAAGGCGCTGCTGGCGGATCGCGGCGCGCTCGCCGTCCTGTCGGGCTGGATTCCCGTGCCGCGCGTCGCGTCGCTGCTGGCGGAGGTGCGCGGCGAGACGGCGGGCGACGACCTGTTCGCGCGCTCGAAGGCGATCGGCTGGGCCGTGCTGCTGCGCGACCCGGAGCCGGGCGAGACGCCGCCGACGCTCGTCGAGCCGCCGAGCCTCTTCAGGCCCGTGAAGGCCCTCTTCGCGGGGCTGGGCGTCGCGCCGGCCTATGACGAGGCGGACGTCTCCGTGCCGTTCATGTGCTATTTCTCGCTCTTCTTCGCGATGCTCGTCGGCGACGGCGCGTACGGGGCGATCTTCCTCGCGGCGACGCTGGCGTTCAGGAAGAGGATGCCGCGCAGCTGGTTCGTCCTGCTGACGGTCTTCTCGTCCGCGACCGTCCTCTGGGGCGTCCTCTCCAACACGTGGTTCGGGGCGGGGCTGCCGTTCCTCGCGAACCTGCCGACGGTGACGTGGCTCGCCGATCCGAGCTACAGCCACATGATGCTTCTCTGCTTCACGATCGGCGTCTCGCACCTCATGCTCGCGCGCATCTGGAACGGCGTCTGCAAGTTCCCCGACTCGACGGCCATCGCGGAGTTCGGCTGGGCGGGCGTCCTGCTCCTGATGTATCTCGTGACGAATTCGATCGTCGGCATCTTCCCGCGCTTCCCGTCGTGGGGCTTTGCGCTCGGCGGCGTCTCGATCGCGGCGGTCTTCCTCTTCAGCGTGAAGCCGTCGGAGCTGAAGACGCGCGGCGCGGAGCTGGGGATGCTGCCGCTGAACATCATGTCGGCCCTTGGCGACATCATCTCGTACGTGCGCCTCTTCGCGGTCGGCCTCGCGTCCGTGAAGGTCGCGGAGAACTTCAACAACATGGCGATCGGCCTCGTGGCCGATGCGGATGCCTGGTGGGCGAAGGCCCTGCTGTCGCTCGCGATGGTCGCGATCCTCGTCTTCGGGCACGTCCTGAACCTGCTCATGGCGGGGCTTTCGATCCTCGTCCACGCCGTGCGCCTCAACACGCTGGAGTTCTCGAACCACAAGGGCATCACGTGGTCGGGGCTCGCGTTCCACCCGTTCCGGAAGTCTTAGGTCAACCGTCTCGAAGGAAAAAACGAAAAAGGAGAACAGAAAAATGAATGATGCAGCAATGATTGTCGCGGGCGCGATCGCCTGCTTGGGCCTTTCCGGCGCGGGCTCGGCGCTGGGCACGGGGCTGGCCGCGAGCGCGGCGGTCGGGGCCTGGAAGAAGTGCTACGCGGCGGGCAAGCCGGCGCCGTTCCTGCTCCTGTCGTTCGTCGGCGCGCCGATCACGCAGACGCTCTACGGCATGATCCTCATGTTCACGCTGTTCGGCAAGCTCGGCGTGGCGGGCGCGGGCATCCCGTGCCTCGTCCTCGGCATCTTCTCCGGCTTCGCGATCGGGGCCTCGGCGCTCTTCCAGGGCCGCGCGGGCGCGGCGGCGTGCGATGCGCAGGCCGAGACGAACCAGGGCTTCACGAACTACCTCGCCGCGCTCGGCATCGTCGAGACGGTCGCAATCTTCACGATGGTGTTCACGCTCATCGCGGTCGGGAAAATTGGATAGGCATCCGCGAGTCTTGTCCTTCGCCGCCTTCACCGCCGTCTTTGCGGTGTTGGCGGCGTTCGTCTTCTGGGGCACGTGGTCACTCGACGTCGCGCCGGTCATGCCGGACGACACGATTGTCCATCCGATGGCGTATGCGGACTACTGGGCGAAGTCCCTGCGGAAGTTCCTTTCGTCCGGCAAGTTCATCCCGAGCGACATTCTCTGGGACGGCCTCTTGTTCTCGCCCTACTTCTGCCAGGAGCTGAAGTACGCCTTTTCGCTTTATTGCGCGGGATTGGGGCTCGCGTACTTCCTGCGCGGACGGGGCCTGTCCCCGCTGGCGTCCTACGGGGCGGGGCTGCTGCTCGCGTTCTGCGGCTACTGGTCTACGCTGTTCTCCGCCGGACACGGCGGCTGGTTCGTCTGGATGACCTACGGCGTCTTCGCGTTCGGCTTGGCCGACCGCGCCGTGCGCAAGGGGAAGCTGCGCCATTGGCTCTTGCTCGGTGCCTGCACGGCGTGGGGGAGCTTTTACCAGGCCGATCTCTGGCTGCTGTTCACGGTGCTGACGGGGCTTTACTTCGTCTGGTGCTGTGTGCGCGAGCGGAAGTTCCCGTGGAAGGGGACGCTTCTCGCGGCGGGCGTGTTCTTCGTTGTGGGCGCGCCGAGTTTCCGCTTTGCGCTCGTGAACGACCTCGCGGGGCGCGACAAGCAGATCGCGTCGGGCGAGACGGTCGCCGCCGCGTCGGTGAAGGACGAGGCGGAAAAGCGTTGGGTTTTCGTGACGAACTGGTCGCTACCGCCAGACGAGACGGCGGAGTTCGTCATCCCGCGCCTCAATGGCGACACGAGCTGTCCGCTGACGCTTTCGATCGGCTCGCGGTACGGGACGGGCGTCCGGCCTTATACGGGCGCGCTGGGGCGTCCGATAGACGCCGCGCACGGCAACTACCGCCAGCATTCGCTCTACGTCGGCTGGGTGACGTGCCTGCTGGCGCTGGCGGGGGCTGCGTTCGGCTGGCGCCTCCGCACGGGACGGGACGGCCTCTTCTTTTTCCTTGCCGCCGTCGTCTTCTACCTGTTCTCGCTCGGACGCTTCTGCGAGCCGGTCTATCGCCTCGTGTACGCGCTGCCGTTCGGCGACTACCTGCGCGCGCCCGTCAAGTGGCATCACCTGACGGAACTCTGCCTCTGCGTCTTGGCGGCGTACGGAATCGAGGGGCTGCTGAACCTCGCGTGGCTGAAGGGCCGTCGCGGCGGGCTGCTGGCTGTCGGCGCGCTCGTGTTGTTCGGGGCGTTCGACCTCGCGCGCAACGACAGGCTCTACTGCGCGCCCGTCGACCTGCGGCGCGTGCGGCAGACGAACAGCGATATGCAGATGAGCGTCATGCGGCGCGAGGACTTCGCGAACCCGCAGGTGGCGGAGATGGTGAAGCGCGGCGCGGTCGTCTCGCTCGCGAGCTACCTCGGCAATCCCGACCTCTACCTCGTCGAGGTGCTGACGCCGCGCAAGCCGGCGAAAGAGCCGCTGCCGCCGTGGTCAGCTGCGGCGTGGCTCGGCTGCCTGTCGCTGCTGGGCTCGGCCGTCGTGATCGTCTGCGCGGTGCGTGTCGAGTCTGTCCCTTGACGCGCCCATGCCCTGGCCGTCGGGCGCGGGGATTTGGTATGATAGGCGGCATGAAGCGGAATGTATCCTACGGCAGGATGCGCGATCGGGCGGACGGAAGCCCGTGCGTGCTTGTCCTGCGGCTGACGGCCGAGGAGTCGTCCGTGCGGCTCATGAAGGGCGTCAAGCGCTACGCCGACAAGGCGGGGTGGTCGCTGCGGCGCCTCGACTACCGGACGGCCGACGGCGTCCTCGTGCAGGACGGCACGAACGAGCCGCTGGACGTCCGGGGGCTTCTGAAGCTGTGGCGTCCGATCGGCCTGATCGTGGACGCCGGCCTGCTGTCCGTGCACGTGCCGGACATCTTCGGCCGCAGCCGGATCCCGATCGTCTTCAGCGACTGCTCGCCCGACGAGATGCGTGGCCGCGCCCCGGTGTCCGCGTGCGTGGCGAGCGATGCGGATGCCTTGGCGGAGGCGGCGTTCGACGAGCTGGCCCGGCAAGGCGTCGCGTCCTTCGCCTACGTGCCGTTCACGGATCCCGGCTGGTCCTGGAGCCGCGCGCGCGGCGAAGCGTTTGCGCGGCGGGTGCGGGTCAGCGGCGCGGCGTTCAGCAGCTTCTCCGCGTCGGAATCCGGCGAGCGGCGCACCCGTGCGCTCGCGGCGTGGCTGAAGGGGCTGCCGAAGCCCTGTGGCGTGTTCGCCGCGAACGACGCGGAGGCCGAGCGCGTCCGCAACGCCTGCCTGTCGGCGGGCGTCGGCATCCCGGACGAAGTCGTGTTGATGGGCGTGGACAACCGCCGCGACATCTGCGAGAGCGGCGACCCGACGCTGACGAGCGTCGAGCAGGATTTCGAGGCGTGCGGCTACATGTCCGCGCGGCAGCTGGATCGGCTGGCCTCCGGCGAGCGGCTGCCGAAGGGGCGGGCGGTGGCGTTCGGCGTTTCGCAGGTCGTGCGCCGCGCCTCGACGCGCCGCCTGGTCGTGTGCGACGGACGCGTCGCGCGGGCGCTGGAGTTCATCCGCCTGCACGCGACCGACCGCATCACGCCGCCGGATGTCGTCGCGGTCATGGGGTGCCGGCGCTCGTATGCCGACCAGCGCTTCCGCGAATGCACGGGGCACACGATCCTGGACGAGATTCGCAGCCGGCGCGTCGGTCGGGTGAAGGAGCTGGTGCGGCGCGACGCCTGCGACCGTGCGTCGCTGTACTGCCACAGTGGGTTCGCGTCCATGATCGACCTGCGCCGCGTGTTCAAGGCGCTGACGGGGCAGACGCTCTCGCAGTGGCGCGCCGCCCATGCGCACGGCACGGCCCCTTGATGAGAGAGCCTCTCGGTGTGCGAGAATTGGGGAAGTCATGAAATTGTGAGGTCTCCTGTTGGCGGGGCCTGTTCCCAATTGGACGCATCGAAAACGACATGAAACGGACGCTTTTGCGCAGATACTGAAAATTGAGAATTCAACCTAACAGTCGCAATAGAAGCCAAGGGGGCGTGTCCATCCTCTCTCTGCGCGACAGTTGTTCGAATCTTGGCCCGTCGGCCCGACAGCTCGCCCGATCCGTCGCTCCGGGAGTCGCACCTGTCGCCACACGTCAGTCAATCGGGCGTGGCAAGCCATTCCCCTCGGCAGGATGCGCGTCCGCAAGCGAGAAAGCCGAGGCGACAGGCGATCCCTCCGCTCCTCCCGTGCGACTGTCGGCTCCGGCGGGCCACGGGCGGCTCGCGCCGCCGCTTCACGGTGCGTCTGCGTCTCCGGACGAGGCCGCTTCAGGGGGAACGCACGGGCGAAGCCGCGGGCAAGGCGGGCGCGGCAAGCGGAGGGCAGAGCCGCGGAGAGTCTTTCGCGGGCCGACGGGCCGGGCGACGCGCCGGTTCGCCTCGGCGGTTCCGGGCGGAAGCGAAGGACGCGCGCCCGGTTCACCTCGGGGATGGCCTGTCGGCGGGCGCCCGCGAAAGACCTCGGAGCGGACTGCTGCCCGCAGCGCGCCGTTCGTCCACTCCGACTGTCGCGCAGAGACCTAAATCCCGCCGAAGCCGCGCTTCACCCGGATGGTGAAGCCATCGCCACGCTCAAACCCCCGCAGATAAAGTCTGAAGTCGCATTTTCGTGCAGGTTCGCGGCCAGCCTCTTTCCTAATCCGTGAAATTCGTGGATGTCCTCTCTCTCTCTCTCTCTCAATCCGTGTCAACCCGTGAAATCCGTGGACACATTCGCCAGTTCGCGACGGCCAAGAATTTTCCGCATGATATTCTCATCTCAGAAATAACTTCACGAAACGGACTGTTTCTGTTCGTTTCTGCAACATCAACATGGGGACAGGCCCCGCCAACCCTGGGGACAGGCCCCGCAACCCCACCACTCGAACCCCACCAATGAAATTAGGAAGAGCCTGTCGGCGCGGTCGAGGATGTAGCGGTTGCGTTGGGCGGCGGAATGGGCGTCGACGCGGCGGATGGACTGCGAGACGGGCGAAACGACGAGAAGCCGCCCCTCGGCAAGCGGCTTGCGGAAGAGCGCGGGAATGTGCCGTTCGTCCCACATCCGCCGTGCAAGGGCGAGAATGAGTGGCGAAGTTCCCTTCAAGAGGATGTTGAGGACTTCCTTCTCCAACGGACTCTGAAACCCGCTCATCACGCACACCCCTTCGTCGCGCATCCGCGTCGCCCAGTCGAGACACCGCATCACCGCCTCCGGCGGCACACGCCACGACGCAAGAAAGCCGATTTTCTCGCAATTCAAAAGGGCTTCATTTCCAAGCATCATACTCTTCAACATGCCGTAATGCCACCAAACAACGTGATGAGTTGATTACAGATCTGCTCAAACGATATATGATCGGCGAAAGAAAATTGCTGTCGATACTTTCCCCAACGGTTTTTCAGAATCTCCGACCGGCTAATCTCTGTAAGAATAATTGCCCCGTCCCTGTAGACGTCTTCAGACCCTCTATGGTGGATTGTGGCAAGGAACGCTGCTTTTAATTTGGAATCCGAATGTTTCACGCAGCTCGTTAACATATAGACATCGTAATAATCACGCGGACGCGTTGACAGAACACCCAGTGAAAGAATGGACTCAAGCTTCTCGGCGAGAACCGTTTCAATCGTATACGCCTTCAGATTGTAAAATGCGTTCTTTTCGAATGCGCTCTTGAAGAAATAGTCCTCTGGTTCAGGGGTAATGACATCACCGGTTGAAATGTCTATCGAAAAAGGAACGGCTATCGAGTCCAGTGTAGCGACAATCTTAGCTCGATAACCGCCATATAGATCCTTATTGCGGATGGGTTCAAGCACATTCAACGACCATCGGACGCCATCATCAAGTCTAACGGAAAAGACACCCTGAATCATTTCGGATACGGTCGATTCTGTTAATGGCGCATTGGACATCGTCAGATCAATGTCCATCGTCGTGCGGCGGGAGATCCCGAGATACCGGGAAATCAATGCACCTCCCTTCAATATTAGGTTCTCGCGCACTGTGGACTTGCAAAGACGGGCGAAGAAACGCTCGAACATAAAATTCTGAAGCATGACTTGCGCTGGAACACCCTCTTCTTTCGCAAGATTTCTGATACGCGACTTAAACTGCATGATATTGACGCTCACAAGGCAACCTCCATCAATGATGCGATTCTCTTGGAGAGCCCCATCACTTCCGCATAATGACCAAGTTTGGGCAAATCCTTCCTATCGGAAGCCGCATAGTTCTTGACGATTGACAGGAACGTCTCATCGTCCATCCGCTCCCTGTCCCTAACCATGTCGCAAACCGTCCGTTCCATGTCATAACAGGGGACGATGTTTCCGAATTGCGTTCTGGCGTTTACCTGTCCGAGGGAGAAGATGGCATCTTTTACATAGAAACAAGCAAGTTTCGTTCGGAGCGCGCGCGAGATCGTCTGCGAGGAGCGAATCGAGACCGTATGGTCAAAGGGCGTTCGGTCTGATATCCCATGCAAAAATGCCGCAGTAGCATGGGAGAAGACGAATCGGTCACATTGCTTTGCCAAGGCGAACAATTCGTCTGGAATGGCAGCCTGAACGACATAGATTCCACGGGAAACTCTCACAAGAAGTCCATTTTGAACATACTTGCCGAGCATTGTGCGAGACAATCCAAGCGCTACAACGTCACGGGATGTAATCATACCACCCTGTGAGTCCAAGACGCGAACAACTGGAGAAGGCAATTTCATGGTTTACAAATGTGCCGACACTATAACATTCTTCGGCATATTTGTCAACCGCGCCACGATCTTCCGCTACCCTCGCATTTATATAAATGCGAGGGTAGCGGAAGGAGGTCTGTCAGCGAGCCGTCTGGATTGAGCGCACCGAGGAAGAAGCTGTCGGCGTGGTCGAGGATGCAGCGGTTGCGTTGGGCGGCGGAGCGGGCGTCGACGCGGCGGATGGTCTGCGAGACGGGCGAAACGACGAGAAGCCGCCCCTCGGCAAGCGGCTTGCGGAAGAGCGTGGGAATGTGCCGTTCGTCCCACATCCGCCGCGCCAGGACGAGAATGAGGGGCGAAGTTCCCTTCAAGAGGATGTTGAGGGCTTCCTTCTCCAACGGACTCTGAAACCCGCTCATCACGCACGTCCCTTCGTCGCGCATCCGCGTCGCCCAGTCGAGACACCGCATCACCGTCTCCGGCGGCACACGCCGCGACGCAAGGTCGTCGAGAACTCTCGCCATTCTCCGTACGCTCTCCTATCCACACTTTATGCCGTTAATCTGCAGAAAATCGGACCTTACATGCGTCGTCGTCTCATATGTGGCTTTGAGCCGTTTTCTGCCGATCATGCCTCCGTTCATGAATTCGCGTAGCTTTAATGCGAGTCACAATTGATTCGAGTAAATCCAAATCACTACGCATTTCATCTGGCATCGGAACAGGTTCATTCGCTTCGGATGCGTGATTATGGCCCTCAAATACATCACTACACCGGCCAAACAATCCATAAAGATCATTGACGGCATTCGCATCAAGAGGCAATACTTCCGTCAATTTGGCCATTTTGATCTCATCCTCAAAGCGCCGAACGGTGCCGCACAAACAAACCTCTTGCGCAACCAGTTCAATTGTCGCCCTTAATCGACCATAGAATTTTCTGATTTTGTCTGCTTGTTCGACGCTTGGATACTCCGTTATAACCTTTGAAAGGGCACCTTGCACCTGACGAAGCTCCTGTATCCGCGTCTTAATGGACTTGTGTTCCCACGACATTCCAGGCATGACACAACCACAAGTGTTGTTTTCCCACATTAGTGACAATACGGAACATCCTGACTTTACCTTTTCACACATCCGCACCAAGGATGACACGAAGACAGGCTCATGGGAGAACACAATCACCTGTCGCGTCCGAGCCTCCTTTGCCAAACGCAATGCTACCTTGGAACGCCGTATGTGGTCCAATGATGTCATCGGATCATCAAACACAACAGCATGCTTATGTCCTGAAACACCAAGTTCAGCCATGAACGAAGCGATAGCAACAACCTTCTGTTCACCCTCACTCAAAACAGCCCCTACAGGATACCGAATTGCCATGCCCAACTCGAAGGCGTTAACAAGCTTCCCCTTCTTCCCCTTAGAGACCAACGTAGGACGAAGACGCATCGAAGAAATCCCAGGCTCCTTAAACTCTGCATCGACAGCCATCCGAAGCGGCTCGTTGACAGCAGACATCGCAAGCTCTTTAATCTTGTTTGTGATTCCGAGCGTCGAGATGCCGTGAGAGACAGAATTCAACAGCGTCTTCTGCACTCTACGCGCGAACCATGATTCGACAGTATCCATCACCTGATTTAGACGATACCGCGCTCTCAACTCTTCACGTTCTTTCTCCAATGCAGCCAGATTGCTCTCTGTTATAGCCCGTCGCAAATCTGCGTTCTCTTTTTCGAGGCGAACCTTTATTTCTTTGATCGTCGACAGAACCTCCAAATCGACCTTCGGCAACCCTTCCCACAATCTAACGCCCACCAAGGCATCCTTTAGGGCGGTCTTTAACTGCTCACACGTTGTTACGTAGTGTGCATACTGTTCGGACGCTCCATTGGCGAAGTGCTCAATTTCATCGAGATTCGTTTGCGTCTTGATTACTTGCACCACAATCGCATCAATCTCTTCTCCTGCAATTGTTCTCGCATTCTCTGATGCACGCAAGTCAACGGATACCTGATCCGCTATGTATTCCGCAAAGCGCTTGACCCGCGCTCGCGCCTCTGAACCCATCTTTTGCTGACAAAGCGGGCATTTCGCAGAATCATTAATCTTCAAGTTTGCCCGATGTGTAATAGCCACAAATTCTTGTGCCTTAATAAACATCAGTTTCCACGCCTCACCACCAGTACCCAATAGAAGATCCTCTCCGCTCCTCAAATTTTGGGCCGCAAGTGCTTCAGCCTCTTTCGCCGTGCGCCACCTCTGAAAAACCTGTTTCCATCTCTGAACCTTTTCACCATTCAAAGATGTTACTATCTTCTCGATGTCACTAATGTATGACTCAAACCTACCGATCGCAAAATCATTCTCTTTGATTCGAGCCTGATAATTGTTGTCCGCCAAGAATTTAGAAAGGTACTTTCCCCGTTCCATATCTTCGGGTGTCCATCTCGCCAGATTACGAACGGTCTCAATGCTAACGTTTGAAAGATTCGAGAAAACTCTACCAACCGCAGTATCCCCCTTTAATGCGGAGAAGCAATTCTCGGAAACGTCAATCGCCTTCCCTTGACTTTCAATCGCCTGCTTCACCCTCGGAAGAACATCCGATCCGAGGGCAGTCAAAATATCCATTCCATACGGGAGATATCGAGGTTCTTGATCAGAATCAAGCACCATACGGGCAACCTTTGAGTCGAACACGGAAATGTAGGCGAGTTCCGAATTGTTTTGCCCATTTTTCCACTCAATCTTTCTTCTTATACCATCATACTCGACCTCAAATGTCGCAGTTGCAACCGCATTCTGTTCTTCATCAATCGCCACGTCTGGAAGAATCTCCTCTCTCGCATCTCGACAGAAGCAAGCCCTCTTAAATACTCGTGCATAGCCAGATTTCCCAGTTCCGTTGCTTCCGAAGACGATAGTCATTCCTGTCGGCGAGAACGATAGTTTTTGCGACGAACCAATCTTATTGACATGGTGAAGATTACCCAACGACAGCAACGTTAACGTATGTTCTGAAGCATCTTGCTGGATACGATCAACATCCAACGAAATCGGTTCAAGCGTCTCTTCTGGAGATAGCCCATTCTCCTTCAAGGCCAAACGACATAGTTCTTGATAATCCGACTCCGAAAGACCGTCCGGCTTTTCATAAAGCCGCCGAGCAGCGTCCTGCTGCCACGCGGGCAACTGTTTCACCCAGTTAAATATCTCTTTAAGCAAATTCATTGGTAATTTCCAAAGACATCAGGATTATCGACGCATTCAAAGTTTTCTTGCAAGATGGCCTACACAGGACAAGACAACTCGGTTAGTAAGAATGTCATATGTCATTCGCAGAGATTCATCTGACGTTCTCGCCTCTACTGTTGATCCATTGAAATCGAACAGATTAAATCTAAGCGTCGAGATCGAACCAGGTATCAGTCGCCCGATTATATCATAGCTTTCATTAGCGAACGTCCCCATCGCAGAAGAGGCCGCACGAAGCAAACGCAAATCCCACATCATCCATCTTTGCGCTTCCAGACTGATTCCATTCATCATGGTGCCCATCCCGATTGGATAAAATCGCGCCATGCCGATAAAGAAGCAGACATTGATGTTTAACCATGCCAACTTTTTCTGCTCTTCCAAACTATCAGTGGGAGTCAGATGATTATCTTCGATTCTGAACGACGAGAATTCCTCAGGATACAAGGCATAGGCCTTTTCAACAATTGACTGGCAAACTTCGACGATCCCAAATCCGCGGTGCGTTTCAATTGCAATCACCTTAACGACATCGGCATTCACAAAGCAATAAGCGATGAAGTCGCCTCGTTTTCTGGGTTTGACAGCAAGATGAAAGTGGTGGATTCTGAAACGATCCAACAAGACATCCTTGCCATCAATTTCAAAGCGTTTTTCCGTCTGACGTTGTTCGAGGTTGCGACCGTCTGTCACGTCCTTTACAAATGCCGACCAACCAGCATGCAATTCACCAAGTTTGTCGTCTGGGACAGAGGCAAATAAAGCAGACGCATCTGGTGTTCTTAATTTCCGTTTACGAGAGGAAACAATTCGATGGAATAAATTATAATAATATGCAAGCAATGCGTTTCGGTCTGATTCTGAAACCGCAGAGAACTCGTTCTTTGACACTGCATCAATAAGGTGTTCGTTCTTCTTGTTTACAAACTTCCATTTCCGTCCACAATTTGAAACAAACCAACAATAAGCATATTGCTGCCAATCGCTAACAAGATCAAGCGTAATTTTAAACTGTTTCATGATAACCCATTCACTTACAGAGTCGAATGCGAAGCTTGACCTCTTGCACCTTGGCGATCTTCTTTGGCCACTGCATTTTTGCGGCAGCGAAAATAGGCGTCTTCACATACCAACCGCCAGCAAATCGGATGAATTTGCGTCGGTGCCTTTTTGAAGTCTGTCTTGTGGAACGAAACAAACGGTTCTTCACCAAGCACGATATTCAATGCGGCTACGGTTTGGAGGCCAATCTGCTCAATCACCTTGGCAAACATAACCTTTGCCTTTTTGTTGGTGATCGCCGTGCTATTCGCGATGCCATTGTGAAGTTTGTTTTTGGCGCAATTGTACTTGCCTTGCGCCTACAACCCATCTTATCTGAACGAACTTTCGTTGGCAACGCGATTTCCTTTTTATCGACAACAATATCAAAAGCCTCTGACACTTCTCTATGTTTCATACATTCTCAATCCTATTTTCAGGATGTATTATATCATATTTTCAACTCACATAGAGCACAGTATTAGCAGGGCAAGTGAAAAGAGAGAAGATTGCCGCTTCCAGAGGTAAAGTTGATTTCGTTGATGGTTTACCCCCTGTAAAGATTGGCTGTTGTTGAAGGATGGA
>CAKUGW010000061.1 GCA_934654805.1 uncultured Kiritimatiellota bacterium
TGAACTCAATCACTACGGCATGTATTGGCTCAAATGGGCTGATGTCCGCAGACGGCCATATTGACAGGGAAAAAAAATCGCTATAATTATCAGCGACAACTTGTAAAAGCAAAGAAAGGAACGCCACGCAATGACAAACGCAATTCTTCGGGGAAAGCCGGATGCGGGAAATCCGCACGTCCGGTTTGATGAGGGGGAAGTCGCATCGGCGAAGCCGAGGCGTGGGTCTCTACTCTACAAGAAAGTGATGATCACCGGCATCGGCATGCTCTGCGCGAGCGGCAACGGCAAGGACGCCGCCTGGGCCAGCATCAAGGCCGGCAAGCCCGGCATCGGCCGGATCACGAAGTTTGACGCGTCCCGCTGCACCTCGCAGGTCGCGGCCGAGGTGAAGGACTTCCACGCCTACGCCATCGAGTCGGGGCTCATCGACAGGCGCGAGGCGCGCCACATGGCGCTCTTCTCGCAGTATGCGGTCGCGGCGGCCGTCGAGGCGTGGAAGGACGCCGGCTACACCGCCGAGGCGAAGCCCGACATGGATCGCGTGGGCGTCCTGATCGGCAACGGCATCGGCGGGCTGGACGTGACGGGCGAGAACTACAAGGTCCTCTTCGACCGCGGGCCGGACCGCGTCTCGCCGCTCGCGATCCCCGAGCTGATCTCGAACGAGGCGGCGGGCAACATCGCGATCGCGCTCGGCGCGAAGGGCCCGGCGCAGGTCGTCGTCACGGCGTGCGCGTCCTCGACGGACGCCCTCGGCTTCGCGCTTGACATGATCCGCGCGGGCCGTGCGGACGTCGTCGTCGCCGGCGGCACCGAGGCGGCGATCATTGAGTTCGCGATCGGCGGCTTCATGAAGATGAAGGCCCTCTCGACGCACTACAACGACACGCCGGAGACGAGCTGCCGTCCGTTCACCAAGGGCCGCGACGGCTTCGTCATGGGCGAGGGCGCGGCGGTGCTGGTTCTCGAAAGCGAGGAGCACGCGCGGGCGCGCGGCGCAAAGGCCTACGCCGAGCTCGCGGGCTACGGCGCGACGTGCGACGCCTACCACATCACGGCGCCGGATCCGTCCGGGGCCGGCGCGATCAGGGCGATCGAGATTGCGCTGAAGGACGCGGGCGTGACCGACAAGACGACGGTCGACTACATCAACGCGCACGGCACCTCGACGCACCTCAACGACCAGATGGAGACGAAGGCGTTCAAGACGATCTTCGGCGAGGAGGGCGCGAAGAAGATCAACGTGTCCTCGACGAAGTCGATGCACGGCCACCTCCTCGGCGCGACGGGCGCGCTGGAGGCGGCGATCACGGCGCTCGCGATTCAGGAGGGCTTCGTGCCGCCGACGATCAACTACGACGAGCCCGACCTCGACGTCGACACGGCGAAGGGCGAGACGCCGCTCGACCTCAACTACACGCCGAACAAGGGCGTCGCGCGCGACATCCGCGTCGCGCTCTCGACGTCGCTCGGCTTCGGCGGGCACAACGGCGTCCTGGTGCTGAAGAGGGCGTAAGTCATGGAGCTTCCGCAGTTCAAAGAAGTCTACAACCGGAGCGGCGAGTCGCTGCTGCCGCACCGTCCGCCGTTCCTCTTCGTTGACCGCCTGCTGTCGGCGGACGAGACGGGCGGCATCGGCGAATACACGTTCACGCACGAGAAGAACGACTTCTTCAAGGGCCACTTCCCGACCTATCCCGTCGTGCCCGGCGTTGTGCTCATCGAGGCGATGGCGCAGGTCGCGGGCGCGGTGGTCGTTGCGCGCGGCGTCCTCGGCGCGGACGCGACATTCCTCCTCGCGGCGGTCACCGACGCGCGCTTCCGCCATCCGTTCCGTCCGGGCGACCGGCTCGTGACGGTCGTCGAGACCGTGCGCGCGAAGAAGCCGCTCGGCATCTTCAAGTTCAAGGGCTACCTGAACGGCGAGGCGGACGCGAAGGGGCTGCCGGCGGTCGAGTGCTCCGTCAAGTGCATGATGGGCGACGGGGGCCACAAATGATTCGGATCGTCAAGGCGGGCGACCGGCGGATTGCGGCGTTCAACGCGCGTCCGGCGTTCCCCGAAGAGGCCGAGAAGGCCGCCGCCGCCGCGCTCGCCGACATCCGTGCGCGCGGCGACCGCGCCGTCCTGGATCTCGTCGCGAAGTTCGAGGGCTTCAAGGCGCGCACGGCGAAGGGCCTGCGCGTCGATCTCGCGAAGGTCTCCGAGAAGGGGATTGACGCGAAGCTCGTGCGGGCCGTGAAGGACGCGCATCGGCGTGTCCTCGCGTTCTCGAAGGCGTCCCTCCGCGAGCCGTGGTCGATGAAGACGCCGAAGGGCGGTTCGGCCGGCGAGTTCTTCTCGCCGATGGATCGCGTGGGCGTCTACGTGCCGGGCGGCACGGCGCCGCTCGCCTCGACGGCGGTCATGACGGTCACGCTCGCGAAGGCGGCCGGCGTGAAGGAGATCGTCGCCTGCACGCCGGCGGGGAAGGACGGCCACGTGAACCCCGTTCTCCTCTTCGCGCTCAAGCTCGCGGGCGCGACCGAAGTCTACCGCGTCGGCGGCATCCAGGCGATTGGCCTCATGGCGTTCGGCACGAGGACGTGCCGCAAGGTGCAGAAGATCGCCGGGCCGGGCAACGCCTTCGTCACGGCGGCGAAGCGGCAGGTTTACGGCTACGTCGCGATTGACCAGGTCGCGGGGCCGAGCGAAATCGCCGTCCTCACCGACGGCTCGGTCGACAAGCGGTGGATCTCGGCCGACCTCCTCTCGCAGGCCGAACACGGCTCCGGGTACGAGAAGTCGCTGTGCGTCTGCACGTCCGCCGCGTTCGCCGAGGAGATCCGCGCGGAAGTCCTCGCGCAGGCGAAGACGCTCTCGCGTCGCGCGCTCGTCGCGCGCGTCATCGACCGGGACGGCATCCTCATCGTCGTCGCGAAGAGCGTCGCCGAGGGGCTGGACGTCGTGAACGCCTTTGCGCCGGAGCATTTCGAGATCATGACGAAGGACGCGCTGAAGGTCATGAAGGGCGTGCGCGCCGCCGGTGCCGTGTTCGCGGGCGCGTGGACGCCCGAATCGGCGGGCGACTTCGTCGCGGGGCCGTCGCACGTGCTGCCGACGGGCGGCGCGGCGAACATGTTCAACGGGCTTACGCCGGACGACTTCCGCCGCCGCCACAGCTTCGTCGCCTTCACGCAGGCCGACCTCGCCCAGACGAAGGCCACCATCGAGGCGTTCGCCGCCGTCGAGGGGCTGGACGGGCACGGCCGCGCCGCGACCATCCGCTTCGAATGACCTTCCTCCAACGCCATGCCTATGACATCGGCGGCGCGTTGGCGGCCGTCGTCTGGCCGTTCCTCGGACGCCGCCGGCGGATTGCCGTCGACAACATCCTGCGCGCGAAGATCACGGACGACCCGAAGGAGGCGCGGCGGATCGCGAAGCGCTCCCTCTGCCACCTCGCCGGGCACATCGGCGAGGCGCTGTTCGTGCCGTCGGTCGTCACGCGGGCGAACTACCGCGAACATCTCGACACGTCGGGCGTGTCCGCCGCGAACGTGAAGCTGCTGCTGGACTCGCCCGGCCAGCCGATCCTGCTCGTCTCGTCCCACCACGGCGTCTGGGAGGCGGCGACGAACGTCCTCTCGTTCGCGCGGCCGATGATCGCCATTGCGCGCGTCCAGAACAACCGCCTCGTCGCGAAGTGGATGAAGAAGCACCATTTTCGCGGGCCCGTCACGATTGTGGACAAGAACCACGGCTTCACGCCGGCGGTGCTGGAGCAGTGGCAGCGCGACGGCGCGGCGATGACGATCCTGATGGATCAGCATGCGGGACGGGGCGCGCCGCTCACGTTCTTCGGGCGTCCGGCGCGGACGTACACGACGGCGGCGCGGCTCGCGATGCGGACGGGCTGTCCGATCGTCGTCGGCTCCTTCGTGCGCGTCGCGCCCTACCGCTACCGCCTCGTCGCGTCCGGCGACCCGATCGTCCTCTCGAAGACAGACGACCGAAATGCCGCGACGCAGCTGCTGAACGACCGGCTGGAGGCGGCAATTCGCCAGTATCCCGAACAGTATCTCTGGCTGCACCGGAGGTGGCGCGATGACTAATGCGACGTTCTCGCTGATCTGCGATTTCCTCTGTCTCGGCCTGAGCTTCGTCTTCCTCTGGTCGACGTTCCTCGTCCTCGTCGGGCTCATCAAGCCGGCGAAGCCGCATCCGAAGGCCGCGCGCAAGCTGAAGTTCGTCGTGCTTGTCTGCGCGCGCAACGAGGAGCCTGTCATCCGCCTGCCGGTGAAGAGCGTGCTGCTCTCGAAGTATCCGGCGGACTGCCGCGAGGTGATTGTCCTCGCGGACAACTGCACCGACCGCACGGCGGACATCGCGCGCGCGGCGGGCGCGACCGTCTGGGAGAAGACCGAGCCGAGCCACGGCAAGGGCGACGTGCTCGCGTGGGGCCTGCGGAAGCTGCGGGCCGAGCGCACGTGCGACGCGGTCGCCGTCTTCGATGCGGACAACATCTGCTCCGACGGCTGGTTCGACGCGGTGAACGATGCGTTGCAGGACGGCGAGACGGTCGTGACCGGCCGCCGCCGCTCGTCCAACGCGCGCGCGAACGTGATTTCCGGCTGGTACACGGTCTACTGGGACATGATGAACGAGCTCTCGAACCGTGTGCGGACGAACCTCGGCCTCTCGGGCAAGCTGACGGGCACGGGCTTCGCGTTCCGCCTCTCCGCGCTCGGGCCGGAGGGCTGGCGGACGCAGACGATGGTCGAAGATGTCGAGTTCACCGTCCAGACGAACTTGCGCGGCGGGCGTGTCGCCTACGTGCCGGAGGCGGACTACGCGGATGAGCAGCCCGTGACCGTGACGTACATGTGGCGGCAGCTGCGCCGCTGGGCGACGGGCGGCTGGCAGGTCGTGCGCCTGTATTTCCCGACGTGGCTCCGGGCGCTGCGCGCGCATCCGTCGCTGCGGCTCTTCGACAGCTTCTTCGCGATCCTGACGGGGATGTCCGTCGCGTTCATCCTTCTCTTCAACTTCCTCGCGCTCTTCGTGCGGCTCGCGTGCGGCGCGGCCGACTCGGCGGCGGTTCACTTCTTCTTCGGGGTCTTCCTCTTCGTCTTCGTGATGGGGTGGTTCACCGCGTGGGCGGCGGTCGCGCTCTCGCCCCAGAAGCGGCGGCCGCGCGTCGCGTCGATCCTGACGTTCCCCGTGTTCTCGCTCGTCCTCTCGGCGTCCGTCCTCTACACGCTCGTGCGGCCGACGCGCCGCTGGAAGCCGATTCCGCACGGCGAGACGCCGCCGAGCGCGCACAAGGCGCGGGGATAGTCCGGTTTACGTTGGTGCAAAGATGAATACGTCAGTGCTTATGGCTACAATCGTCAATTGCTATGTCGGCTGCAACACGGGTTCGCCCGACTTGCAGGCGCTTCATGTCCTCGCCTGCGACCCCGAAACGGGGGCGGCGAAGGTCGTCCAGTCCGTCAAGGGCGTCCAGGGCACGACCTACTTCCAGCAGAGCCCGGACGGGCGCTGGCTCTACACCGCCCTTGGCGAGAAGCGTGCGGCGCAGACGGTCGGCACGCTCGTGCGCTTCCCGGTCGATGCGGACGGGCGGCTGGGCGAACTGGAACGCCTCGCGGAACTCCCGTGCGAGACGCCGTGTCACGTGTCGCTGTCGCCGGACGGCTCGCGCGTCTTCGCCGCCGCTTATCTCTCGGCGACGGTCGTCTCGCTCAAGGCGGACGGCTCGGACCTGAAAAGCTATGTCTTCCCGGATGACGACGTCGGGCCGAACGCCCTGCGCCAGAAGAAGGCCTACGCGCATTTCACCTTCCTGACGCCGGACGCCTCGCGCCTCGGCGCCATCGATCTCGGCTGTGACCGCATCCGCTTCTTCGACCCCGTGACGCTGGCGGTCGATCCGTCGCTGGAGATCAAGTGCAATCGCGGCGACGGGCCGCGCCATGCCGTCTGGTCAAAGGACGGGCGCTTCCTCTTCGTCCTGCATGAGCTTGGATCGAGCGTCGCGTCGTATGCGTTCGACGGACGTACCTTCGTGAAGGTCGGCCAGTGGTCGATGCTGCCGGCGGACTTCAGCCGCTGGGAGGCGGACGGGCAGACGCTCGCGACGAAGGCGGCCGCGATCAAGCTGACGGCTGACGGGCAGATCCTCATGGCGTCGAACCGCGGACACGACTCAATCGCGTTCTATGCGGTCGATGCCGCGACGGGGCGTCTGACGCGGCGCAACATCGCGAAGCTGACGGGCCGGTTCCCGCGCGACTTCGCGCTGATGCCGGGCGAGAGGTTCATGGTCGTCGGGCACAAGATGTCCGACGAGATCCAGGTCTACCGCTTCGACCGCAACGCCTGTACGCTCGCGCCGGTCGGCGCGCCGATCCCCTGCTGGCGGCCGCTCTGCTTCGCATTCGCCCGCCCGTCCGCCGCGACGCGGTAGGCGTCGGAAGATGTTCCCGGTCGAGGCCAAGCTGAACGAGATCGCGGCGGCGCTGCGGGCGAACCGCGACGTCGTGCTGACGGCGCCGCCCGGCAGCGGCAAGACGACGTGCGTGCCGCCCGCGCTCCTGGACGAGCCGTGGCTCGCCGACAAGAAGATCGTCATGCTGGAGCCGCGTCGCCTCGCCGCGCGGAACTGCGCGACGTACATTGCGCGCCGTCGCGGCGAACGCGTCGGCGAGACGGTCGGCTACCAGGTGCGTCTCGAACGGCAGGTGTCGGCGCGGACGCGCCTCGAAGTCGTGACGGAGGGCCTGCTCGCGCAGCGGATCCTCTCCGACCCCGAACTCGCGGACGTCGGGCTCGTCATCTTCGACGAGTTCCACGAACGCTCGCTCGCCTGCGATCTCGCGTTCGCGCTGGCGCTCGACGTGAAGCGGGGGCTTCGTCCCGACCTGCGGCTGCTCGTCATGTCCGCGACGCTCGATGCGGACGAGGTTCTCGCGGGGCTTGCCGACTCATCCGACAAAAGCGCGCCGTCGCCCGTGCGTGTCGCGGCGTCTGGGCGGATGTTCCCGGTCGAGACGCGCTACCTCGGCGACCTGTCGATGGTGGCGGCGATCGGCAAGGCGCTCGCCGAGACGACGGGCGACATCCTCTGCTTCCTGCCGGGCGAGGGCGAGATAAAGAGAATAATCGAATTGGCGAATAATCGAATGGTCGAATGGTCGAATGGGCGAGCGGGTGAATCGGGTGGGGTCGAGATGCTGCCGCTTTACGGCAATTTGCCGAAGGAGGAGCAGGATCGCGTCTTCGCGCCGAGCGCGCGGCGCAAGGTCATTCTCGCGACGTCCATCGCGGAGACGTCGCTCACGATCGAGGGCGTCACGACGGTCATTGATTCGGGGCTCATGCGTGTGCCGCGCTTTTCGCCGGGCACGGGCATGACGGGCCTCGTCACGCTGCCGCTCACGCGGGATCGCGCCGAACAGCGGCGCGGCCGCGCCGGGCGTGTGCAGGCGGGCGTCTGCTACCGCCTCTGGACGGAAGCCGGCGAGGCGTCGCGTCCGCAGAAGATGATGCCGGAGATTCTCGACGCCGACCTCTGCGCGCTCGTCCTGACGTCCGCCGCGTGGGGCGCCCTGCGGCGCGACGGCCTGCCGTGGCTGACGCCGCCGCCCGCGAGCGCGTGGGACCAGGCCGTCGGCCTGCTGACGATGCTGGGCGCGCTCGACGCGCGCGGCCAGATGACGGAGCGGGGGCGGGCGATGGCGCGCCTGCCGCTGCATCCGCGCCTCGCGAACATGCTGCGGACGTACGCGCGGGGGACGGACGCGGCCCGCACGGCGTGCCGGCTCGCGGCCGTCCTGGAGGAGGGCGCGAAGAGCCGCGAGACGGACATCCGCTACGTGCCCGTCACGCCGCGCGTCGCGCAGCTCGCCAAGCGGTTCGAGGCGGCGCTGCGCGTCGGCGGGGTGTCCGGCGGCGCAAAGCCGTCCGAGGGCGCGCTGCTGGCGAGGGCGTATCCCGACCGCCTTGCCCGGAACCGGGGCAACGGCACGTTCCAGATGGTGTCCGGGCGCGGCGCGTTCTTGCCGGACGACGATCCGCTCGCGCACGAGCCGTTTCTCGTCTGCTGTGAACTCGACGACCGCACGGGCGACGCGAAGGTCTTTCGGGCCTGTCCGATCACCGAGGCTGAGATCGAAGACCTCTTCGCGGAGCAGATCGTCGACGTGCCGTACTGCGCCTGGGACCGTCCGAACGAGCGCGTTAAGTGCGTCGTGCGGCGGCGGCTGGGCGCGATGACGCTGCGCGAGCGGGCGCCGACGGAGGCGCAGCGGCGCGCGAGCGAGGCGCAGGTCGCCGAGGCGTTGCGCGAGGGCATCCGGCAGAAGGGCGTCGAGAACCTGCCGTGCTGGACGAAGGACGCCGTGCAGCTGCGCGCGCGCCTCGCGTTTCTCGCGCGGACGCTGCCGGATGCCGCGTGGCCGGCGCCGACGGACGCGCGGCTGCTCGCGGCGCTGACGCCGTTCCTGGCGGGGATGACGAAGTGGCGCGACCTCGAGCGGCTTGACCTCTTCCGCGTCTTCGACGGCCTTCTGGCCGAGGCGGGGCACGACCGCCGCGAGCTTGACCGCCTCGCGCCGACACGCATGGAGGTGCCGTCCGGCTCGCACATGCTGATCCGCTACGAAGGCGACGAGCCGACGGTCGAGGTGCGCCTGCAGGAGTGCTTCGGGCTCATGGAGACGCCGAAGGTCGCGGGCGGCCGGGTGCCGGTCGTGATGACGCTGCTCTCGCCCGCGCACCGCCCCGTGCAGGTCACGAAGGATCTCGCGGGCTTCTGGAGGGGGGCCTACCAGCTCGTCCGCAAGGACATGCGCGGACGCTACCCCCGGCACGACTGGCCGGAAGACCCGCTCACGGCCGTCGCGACGCGCCGCGCCCGCCCGCGGGTTGTCGCGGAGTTGAAATTTTTGGTATAATGCCCTTGTTCACGAAACGGGGGGTGTACCATGTTCAAGAAGTCGGTTGTCGTTTTGGCTGTCTTCGTTGGCGCGGCGTCGGCGTTTGCTCGCGCCGAGTTCGCTTCGCTCGCCCAGGCGCAGGCGGCGTTCGCGACGGATGATCCCGCCGGCCGGGAGCGCGCCTTCCGCTATGTCTTGGAGTCGGTCGGCTCCGCCGCCGGCCGGGACGCCTTTGCCCGGTTGCAGGTCCTGCGGACGATGGCGGGGGCCCTTGGCAGGGTTTCCGAATACGATGCGGTCTGCGAGAGGGGCCTTTCGTCGCCGGACGAGGCCGTGCGGTTCGCGAGCCTGATGGCGCTCGCGCTGTCGCCAAGCGCCGCCCGCGCCCCGGAGGATGCCGTCTCGCGGCTGGAGGGGGCCGCGCGAGGCGGCGTCGCGCTGGACACGCCGCACCGCATCGAGGCGCTGAAGACGGCGGCGGACTTCCGGGCCACCCGTCTGCGGGACGGCCGGGGCGCGGAGGCCCTGCTGGACGAGGCGATCGGCCTCGCGGGGGAGGACACGGCGCGTGTCCTGCTGCTGCGGCAGCGCAAGGTGGAGGCCTTCAGGGCCGCCCGGATGGACGCCGAGACGGAGCGCGAGGCGGTGTCGCTCTTGAAGGAAGACGGCTGCCCGGTCGTGGCCTATGCGTCTGCGGCCTACGCGCTGGCCGATCTCGAGGCGCGACGCGGAAACACGGAGAAGGCGAGCGAGCTGATCCTCTCGTTGATTCGGAAGGGCGGTGCGCAGACGCCGCAGGGCGTTGCGCGGCGGCTTTTCGAGGTCAACGCCGGCGACGCCTGCCTGTCGAACGCGGTGGACGCGCTCCGTCGGGGGCTCGCGCACATGCCGCTCGGCGACGCGACGGCCTTCCGCGCGGCGGTCGAGCGGATCCAGCCGGATGTCGTCGAGCTGTTGAACCGTCTCGGACGCTGTGACGAGGCGTCGGCCGAATGTCGCGTCCTCGTGCTGTCGGCGTCGCCGAGAGCCTATCCGTCCGCCGTCAGCCTGACGGCGGCGACGCTGAAGCGCATGGACGGCAACCTCGGTCGGGCGACGGCGTTCCTAAATTTCCAGAAGAAGGGCGTTGTGCCGAAAGAACGGAACGTCCTTATGGACGCGCCGCCGCTCAATGATGCCGTCCGTGCCGAGGTGCGGGCGTCCCTGCCCGTCGGGCGGTGCGAGAAGTGGGCGGAGTGTCTGGCCGTCTCCGCGCGCCTCGTCTGGCTCGACGACCCCCACGCGGCCCTCCGCGAGGCGATGCGCGCGTTCGCGCTGGCGCCGTTTGACGGCAAGGCGCTTCAGGCGTGCGCCGACGCCGCGCTCCAGCCGGTCTTGGCCGTGACGCGAGACCCGGCTGTCGCAAAGGGCGTCGTCGACTACCTGACGTACGGCCCGAACGGCCCGGATGGCGCGAAGGGGACGGCGGACGACCTGCCGGATCCGCTCGAAAGCCTCTCGTCCGTCCTGAAACTCGGCAGGGGGGCTGACGAATGCTGTTCTTGGGGATAGCCGTGACGGTTCTGTCGGCTGTGCCGCTGGTCGACCGCTGCCGCGCGGTGCTGACCGACGCGGCGTGCGTCTTGGAGGCGGACGTTCCGGCCCTGCCGCCGCTGAATTGTTCCGTGCCGCCAGACGTTGACCCGGACGAAGGCGGCTTCTGCCTTTTCTCGCTGCCAGGCGTGCCGTCGGCGGATTTGCCGTTTGCTGGGTTGATGGCGGATTGGACCATCCCCGAAGCCGCGTGTCCGGGCGTGTCCCTGTCCAAGCCCTCCGTCCGTGACGCCGCCGTCCGCCCGCCGAAGGTCGACGTTCTCGAGCCGCGCGCCCTGACGGCCGAAGCTGTCTCGAATGTCCTCTTCAGGCTCGTCTACGACGCGCTGGCGGACGGCAGCGTCAACGTCCGGGCGCGGGAGTGGCGCCTGCCGCTCGTGCGGATGCTGGTTGAAGGAACGCCGGGAACGGACTTCGACCGCGTTTACGCTTTCCTGTTCCGTGGCTTTCCGGGGGCAGACGAACGGGCGAAGATCCGTGCGCTGGCGAACTGGGCGGGAAAGGCCCTGCCGTCGCGCGAGGCCGCTGACGTCTACCGCGCGGAGACGCGCTACTGGCTCAACCTGGGCGACTCGGAGATGACGGCTGACGCGGCGGGGCGGATGGAGCGCGCGCGACCCGGCTACGCCGTTCGCGCCTGCCGCCTGCGGGCGCTGGCATATGCGACGGCGGGCGAACTCGAAGAGGCGAAGGCCGAGATCGCCCGGTCGCGGGCGGTGTGCGAGCCGCCGCCGGTCGAACGCCTGGAGCTCCTGTACCTTGAGGCCTGGATCTGGCTGCAGGAAGGCGATGTGGCGGCGGCCCGGCGCAATCTCGCGTCCATTGTCGCGGCGCGTCCGCAAGGCGCGCTTGCGCGCAAGGCCCGGAAGGTTCTCGAGGCCGTGTCCGATGAGGGGGGTGAGGGGGAATGAGGCGTTCGCTCGAGAGGGCTGCCGGCTGTGCGATCCTGGCGCTGTCCGCCTGTCGGACAGTCCCGGAAGCGCCCCCGAAGATTGTCGCCGACGTGCAGTGGTGCGCGTCGGCGGATGCGGCCGGCGACGGGACCGTGGAAGTCCTTCTGCGCAACGCAACGGGACGGGCGGTCGAGTTTGTCCGCGCCGAACTGGACGGAACGGAGCTCCCCGCGACGGCTCCGGCGGTCGCGAAGGCGCTGAAGGCGTTCGCGTTCGAGGGTCTTGGCTCTGGGGCGCGGCGCCGCATGGACGTCTCGCCGCCTGTTGCTGGCGCGCGCTGGTGGCAGTTCTATCCGTCGCCGCGCGTGGCGGCGGGCGGCGCGACGGTCTTTCAGCTGAATTTTGCCGGCGCTTCGCGTCCGTGCGCGCTGAAGCTGACGACACGGGATGGCGCGGCGGTCTCCGTCCATGTGCCGCGCTGTGCCGCGCCGCGCCGCCGCATTGAGTTCCTGGCGTTCGCCGGCGACGGACGTGCCCTCGTCCTGCGTCCTTCGGCGGGCGTCGCGCCGCGCGGCCTCGCCGTCAACGGACGCCCCGTCGCCTTTCGCGCCTTGGCGCCGTCGTCGAAGGGGCTTCCCGGCGCCGTCGTCGCCGACCTGCCGGCGCCCGTGCGCGAGGGCGAGCCGGTCTGCGTCGAGCTGGCGTTTCCGGACGGTGCGCGACGCTTCGCCCTCGTCCGCGCACTGCTCGGCGTCTGCACGGTCGCGCCCGCCGGATGGGGCGATGACTTCCGGCCCCTGCCGCCGGCCGAGCGCGCGGCGTACGGCTTCGACGCGGACATGCGCGTCTGGCGGCTGCCGTACGATGTCGCCTGCGACGACACGCGCGCGCGCAGTCCCGGCGCCAGCGCCCGTGCCGTTGTCGCCGCGCGCGTCGCGCGTCAGGCGGCGTTCCCGGACGGCCTCTGCGGCGTCGACTTCTGCACGGCGCTCTATCCGTCGGTCTGGAACGTCTATTCGCAGATGGCCGATGCCGTGATCGCGAAGCCCTACAGGCTTCACTGGGGCGTAAGCGTTTCGCGTTTCCTCGACGAGGAGGACGCCTTCCTCGCGAAGGTTGTCCGCGACGTCGCGCCGCGTCCCGTCCTCTGGGTGCCCGAACGCTTCCGCACGCTGCGCGAACTTGACGGCGCGGAGTTCTCCGTCCTCGCCTGGTGCGCAATGCTGCGCGGTGTCCGGGGCGTGCGCGTCCACCACTGGCTGAACGACAGGCGGGCGCCGTTCGCCGGCAATCCGGCGCTGGCGGATGCCGTCCGGCGGTTCAACGCCGACTTCAACCGCCTTCGTCCGCGCCTCGAACGCCTCATCCCCATGGGCGAGCGCGCCGATCGCCTCGCGCGCCTCTCGGTCCTTGAGGGCTGGTGCGGCGATGACGGCGCGCTTCTCCTTGTGCGGAATCTGCGGTACGACACGGGCATCGATGCGCGTACGCGCCGTCGCGTGCGCACGTTTGCCGTGTCGCCGGTGCGGGGACAGGCCCTCGACTGGCGTCCGCCGGCGTGGCTGGTGCCGGGCGCGTGCGTCGATGCGCTGACGGGCGAGCCGCTTGAAAGTGCCGTCGCGGACGGCGTGTGCCGGGTGACGGTTCCCGAACTGGGCGCGTACCGCCTGGTCTGGGTCGAGAACGCACGGAAAGGGGCGAAGCGATGAAGGTGTTCCGTCTGGCTGCTCTTCTGTCTGCCCTCGCGGCGGTGACGGCGCTCGAGGGCGCGGAGCCGTCGCGCCCCGACATCCTCTTCGTCCTCATCGACAGCCTCAAGGCGTCGCATGTCGGCTGCTACGGCTACGCGCGCGACACGACGCCGAACATCGACCGCTTCGTGCGTGAGGAGAGGTGCGTTCGGTTCGAGACGGTCATTCCGGGCGGCTCGTGGACGATGCCCGCCGTGATGACGCTCTTCACGGCGCTGCCCGCAGACGGGCATCGCCGCGTCCTTCCGGGGCTGCCGCACAGCCGGGAGGCCGTCACGCTGGCTGAGGCCCTGCGCGCGGCCGGCTACGCGACGGTCGGCATCACCGCGAACGCCATGACGAACCGCCGCTTCGGCTACGGCAGGGGCTTCGACGTGTGGGACGACTATTCGGCGACGCTGCCGCCCGACGCGAACGTCGAGCGGATCGCTTCGGGCTACGCGAAGGGCCTGGCGCTCACGCGGATGGGGCTTGGGCGACTCCGGCGGCGCGATCCGAAAAGGCCCCTGTTCCTGTTCCTCTTCTACATGGATCCGCACTGGGACTTCTGGCCGCCGCCGCCCTACGACATGAAGTTCGCCGCGCCGGGCGGCGGGCCGATCCGAAACGCCTGGGCGCTTCCGGCCGCAAAGGCGACGCCAGACGTCCGCCGCCGCACCGTGGACGCCTACGACGGCGAGATCGCCTACTGCGACTTCGCGGTCTCGAACCTCCTCGCGGCCGTCGCGGCGACGCCGCGCTGGGACGACACGCTCGTCGTCATCGTCGGCGACCACGGCGAGAGCTTCTGGGAACGCGGCTTCTCCGGCCACGGCAACGACCTGCACGACGGGGAGCTGAAGGTGCCGCTGATTTTCCGCGTGCCGAAGGGGTGCGGACTGAAGGCCGCCGGGGGCGTCGTGAAGGGGCAGGTCGGCGGGCTTGACGTCGCGCCGACGGTTCTTGACCTCGCGGGCGTTCCCGTGCCCGGCTCGTGGGAAGGCCGCAGCCTGAGGCGCGCGATGGAGACGGGCGCCTCGGAGGGGCGTCCCGTCGTCTCCGAGACGCGCGTCCGGGACGGGCTTTGGCAGCGGTCGGTTCGGACAGACCGCTGGAAGGTCATCGCGATTGACGACTTTGAACGGCCCGTTGAGGTCTACGACCTTGCTGCCGATCCGGGCGAGACGAGCAATCTCGTTCGCGTCGGGCATCCGCTGCCGCAGGAGGCGCAGCGCTTGGTGCGGCTGCTGAAGCCGAAAGGCGAGGCACGGAAAGGGAAGGGAGAGGAAAGATGACGGTGAACAGGCTCATGCGGACAACGGCGGTGGCACTGACGCTTTCGCTCCCTGCGCTTTCGTCCGGCGCGGCGGATCTGGAGGGCTGGTGGCGCTTCGCGGAGCCGGACGGCGACGAGGCGGCCGACGGATCGGGGAAGGGGCGTGTGGCGCTTCTCGACACGAACCGCGTGTGGCGCGTCGTCGACGCGCCCGGCGGCGGCGCCCTCTGGTTCGACGGCGTCACGAACGTGACGGCGGCTGTCGACGGCTGTGCCTACGCCTACGTGCCCGCGTTCGAGGGGCTGTCGCTCTCGAACGCGTTCTCCGTCGCCGCGTGGATCTGCCCGGATGCGCTTGTGCCGTTCGCCCCGATCCTCGCCCGCACGGGGGATGCGGACGCCTGGGACGACGGCTTCGCGCTCTACGTGTGCGCGGACGGTGCGCTCGGCGCCTACGTCCGAACGGGAGAGGACGAGAACGTGGCGACGGGCGGGACGCTCGCGACGAACGCCTGGAGCCATGTGGCGATGACCTATTCCGGCACGTCCCTCCGGCTCTACCTCAATGGCCGGGAGGTCGCCGTGCGCGCGTTTGCGGGGTGCGCCGCCGCCGACGCGGCGGCGCCGCTCGCGGTCGGCACGCTCGTCGGCAGGAGCCTTGCCCAGCCGTTCGCGGGCGCGATCGCCGACGTGCGCGTCTGGTCGTCGGCGCTTTCCGCCGCGCAGGTGAAGGACGTCTGCCGGCAGTTCCTCGGCGAGACGCTGGACCCGAACGGCGACGCGGACGGCGACGGCATGCCGAACGGCTGGGAGATCCGCTACGGGCTTGACCCGCACGACCCGTCCGACGCCGGGCTTGACGCGGACGGCGACGGGATGACGAACCTGCGCGAGTTCCGCCTCGGACGGAATCCGCGCGTCGGCGCGCAGTCCGCGCGCCTCATCCGCAGCGCGGTCGCGGCGCCGCAGTAAGGGAAGGGAGAGGCTGGCGATGAACGCTGACGTGATGACGTGGATGGCCTGCGGCGCGGTTGCCGTCGCGGCGGCGCTCCCCCTTTCGGCGGGGACGTGCGAGGTCGGCGCCCCGGACAAGACGCATGTGGAGTACGGCTGCTGCGACGGCACGCCGACGATCTCGGATACGGTCTCGGCCCCCGTCACCTGCGACGGCGAGGAGTGCGGCCGGGCCGAGGGAACGTTTACCGTGACGCGCGAGGCGTGCGAGGACTATCCCCCGTCCGTGGACGTGACGCTCACGGGGTCGTGCCGTCATGGCGAAAGCGTCGAGAGGGTCGTGTCGGTCGACCTCGTCCGACAGGAGAAGGACGGTGGGGCGGGCGGCGACGGCGGCGCGGGGGCGACGAGCGCGGCGGGAACGACGGAGACTTCTGCGAGCTATGGCGGCGGGGGCGCGTTCGCGTCTCGCCGCCGCGCGGCCCGTCCCGCGCGCTACGTGCCGAAGGGCGCGCCGACCTGGCGGCTTTCTCTGGGCCACGCGGCGGCGGGCGGCTTCACGGGGTGCCTCGACCTGCTGCCGTCGCTCCTCTTCAACCCGAACCTCACCGTCTTCGACTCCTCGGTCCTGAAGCTGACGGGCGACGAGACGACGGGCCTGGACGTCGTGAACGCCCTTGGCGAGGGGGGCGTCGACGGCCGCCGCTTCGTCGGCATCCGCGCGAGCGACTGCTACGCCGCGTTCAGCAGCCCGACGTCCTTTCCGTTCAGCGTCTCCCTCTACCGGAGCGAAGACCTCGCGGACGAGCTGGACGACGACGGGAACTACGTCGTGCGCGCAGGGGCGGTGCCGTACGTCGTCCATGAGATCGGCTTCGGCGACACGAACGCGCACGTCCAGGCGTACCGCGTGCGGACGCGGCGGCCCGGCGCGCCGGACGAGACGCTGGAGCTCTACTGCGACGAGGCGGACGGCGCGACGGCCTACGGCATTTCGCGCGGGGACGGCGAATGGGTTCGCGAGGTGGCGGCCGCGCCCGTCTCGAACGGCGTGCGGCGTGTCGTCGTGCGCGTCGGCGGGCGCGACGGCTGGCTTCGGACGATGGAGGAGGCGTACGCGACAGTCGGCGGACGGGACGTCCTCGTGAGCCGTACGGCCCGCAGCGGGGCGGAGGTTCGCCGTGACGTCTACACGTACGACGAGCTCGGCCGGCGGCTGACGCACCGCACACCCACAGGACTCCTGACGGAATACGCCTACGATTCGGATGGGCGCCGCGTCTCCGTCCGCGAGGTCGCGCCGGGGCTCCCCATCCGCGAAACGATCTTCTCCTACAGTCCGCTGGGCGTCCGCCCGCACAGTCCCGACGGCGACGGCATCGACATCGCGGACGACGACGGCTCGGTGGACCGGGCGACGCCGCGCGTCGAGACGGAATGCGTCGGCGGCGTCCCCGTCTCGAAGACGCTGCGCTTTGCCGCGCTCGACACGATGAAGCACCGCATCGTCGAGGAGGTCCGCCTTGCGGATCCCGCCGCGACAGACCTCGCGAACGAGTGGTCGAACGCCGCGAACCTGCGCACGTACACGGACTACATGCCGGAGAACAGCTGCCGCGCCTGCAGCCGTCGGCCCTCGCTCGTCGTCCGCGCCGACGGCACGGTCGACCGGTATTCCTACGGGTCGGGCGACTACACGCCCGGCGCCGACGGCGCGGCGGGCGTCTTCGAGCCGAGATCCGGTGGGCTCTTCTTCCGCACGGTCGCCACGCGCTATCCGGCGGAGTCCATCCGCACGAACGACGGCGTCGTCGCCTTTGCGCCGCTGCCGGGGCGAACGACCCGCGAGGTCACGGTCGAGGTGCGCGCCTCGCGTCAGGTGCTCCTCCGCGAGCAGCACGTCAGCACGGGGACAGGCCCCGACGATTTCGCGCGCGTCTCGTGGACGGCGACGACGCGCGACGGACTCGGACAGGAGACGCGCGTCGTCTCGTCCGACGGGACGCGCACCGAGAAGGCGTACGCCGGCCGACGTCTCGCCTCGGCGACCGATGCCGAAGGCCTGACGACGACGTATGCCTACGACACCCTCGGCCGCGTCGTCGCCGAGACGCGCGCCGGCGGCGGCGTCCGCCCGGACACGGCGACCGCGACCGCGTACGACCCCGAGGACCGTGTCCTCTCGCGGACGGTGATGTCCGGCGGCCTCGCGCAGACGACGGCGTATGCGTACGACGCATTCGGTCGGCGGTCGCAGAGCGTCGCGGCGGACGGCACCGTGACGCGGCACCTCTACGCGACCGATGCGGTTGCGGGCCTTGAGACGCGGACGGAGATTCTGGCGTTCGGCACGGACTGCGCGGTCACGAACGCGACCGTCGCGTTCGCCGACGGGCGCACCAAGGAAACGCGCCTGAACGGCGTCGTGAAGACGGCGCACGCATACGGCCCCGGCTGGACGGAGACGTACGAGGGCCCGGAAGGCGCGGTCTCGCCGCGCTGGACGCGCACGACGGCGGACGCGCTCGGCCGCACGGTCGCCGAGGAGCGTCCCGGCTTCCGGGGCGCGCGGCTCGTCACGAGCAACGAATACGACGTCGTCGGCCGTCTCGTCGCCACGCGGCGGTACGCGGACGGCTCGCCGCTCGGCGCGACGCTCTTCCGACACGATCCGTTCGGACAGCGGACGCTGACCGTCGAGGAC
>CAKUGW010000062.1 GCA_934654805.1 uncultured Kiritimatiellota bacterium
CGTCAAGTATGCGGGCGACGCAGTCAGCGGACCTGTTCGACGGTGAGGTCGTCCACGAGCCACTTGCACTTCCCCTGGCCGCCGAGCTGATGAAGGCCCTGCTCCTTTCCACTTCGTGTCAGTCGCCGATGTGGAAGGCGCCGAGCGGCAGATCGGCGTCGCCCGCCCAGCCGTTGTAGAGGACCTGCACCTTGTCGGCGTAGGCGTAGCCGTCGCCCGCGCTCTCGCCACGCCATGTCTGCGCGAGCGCCGACGCGCCACGATTGGGAGACGTTCTGCCGGGCGTCAGGGCCGGCTGTCAAGCGCGATCGACCAGTCGCCCGTCGCGCAGTTGAAGCGGCAGCGGTACGTCGTGCCGTCGGGCGCGCGGCGCAGGAAGAGGATCTCGTCGTCCGGATCGTCCGGCGTCAGCCAGACGGTCTCGCCCCGCGCGCCGAACGCCGGCTCGCGCTTGAGCGCGCAGAGGCGGCGGATGACGGCCGGCCGGCCCGGCGCGGGCGCCGCGCGCCAGTCGATCGGCGTCGGCCCGAAGATCGAGTAGCGCCGGTCCCAGCCGATCTCCTGGCCCATCCAGAGCATCGGCACGCCGTCAAGCGCGAACGAGAGCGCGATGCCGCATTCGGCGCGCCTGTGGCCCCAGCGCGTCTCGTTGCGGCGGGCCCCCGAGTCCGCCGCCACGTCGTGCGTGTCGGTGCAGCGCATCCACGCGACGCCCGCCGGGCCCTGCGCGCGCTCCTTCTCCCATTGCCGGCGCACGTGGCTCGCCGGCAGACGCCCGCCCAGCGCCTCGCAGATGCCGTTGTGGCTCGCGATGAACCCGTAGAGCATGTCGAACGCCTTTTCGGCGTAGGACGCCTTCGTGCCCTCCAGGAGCATGACGACGCCCTTTTTCGCCGCGTCGATCTCCTGCCGCGCCGCCTCCCAGAAGTCGAGCGGCACGAGGTCGCCGACGTCGCAGCGGAAGCCGTCCACGCCGCAGTCGCGGATCCACATGAGCAGCGAGTCGGTCAGGTAGCGGCGCAGCCCCGCGTTCGCGAAGTCGAGCTGCGGGAACGACCATTCGCCCAGCAGGAAGCCGCCGTCCGCGTCGCGCTTCACCCAGTCGGGGTGGTCCTTCAGGAAGACCGCCTTCGGCCCGCAGTGGAAGAAGACGACGTCCGTCATCACCTTCATCCCGAGCGCGTGCGCCGTCTTCACGAAGCGCCGGAAGTCGTCCTTCGTGCCCATCGACGGCTCGACGGACATGAAGTCGGCCGGGCGGTACGGGTTGCGCGAGGGGGAAAAGCCGCTCGCCTTCTGCCGCCGGCTCATGTACTTCGGGTCGGCGTCCCTGTCGGACGCCGTGACCGGGCAGAGGTAGACCCACGTCAGCCCAAGGTCGGCGAGGCGCGGCAGCTCGCGTTCCGCCGCCGCGAACGTCCCCTCGCGCGTGAAGCTCGCGACGTCAAGCTGGTAGATCGCCTCGTTGAAGAGCGAGGACGGCACGTCCCTCGCGCCAAAGGCGCGGATCTTCAGGTCGCCCCACTGCACGCACGCGTCGCCCTCGTTCATCGTGAAGGTGACCCACTTCTCGCCCGTCCAGTCCGGCGTGCCGGAAAGGACGCCCGTCTCCGCGTCGAACGAGAGCCCCTTCGGGACGGGCTCGGCGCCAAGGCCCTTGAGGCGGATCTCGTACGGCTTCCGGCTTGCGTAGGAGAACGCATACGAGAACGGCTCGCCCGGGCGCACGCAGATCGCCGCCGGGCTCGTCATCGCCGGGTACTTCGCCTTCGACCAGTAAGCCGGCGCGTGCGGCTTCGCCGCCACGTGCCGGAACGTGACGGCGTTCGTCGTCGCGGCGTCGAAGCCGACGAACGCCGTGACCGGGCCGGACTCGTCCGCCCATTCGTGCGCGGCGTTGTAGAGCTTCAGCTCCTCGAAGCCGACCGAGAAGGAGACCTCGCGCGTCTCGCCGGGCGCCAGCTCGACGCGCCGGAAGCCCTTTAGCTCCCGCTCGCGCGGAATGACGGAGGCCAATTCGCGCCGCAGGTAGAGCTGCACGACGGCCGCGCCCGCGCGAGACCCCGTGTTGGAAACGCGCGCCGAGACCGCGCCGTCCGCAAAGACCGGCCGCGAGCAGGCGAACGTCGTGTAGGAGAGGCCGTAGCCGAAGGGGTACAGCGGCCGCGTCGAGCCGTCCACCCACTCGTCGTACATCCACGCGCGCCGCTCGCGGCCGGAAAGCGGGATCTGCCCGCGCTCGCGCGGGAAGGTCTGCGGCAGGCGGCCGGACGGATTGACCCGTCCCGACAGGATGTCCGCGAGCCCAGGCCCGCCCTCCGTCCCCGGGAAGAAGGAGAAGACGACGGCGTCGGCGACTTCGCGCAGCTCCGTCAGGACCAGCGGGCGCGCCGCCAGCACGACGGCGACGACGCGCTTGCCCTGCGCCTTCAGGGCCTTGATTGCGGCGAGCTGGCCGTCCGGCACGACGGGCCTGAGCCGGCTGTGGTGCTCGCCGCCCCACGCGACCCGTTCGCCCGCGCAGTAGACGACCGTGTCGGCCTCCGGGACCGGGACGAGGTTCGCCCCCCAGGCCGCGCGCAGGCCCTGGCGCAGCGTCGCCGTCTCGTTCGTGCGTCCCTGCGGCGACCAGTCGCCGAGCTGGTCCTTCGGCGCCTCGGCCAGCGGACCCGCGACGGCGATCCGCGCCGCCGTCGAGAGCGGCAGGACCCCGCGCGCGTTCTCCAGCAGGATCGCGCCCTCGGCCGCCGCCCGGCGCGCGAGCGCGCGGTTCTCGGCCGTGAACTGGGCCGCCTCCTCGGCGGCCGCGTCGCAGCCGCGCGCGAACGGGTCGTCGAAGAGTCCGAGGCGGAACTTGACCGTCAGGCAGTTCGCGCACGCCGCGTCCAGCAGGCCCTCCGCGACCTGGCCCGCGCGGACGAGCCCCGGCAGCTCGTCGCCGTAGACGTCCGAGCGCATGTCCGCGTCGATGCCGGCCTCCAGGGCGCGGCGCGCGGACTCCCGCGGGCCGGACGAGATGCCGTAGCGCTCGGCGCTCCGGATCGTCTGCCAGTCCGTCATGAGCAGCCCCCTGAAGCCGAGCGCGTCGCGCAGGACCGTCCGGCAGAGGAAGCGGCTGAACGTCGCGTCTTCCGCGTCGAACGGGGTGTAGGCGCACATCACGGCGTCCACGCCCGCCGCGATCGCCGCGCGATAGGGCGGCAGGTACGTCTCCTCGAGCTCGCGCAGGGAGAAGTCCGCCGGATGGTAATCGCGGCCCGCCCGCAGCGACGCATAGCCCGCGAAATGCTTGACGCAGGCGGCCATGTGGCGGCGGAAGCCGCGCACGCGCGCGGCCGTCATCGCCGCCGAGAGCAGCGGCTCCTCGCCGCTCGTCTCGCAGATGCGCCCCCAGCGCGGATCGTCCGAGACGTCGCACATCGGCGCGTAGGTGAGGTGGATGCCGGCGGCGGACGCCTCGCGCGCCGCCATCGCCTCGCATTCCTCGACGAGGTTCGTGTTCCAGCTGCTGGCCGTGCCGAGCCCGACCGGCAGGACCGTGCGGTAGCCGTGCGTGACGTCGTGGTGGAAGGCGAACGGGATCTTCAGCCGCGAGGTCTTCAGCTTCAGCTCCTGCAGCTCGCGCGCCTGCCGCGCGCCGCTGATGTGCATGATCGCGCCGTAGGAGCGGCCCCGCGCAAGGCGGTTCGTGAACGCCGCATGGAGTTCGGGCTCGTTGACGAAGTGGATCAGCAGCTCGTCCGCCTTCTCCTCCAGCGTCATCTCCGCCGTCAGCAGCCGCGCACGCTCCTCAGGCGCCTTCGCGCGATCCGTCCACGGCGGCGTTGCCGCCGTCCCGGCGAGCAGCGATGACGCCGCGAGCGCGGACAGCGCGGCAAGGGCCCGTGGCGAGAGGAGGTCTCTTCTGTGTCTTGTCATGCGGGGATTATATCCTTTCCCTGCGCGGCGCGGCAAGTACCAGCTCTGGCAGTCCCCCCGCCGCCGCGCGGCAAGGGCTCTACTGCGCAAGCGGATAGGCGCGCGTCTCCACCAGGTCGTTCACCTGCCCGTCTGCCGTGATCTCGAACGCGTCGTAGAATCCGCGCCCGGGGCGGTCGAAGCGGTGCGACCTGAAGACCAGGCGCGCGGGGCTGACGTCAAGCGTCATCGCCTCGCCCGCGCGGCAGACGACGCTGACGTACGGGAAGCGCTCCGGGATCTGGCCCTTCCGGAAGTACGCCGGCGGATACGCCCCCTTCCCGTCCGCCGGGAAGTCGCCATAGGCGTTGTTCACGCGCGTCTCCCGCGTGTTCGGGTTGACGCGCGCATAGACGTGCTCATGTCCGGAGAGCACCGCGTGAACCTTCCCTTCCGGCGATTCGTCAGCCAGCTCCTCGCCGAAGAACGCGCGCGGGAACGTCGAGTCGGACGGGAAGAGCGGCACGTGGAACATCACGACGCGAAACGTCGCCGTCTTCCAGGCGTCCGTCGCCTTCTGCTCCTTCAGCCAGGCGGCCTGCTCGCGCAGGTACGCCTCCCAGTGCGCCTTCTGCAGCGCGACCTTCGGCGGCCACATCGTGTCCAGCGCCACGAAGAGGCAAGGCCCCTGCCGGAAGGCATGGTAGGTCTTTTCCTTCGGATGCGGGAAGAGCTCGCCGTGGCGCACGGCGTCCGGCCCGCTGATGTCGTGGTTGCCGCGCAGGAAGAGCGTGGGCTTCTCGCTCCCCCACAGGCGCGTGACGTCGTCGAGGAAGCCCATCGTCGCGTAGAAGCGGTAGTTGTTGTAGGCGCCGTCGGAGACGTTGTCGCCGAGGAAGAAGTAGAAGTCGGCGTCCTTCGCGCCCGTGCGCGCCACCATCGGCGCGAGCGACAGCCTCGCGCCGCCGTGCAGGTCGGCCGTCAGGAAGACGCGGTACGTGTCGCGCGCCGGATCGACCGTCGTGAAATGCCGCACCTCGCGTCCGCGCCCGACGTAGTACGTCCACGGCGACGTATACGAATCGAGCGCGGAGAGGAGCCGATAGGCGTAGCGCGTGCCAGGCCGAAGCCCCGTCAGGTGGAAGCAGTGGACGTCCCGGGAGTAGTCGAGCGCCCCATACCGGACGGGCCAGCGCTCGATGCGGTTCGTCGTGCCCGCCTCCCAGTACTCGATGCCGCCCGCGCACGGAATGCGCGTGATCCACGTCACCGTCATCGTCGTCTCGCCCGGCAGACGCAGCCACGGCCCGTGCAGGGGCACGGTCATGTCGGCCTCGAAGCGGACGGTCTCCGCCGCGTTCGTGTCGGCGACTTCCACGGGCCGCCACTGCCAGTCCACGTAGCCGTCGTACTCGTGCTCGGCTGCCGGCGCCGCGCACAGGCCTGTCGCCGTCCGTGCGGCGACGGCCGCGAGAATCAGTCCGCAGATCCATCCCCGTCTCGTCATTTGCGATTCCTCCCTTTCCTGTTCCACATTGTCGGCCGCCGGCGCCTCACCAGCCGCCGAGATCCTGCAGGCGCACGGCGCCCTCGACGGGCTTGAAGCCCGTGAGGCCATGGCGCGCGCGGTTGACGCCGACCGTCACCGCCCGCACCTTGTAGGGCGGCGCGGGCGCGGACTTGTCGCCGGACATCGTGTACCAGTTCTCTCCGTCGATGCCAAGCGCGACGTACCGCCAGCCGACGAAGTCGACGCAGAGCCTCCCTTCGACGTCCACGCTGTCGTAGGTCGTGTTGCCGTAGTCGAACGTGCGGAAGACGCGGCCCTTGCCGTCCTCGACCTCGAAGCGGACCTGCCCGCCGTTCCCGTCGCCCTTCACCCACAGGCCGACGCCCCGCGCGGCCTCAGGCAGCGCCGCCGGCGTGCGGAAGGTCAGCGTCGTGTACTCCGTCAGGAACGCGCACGGCACGTTCGTCGCGGACGCGTCGAGCCGCACGTCGAGGCAGGCGCCGCGCGCCTTGTCCACGACCTTCTCCACGCGGAAGGCGCCGGGCACCAGCGCCGGCAGGCGATTCCACTTCGGCGACCGGAACGCCTCGGACGGCGAGGCGACGATCGCCCGCGCATCGTCCAGCTTCGCCACGACCGTCGCCGCCCGCGCGAGGGACTCGGCCTCCGGGTCCGCGACGGCGAGGCGCTCGACGCGCGCCGGCCGCCGCGCCGAGACGTGGTACACGGGAATCTCGCCGCCTTCCAGCTCCGCGCCGTCGTCGAGCCGGACGGCGAACCGCCCGCGCCGCGCCCAGAGCGCCGTCACGGACTTCCCGTCGGCGCGCCTGAACGAGACGGCGAACACCGACGGGTCGCCCGTCTCGAGCTCCTGCGGCTCGGTCGCGCCGTCCAGCGCCTTCGTCAGCTGCGCGACGGCGACGTACGAGCGCTTCGGGTAGAACGTCGGCGCGCGAAGGCAGAGGCCGCCGGTCCCCCAGTGCGAGTCGTAGTAGCCGTTGTGGCAGTCGGCGATGCCGCCGAGCATCGTCAGCCGGTAGCCGTTCGCGAGGCCGACAAGCGCGTCCCGCACGTAGTAGGCCGCCTGGCGCGCCTCGCCCAGGCTGCGCGTGCGCCGGCACGTCGCCTCCCAGCAGCCGTCCATCGGCACGTCGAAGCCGAGCATCTTCTTCGCCGTCGCCTTCACGAGCGCCATGCCCTGGATATTCCCCGTCGTCAGCCGCTCCGGCGGCGTGTCGCCGCCAAACGCCTCGTTGCCGATCGTCGCGCCCCGATAGTCTTCGGGATTCGCGCCGCCGCGCAGGGGACAGACCACCGCACCGAGCGAAATGCCCGTGTTGCCGATCTGGATGCGCAGGTCGGGGAAGTGCTTGCGCAGGATGCGCACACATTCGTCGAGATAGCGCGCGCGCTTCCGATTCCAGTCCGTCGCCGCCGGAACCGGCCGCCCGGTCAACTCCTCCGGGATGTCCGTGTAGACTTCGGCGGACTCGTGCCAGACCAGCACGTGGTTCGCGAACGTCGTCGCGGCGAGCTGCCGCTTCAGGTCCTCGACCGCGACCGTCTCGCCGTCCATCCCGTCGCGCGGCTTGAACCGGCCCGTCTCGTAGTCGAAAAAGCCGGGGCCGAGAATCCGCACGTTGCCGCAGCTCAGCAAGCCCCACCTCTCCATGTCCTTTCGCTTGTCGCCCTGCGTCACCGTCACCTTCGGGATGCCGGCCTTGTGGCAGAGCGGCGCGCCGACGTCAAAGCGGTTCTGGTAGTCCCAGTTCATCCACCATGTGCCATAGGTCGAGTCCTTCGGCGCGACCGTCCGCCCGTGCGCGGACACGACGGCCATCCGCGCCGGATGCGTGAAGTAGACCTTGCCGTGCAGGTCCTGAAAGCGGATCGGCAGCTCGTACAGGCCCTCGTCCCGGACGGACGAGAGATCCAGCTCGAACCGCCGCGTCTCGCCGCGCTTCAGCGTGTAGCGGAAGGAGTCGTAGGGACAGACCACCTCGCCCGCGCAGTCGCGCCACGCCGTCAGCGCGACGGACGTGCGCTTGACGGTCTCGTCGGACGTGAAGACGTTGCCGGGCGACGCGGCGAGCGGACGAATCACGGCATTGAACGGCGCCTTGAGAAGCGTGACGCCGCAGATGACGAACGCGCTTGAGCGGTCATGCGCGGGCTTCATCCGCCGATCCGGCCCTTCGGCTTCCGTGCGCTTGCGTCCGAGAAACTCGAAATCGAGGAAATCCTTCCATCCGACGAGATCGGCCAGCGGACCAAGACCCAGCTTGACGTCCATTTCGTAAAGCGCCGTCGAACGCCCCTTCCAGTCGACCGTGCCGACCGTCCGCACGTCAGGCGGCAGCCCCTTCGTGAAGTCGAGGTCGACGTCCGAGACCAGGTTTCCGCCCGAGCCGCCCGGCCGGTTGCAGCAAAGGCGCACGGTCAGGACCTTCTCCAGCTTCGGGTCGTCGTCAAGCGCGAAGCGGATGCGCGCGAGATGCCAGTCCGCCGCCGGCAGGCGCCGGTGGATCGCGTTCGGGTAGGCGTCCAGCGGCCGCCGGCTCTGGTACGACTCGACCTCGAAGGCGCTGTTGCCGGCGACGTAGTGGCACTTGGCGACGGCCTCGGGCGCGGGGAAGTCGAGCTTGAGCGTGTCTTTCGACAGGTCGATCGCGCACGGCGTCAGGCGGAAGCGCACCCCTGGCTGGAACGCGAACGCGAGCCGCCGGAGCGCGGCGGTCTTCACGTGGAAGTTGTCCATGCGCTGGACGTACGAGCCGTCCACCCAGGCGCGCGCGTTCCCGGCGTCGGCCGGCGTGAACGCGAGGCGGAAGACATGGCTCGTCGGATGCTCGTAGGAGTCCCACTTCGCCAGCATCTCCTCGCCTTTTGGCAGGATGCGTCCGCCGGCCTGCATGTAGGGCGACAGGGCCGGGCGCACGTAGGCGCGCCCGCCGTCCCACCACGCCCAGAGGTCGACACAGGCGTTGGAGTGAACGGCGCCGCTGCGCAGCGTCTCGTGGCGCACCAGCAGCGGCTCCACCCCCTTCAGGGGCCGGCCGCGCGCGTCCGTCCCCGCCCACTCGCGGATGAACTCGCTCGGCTTCCCGGAGGGCCCGATCGCGAATTCGATGCCCGTCGGCCGGTCGAGCGGAATCTCGACGACGGTGTTCGTCACGACCGTCGTCCAGCCGGCGGCCAGCAGCAGCGCGGCCGTCATTTCGCCCCCCTCTCCAGCAGCCAGTCGCGGCGCAGGGCGGCGAGGATGAAGCGGATGTCGCGCCACTTCGGCAGCGCCTCCCGCTCGAAGCGGAAGACCTCCGCGTCGGACATCCCGAACGAGAGCTCCTTTGCCCGCGCGTCCAGCTCGTCGACGAGCGGCTTCACCTTCGCCGCGTAGAAGGCGGCGTCGCCGAGGTCGGCGTCCTGCCAATGGTCGAGGACGCCCTCGCCCGAGTCCCACGTCACCTTCTCGCGCTCGTACGCCTTCTTCGCCGCGAAAAGCTGCCGCCGCACGATCTCCGCGCGCTCCGCCTCGGACAGTGCAAAGCGCAGCCGTCCCCACGTGGAGCGTCCGTGAATCGACTCCGTGCCGTTCCAGCACTCGCCGCCGCGCCGGTTCCAGAAGATGACCTCGAACTCCCACTCCTCGCCGTCGCGCGGGATGAACGCCGCGTAGCTGTCCCACGGGATGAACGCATACGTCGTGACCGTCCCCTCGCCGAAGGCGACTTCCGTCCGGCAGGCCCGCAGGCCCGTCTTCGGCACGGCGCGGAGGCCGAAGGTGTCGTAGGTCGTGTTGAAGAGGTCGAGCCGTCCCGTCCCCTGGTCGGCCACGAACGAGACGTACGGCCTGTTCTCGCCCGGCGCGAGATAGCATTCGTAGGAGCCGCCCGCCTGCACGAGGCTCTCGATCTCCGCCGCGTGCGCGTTCGGGTCGTCGAAGCGGAAGTGGAGGCCGCGCCGGTCGCAGACGACCTGCACGGTCGCGGGCGCGGCGTTCGTGTTCGCGTCCGTGCCGATGCCCGCGCCGCGGTCGCCCGAGGTGATGTCGGTGACGAGGAAGTCCATGTTGCCGCCGAACTTGCGGTCGAGCCGCTGGGCCTCGGTGCGCACCGTCGCGTTCGCCCAGTCGCCCAGCCCCGTGAGCGCGCGGGCGGAGTAGCGCACCGGGTAGGCCTTGCGGGCGCGCGGCTTCACGAGCGCCGCCCGCGCGGCCATCAGCTCGCGAACCTTCGCCTCGTCGTCGAGGAGCAGCATGAACGCGCCGGCGAGGTCGATCTCCTTCATCGCCTGCCCGGGGTCCTTGCTCCACGCCGGCGTCTTGCCCTCCAGGAGGTCGGCGAGAAACTCGAACTTCTTCTCGGCGCGGCAGAGCGCGATCGCGTCGGCGCGGCGCCCGCCCATCACGTAGCCCCGCAGGAACGTCGTGAAGCGCGCGTCGTCCTTCACCGCGAACGGTCGCTCGCGCGCATTCGCGAGCGCCTGGTCGGCAAAGGCGCAGACGTTCGTCCAGAGCCCGAAGCGCGCGGCGCCGGACTTTCCGAAGAGCGTCGGCACCCCGCCGAGCGGATCGGTCGATTCGCCGACGAACGGCTTCACGGCAATCGGGCTTTCCGCGATGTCCGCCGCCGCGCCGAGACGCGCGCGCAGGTCCTCGATGAAGCCGATCATCTCCAGCCGGACCGTGTCGAGCGGGTCCGCGCCCGTGCCGAAGTAGTCGTCCGCCCCGACCGTGATCTCGGCCACGTACCGCAGCGCCTTCTTGCCCGCGCGCTGCGTCGAGCCGTCGGACGCCTTGAGCGCCTTGCGCGCGAGCGCCGACAGGAGCGTCGCGTAGCGGATGTCGTCGATGCCCTCGCGGAAGCCCTCCCACTGCAAGGTGTCGACGACGCCGCCGAAGATGCCGTAGGCGTTGACCATCGGCTTGTAGGTCGTCGAGTCGTCGTTCCACGGGCCGAGGCCGAACGCATAGTTCATGACGGACGAATAGCCGGAAAGCCAGGTCGCAAGCCCGTACTGCCGCCGGTTCTGCGCCGGATTCTCCGGCCCGACGTGCATCTGGCCGTACCAGCCGACGTACGGCTCGCCGCCAAGCTGGTTCCAGAGGCGCGGCGTCGAGTCGTCAGTCGGGGCCTTGGACGTGGACGAGAAGTCCCAGAGGTGCCCGCCCTTGTGGAAGAGCGCGCGATGGCAGGCGATGAAGAACTTGAGCCCGCCCGCGTGGTAGGCGTCGACGAGCGGACGCTCCTTCGCGATCCACGGGCTCGGCGGCTCGTCGCCGTGCATGACGTAGACGTTGTGGTGACCGAGCGTGCGGTCGTAGTAGTCGGCCTGCCGCTTCGCGTCGGCCACCATGTCGGCGAACGTGAGGTCCTTCTTCGCGCCCTTCCACGTGATCGAGCGCGTCGGATACGCGCCGCCGACCAGGAGATCCGTGCGCATCCCGACCTCCTGCATCGTGCGGATGCAGAAGTCGGTCTCCGAGCAGATCGTCCGAGGAAGCTGGTAGACCTGCACGCCATGCCGCCGCTGGTTGGCGAGAATCGCCTTGAGCTGCCGCTTCGCCAGCTCCAGGTCACCGCCGTTGAGCTCGCGCACGATGTCGAGGCTGATGTAGTGGAAGCCGCTGACGATCAGGTCCTTTTCGGGGTCGAAGCGCGTCTTCGGGCGCGGCAGCGCGAAGTCGAGCACCTTCACCTCGACGGGAACCGCGTAAAGCCGCCGCCCGTCGAGGGCCGAGACGTTCACGGCGCCCCGGTAGACGCCCGCCGCCGTGCCCGCGGGGACGCGGACGGTCAGGAAGAGCTGCTTGCGCACGTCCCGGCCAAGCGTCACGGGCTGGAGCGTCGCCGCGTCCTTGAAGTCCGGACGCATCGGCTGGAAGACGCTGTTGACCTTCGTCCGCCAGTCCGCGCTGCGCACGTCCATCTGACGCGGCGGGTTGATCCACCGCTCGCCGATCCGCCGCCCGTCCGCGTCGGTGAGCGTCGCGTAGTTCGCCTCCTTCGCCGGATCGACGCGGACGAGGTCCTCGTCGTTCAGGAGCAGCTCGGGGCAGAGCTTGAAGCCCGTGTCGCCGAAATAGCTGAACCAGCCGTTGCGGTTCTGGTACCAGACCTTGACGACCTTGAGGTCGAGGTTCTCCGGCGCGAACGCGACGCCCTGCGCATTCGTGAACGCGCCGAGCGAGAAGCGCACCTTGCCGAGGTCGGCGTCGGCTTTCACGACGAACGAGCCGGGCTCGTACTCGTCCTGCGCGGCGACGATGCGCACGACGCCGCCCCGCGTGCCGTGCTGCGGATCGCGGTCGGGCAGGAACTGCTCTTCGCCCGTCGCCGGGACAAACCAGTGCGTCAAGGCGGAGAGAAGAAGGATTGACGTGTTCATGAAGAGGGATGAGGGATGAGTTGTGAGGGATGAGGGATGAGTTGTGAGGGATGAGGGATGAGTCGTGAGGGATGGGGGATGGGGGGCTTTAGCGAAGCAGCAGCAGGAGGCCGGAGGCACCCGCCTGCGCCGCGCCGATGTCGGGCTTGAGCCCCTCGCGGGGGAACTGGCCCAGCGCGTCGGGAATGGCCGTGTAGGGCGCGGTCAGCCGCGAGGCGTCCAGCGTGTCGCAGCGGATGTAGCCGCTCCCGCCCTGGTAGGCGACCTTGCGCGGCTCGCTGGAGTCGTAGTAGAGCGGGATGCCCTTGTGCCGCGCCGCGCCCGTGCCCGGACGGCGCACGAGCAGGCCCTCGGCGGTCGTCAGACGGTCGTCCAGCAGGGGATCGCCCGCCCGGTTCGCCTCCGAGTCGACGATCCAGTCCGCGTCCGCCGGCAGGTTCTTGACGACGCAGTGGCGGTAGCAGATGCGCCCCGTGCCCACGCGCGCGACCGGCACGTACGAGTCGGACGGATGCCAGAAGATGCTGTTGAAGACGCGGATGACCCCGGGAGTCTGGACGGGATGCCGGTTCAGGACGATCTCGCCGGTCGCGGCGTCGTTGCCGCTGAAGGTGTTGCCGAACAGGCACCCCGAGTCGTTGCCGCCTTCCGAATAGAGCGTCGCGCAGACGGGCGTGACGCCCTCCGCGCTCGCCGCGGCCGACACGCGGTTGCCGTCGAACGTGCAGCGGCGGATCGGCGCGACGTAGCAGGAGTAGACGATCGAGCAGGGCATCAGCGTGATGCCGCTCTTCGTCTTCGCCTCAGAGCGGTCAATGACGTTCGAGACGAACGAGCAGGCATCGACGACATGGTCGTTTCGCCGCGCGTTCAGGACGCACGCCGCGGCGCTCGAGAGGTCCCCGCGGTCTCCGACGACCCGGTTGGCCAGAAACAGGCAGTTGCTCACGACCGAGGGCTTGTAGTTCGGCAGGATGACGATGGCGCTCGCGTTCGACGAGACGAGGTTCTCGACGAACCGCGTGCCGCGAATCCGCATCGTCGAGGAGTCGTTTCCGAGGACGACGCCCAGGCCGCCGTCGCCGACCGCGCGGACGTTGTAGTTCTGCTCGAAGGCACAGCCCTCGACGTCCAGCGTGACGTTCGGCGCGTAGACGCCGAGTCCGCGCTGGTTGTTGGCGACCTCGTGCCGCACGGCGACATTGCGCAAGGTGACGATATGGTTCTCTGTCTCTACGGACTGATCCGCGCTGATGGCCGGGCCGTTGCACCAGTCGAAGGCGCAGTCCTCGACCGTGAACGACGCGCTCCCCCAGACGATGCCCCAGTCGTGGAAGCACCCGAAGAAGCGGCAGTTGCGGACCGTGGCGGGGACCTTGCCGAACTTGAGGCTCGCCGTCGTGAAGACGAAGCCGTCCACGACCACGGACTCGCCCGTCGCCGTCTCGCCCGACGCGTCGAGGGCGTTGACGCCGTAGCTGGGCGTCCAGAACAGCTCCTCGTCCGCCGGATCGGGCGCATTGAACGTTCCGTCGTCGTTCATCACGCGCACCTTCTTCCCGTCCCGCAGGACGTCCGCGCCCGTGCGGTCGCGCCAGACGGACGTCCGATTTCCGCAGATGACCGTCGCGTTCGCCGCGACGTCGCGTCCGGCGACCGTCTCGTCCGCCGAGGCGCCGGCGAATCCGCCGTAGAGGGACGTGCCCGGCGCGACGGCAAGCCTGTTCGCCGCGTAGACGCCCCTGGCGACGTAGATCGCGCACGGGACGTTCTCTCGGGCCTTCGCGACAGCCGTCGCGAGGTCGGCCGCGTCGTCCCAGCTCGCGCCCGAGCCGGTCGCCCCTGGCTTGACGTAGAGGACCGTCCCCGCCAGCAGCGGCGCGGACGCGAGCGCGAACAGCGCGGAAAGGATTCGGTAAGGCATGGTGACTTCTCCTGTCCTGGGGTGAGTTTGCGAGTAGTATAGTCTTTATCGTCCGCAAGCGAAAGTACCCGTTCTGGTAGTTAGCACGATTTTTACATTTCTGCAAAACCGTGCTAACGAACACCTCCGATTATGGTATAATGTCTGAAAAATAAGGAGAAATGGCATCGTTTTGAGCGCCACCACATCCATCAGGAGCAGCATGGCCCTTCGGCATGCGAGTCCCCGTCGCCGGATTCTTGCGGCGGCCGTCCTGTGCGCCACGTTGCAGACGGCGGCCGAGGTCCGCTCGGGCGTCGTGCGCAAGGCGATCGAGGACCCGATGGACGAGCGCTACAACTGGCTGGTCCTCGCGGAGACAAACGGGTTCGTCTCGGTCGCCGTACCGCGCGCCGACCTGCCGATCGACGCCGCGCGACGGCTCGTCGACCGAGAGGTCGAGGTCACGGGCGAGGCGGTCCGCCCGGCCGGCTGGATGCACGGGCACGTGCCGCGCTTCGCCATCCTCGGCCCGCAGGACATCCGCCTCATCCGCCCGAACCGGCCCGCATTCGCCGACCTCCACCGCCAGACCGTGACGGGCGTCGTGCTCGCCGTCTCGCAGGGCGAGTTCTACCTCCGCAAGCCCCGTTTCCAGTGCATCCGCGTCCGCCCCTCGGCCGGCGAGCGGATGCCGCACGCGGGGGCGACCGTCGCCGTCACGGCCTTTACCGAGCCCGACGCCTTCTACTCGATGCTGGACGAGGCGAGCGTCCGCCCGCTCCCGGCGGCGCCGGCCGTCTTCACGCCCCTCTCGCTGGCGCCGGGCAGCCTCTTCGAGGGCGCGCCCGGGAACCGCACGCTGCACTCGCCGTACCACGGGCGCATCGTCACGGTCACGGGCCGGCTGGTCCGCACCTCCGACGAATCCCCGGCGGTACGCCTCGCCTGGCTTGACGACGGCGAGAACACGTTCCTGATCGACGAGAGCGGCCTTTCGCGACCTGTCCTCAACGGCTGCGCCACGGGCAGCACCCTGCGCCTGACCGGCCTGCTCTTCGCCGAATTCACCCAGCGCGCGACGCCCGGCCTCCTCCCGGAGTTCCGCCACTTCACGCTGATTCCGCGCACCGCCGCTGACTTCGAGGTGCTGGAAGACCCGCCGTGGTGGACGCCGCAGAAGCTGCTGACCGTCATCGCCCTGCTGGTTCTCGCGTTCGCGGCGCTCGTCCTCCGCAACCGGATCCAGCTCGCGCAGTCGCGCATCAAGACCGAAGAGCGCACGCGCCTCGCGATCGAGCTGCACGACTCGCTCTCGCAGACCCTCACGGGCGTCGCCAACCTGCTCGACACGGCGGCCAAGGGCGTGCCCGACGGCTCGCCCAGCGGACGCCTTCTCCTGACTGCGCGCCAGATTCTCGCCTCCTGCCGAAAGGAGCTCCAGTCCTGCCTGTGGGACCTGCGGAGCCGCACGTTCGCCGAGCGCACCGTCGGCGAAGCCGTCGCGCGCGCCGTCGAGCCGGTCATCTCGAACGCCGCGCTGCACGTGCGCTTCAACCTGTCCTGCCGCGACGTCTCGGAATCCGTCCTCCACACGATCATCAAGGTCGCGCGCGAACTCGTCGCCAATGCCGTCAACCACGGCCGCGCCACCCGCATCGCCCTCGCGGGCGAACGGCAGGGCGACCGCATCCGCTTCTCCGTCGCGGACAACGGGTGCGGCTTCGACCCCGCGAAGCCCGTCGGCCCGCACGAGGGGCACTTCGGCCTGCAGGGCGTCCGCGAACGCCTCGCGCCCTACGACGGCACCGTCACGTTCCTGCCTCAGCCCAACGGCGGCATGAAGGCCCGCGTCGAACTCAACCTCCAGGAGGAAGCCTGATCCATGAACAGCCGAAAGATCAAAGTCGTTCTCGCCGACGACCATTTCGTCGTGCGCATGGGCGTCGCCGCCGCGCTCGCCGCCGAACCCGATCTCGAAGTCGTCGGCGAAGCCGCCGACGGACTGGAGGCCATCCGGCTCGCACACGAGCTGAAGCCCGACGTCATCGTCATGGATCTCATGATGCCGAAGAAGAACGGCGCCGAGGCGACGCAGGCCATCCTCGCGGACAGCCCCGCGCGGCGGATCCTGCTCCTGACCTCGTTCGACACCGCGCCCGAAGTCCGCACGGCCCTCGAAGCCGGTGCCGCCGGCGCGCTCATGAAGACCTCGACGCCCGACGAGATCGTCGCGGCGATCCGCGCCGTCGTGCGCGGCGAGTCGGCCGTCTGCCCGGAAATCGCCCGGCGCGTCGAGAAGAGCCTCCCCCTGCCCAAGCTCTCGTCCCGCCAGCTGGAGATCCTGTCGCTCGCCGCACGGGGCTTCACGAGCAACGACATCGCGCACATGATCGGCATCGGGCCGAACGGCGTCAAAGCCCATCTCACGAAAGCCTACGCCACGCTCGGCGTCACCGGGCGGACGGAAGCCGTCGCCTACGCGCTCGACCTCGGGCTGATCAGCCCCTAAACCGCGCCCGCGCGCCCGTCAGATGACTGCCGCCGCCGTCTTGCGCATGAACTTGACGCTGCGCGAGAAGATCTGGTCGACGTTCGCGGCGGACGAGACGTCGAGGAAGTCCTTCACCTCTTCGCTCGACAGGTGAAAGCGCGTCTTGAGCACGTGGACGTAGCAGCGTTCGGGGTCTTCGTTCCAGAGCTTGCGGAAGCACCAGTGCGTCAGGCCCCACGTCTCGTTGTGAAGAAATTTCTCCGTCGCGTCGACGGGAATGTCCATCCCCGTGCGCCCGTCTTCCGCATCGGGATGCGCACCCTCGATCGAGATCTCGCCATGCCGATTCGGGTCGGCGTTGAGGATGAAGCCGCGCACGTAGCGGCGCAGCCAGCCCTCGAACGAGCCTTCGCCGCGATAGAGGTCAATCTTGCCGCGCCCGATCATCTCCTCGTAGAGCATGCCGTTGAGGTCGCCGTCCGTCAGCGAATACCGCTTCATGAGGTCGGCGGATCGCAGGGACTTCGTCTCCGGCGCGATGACGCGCTCCCAGACGAGCCGCCAGCCCTCGTCCGCCCCCGCCTTGACGAGACGATGCCATTCGAGATCCGTCATGCGAACGTGAGCCCTCCCGGAATCGGCGGCAGGCCGGGGCGGTGAAGCCACAGCGCGACCGCGTGCTTGCCCCTGACGAAGTCGGCGTAGGAAATCGCCGCCGCGCCGTCGCGGACGGCGAGCCGCTGGCCGGCGAACTCGAAGACGCCGTCCGGCACGCTCTCGCCGCGCCCGTCGGCGAGCGAGAGCGGCAGGACCGTCTCCGCCGTCGAGCCGGGCGGGAACGTGAGCTTCGCCGTCCAGCGCATCTCCGGCCGTTTCGCCGGATGCGAGCAGAACGTAAACGCGATCCGCTTGTCGTCAGGGGTTTTCATTCGGTCGCGTATTATACCAAAACCGCCCCCGCTCGCGCCGCGTCAGGCCTGTGCGCGGACGGCGGCTTCCCAGGCGGCAAGCCGCGCGTCGGTCTTGTCGGCCTCGTTCGTCTCGTCAAGGGCAAGCCCCACGAGGCGGTCGCCGTCGACGATGCGCGAGCTTGCGCCGGGGAAGACGTCCAGCGGCAGCGTGCCGACGAGCGTGGCGCCTTTCGCGACCGCTTTCTGCGCGAGGTCGGCCATCGCGTCGCAGAAGGTGTCCGTGAAGCCCTGCGCGTCGCCGAGCCCGAAGACGGCGACCTTCTTGCCCGTCCAGTCGGCGGCCTCCAGCAACGAGAAGCCCGTCGCCGCCCAGTCGTCCTGCGGATCGCCGCAGCCCCAGGTGGACGAGCCGAGGATCACCAGTTCGGCGTCGAATGCGTCCGCGCCGGCGGATGCGACGTTGACGGCCGTCGTGCCGAAGTCGGCGGCAATGCGCTGGGCGACCGTCTCGGTCATGCCGGTCGTGCTACCATAGATGACGTGTACCTTGTCCATGTTCGTTTTTCTCCTTTTGTTGTGTTGCGTGTTCGTGTGTTGGCGCGTTACCGCGCCGTCAGAAATCCTGGCGTCATGGCGTAGAAGGCCTCCAGGGAGTCCGCGGCGCCGAGGGCCTGCGCGGCCCAGTCCTCGACGCGCGCGTAGAGGCGCATGCGGCGCAGCGACTCGGCGACGCTGCCGTAGACGCGCCAGGGGCCGTGGTGGAGCGGCGTCGCCGGCAGGTGGCGCATGA
>CAKUGW010000063.1 GCA_934654805.1 uncultured Kiritimatiellota bacterium
ACGCGCAATGGAACGAAAATCTTCACCTTTAGACATGGCACGAAAATTTCAGTCGAAATTTACAGTTGCTGTCCCCACGAATCCGGGGTCTGTCCCCACGTTTCTTGAGGGGTCTGTCCCCAAGACTTTGATGGGGTCTGTCCCCACGGATTGCCGGGTCGTCACGCCGGACGAGCCGCGCATCGGCGCGCTGCTGAAGGCGACGTTTGGCGCGCGTTACCTCGGGGGACAGGCCCCGACGGCGGAAGGGCTGCGGGCCTTTGCCGAGGCGAATCCGTCCGCGCTCCGGCCCGAGCCGCGTCCGATCTACCTCAATCCGGCTGTCCGCTGATTTGCTATAATACGCACTACCTATGAACGAATCAGACACGTCTCGTCACTTCCTCAGGCAGTGGATCGAAAAGGACGTCGCCGACGGCAAGACCGGCGGCAAGGTCGTCACGCGCTTCCCGCCCGAACCCAACGGCTACATCCACATCGGCCACGCGAAGGCCGTGTGCGTCGATTTCGGCATGGCGCAGCTCTTCGGCGGCGAGTGCCACCTGCGGCTGGACGACACGAACCCGACGAAGGAGTCCGACGAGTACGCCGAGAACATCAAGCGCGACATCAACTGGCTCGGCTTCCAGTGGAGCGGCCCCGGCGACGCGGGCGAGCCCGGCTTCTACAACGCCTCGAACATGTTCGACACGATGTTTGCGATCGCCGAGGAGCTGATCCGGCGCGGGCAGGCCTACTGCTGCAACCTGACGCAGGAGGAGTGGAAGGCGTATCGCGGTGTCCCGGAACGGCCGGGCACGCCCTCGCCCTCGCGCGACACCGACCCGGCGCGGAACCTCCGGATCTTCCACGAGATGCGCGACGGCAAGTACGCCGACGGCGAATGGTGCCTCCGCGCGAAGATCGACATGGCCTCGCCGAACATCCACTTCCGCGACCCGGTCCTCTACCGCATCCGCCACGTCGCGCACTACCACCTCGGCGACAAGTGGTGCGTCTACCCGATGTACGACTTCGCGCACCCGATCGAGGACGCGCTGGAGGGCGTCACGCACTCGATGTGCACGCTGGAGTTCGAGGTGCACCGTCCGCTCTACGACTGGGTCGTCGACCGCATGGACGAGCAGGGGCTCCTGCCGGTCCGCGGCGGCGTCAAGATCCGCACGCAGCAGCGCGAGTTCGCGCGTCTCAACCTCACGTACACGGTGATGTCGAAGCGCCTCCTGCTGCAGATGGTGCAGGACGGGCGCGTCAACGGCTGGGACGACCCCCGCATGCCGACGGTGTGCGGGATGCGCCGGCGCGGCTACACGCCGGGGGCGATCCGCGAGTTCTGCGACCGCATCGGCGTCTCGAAGGTCGAGAGCGAGTCGGATCCCGCGCTCCTCGAATGGTGCGTGCGCGAGGAGCTGAACCGCACGGCGACGCGCCGCATGGCCGTCCTCGATCCCGTGAAGGTCGTGATCGACAACTGGGAGCCGTCGGCGCGCCGCCTGGTCGAGTTGCCGAACAATCCGACGGACGAGACGGCCGGGACGCGGCAGGTCGCGTTCGGAAGGGAGATCTGGATCGACCGTGCGGACTTCATGGAGGTGCCGGAGAAGAAGTTCTTCCGCATGGCGCCGGGGCAGGAGGTGCGCCTCCGGGGCGCGTGCCTCTTCCGGTGCACGGGCTGCGTGAAGGGCGCGGACGGGCGCGTCGCCGAGATCCACGGCACGTGGGACGAGGCGTCGTGGGGCGGCAACGCGGCGGACGGCCGCAAGGTGAAGGGGACGATCCACTGGGTCGACTGCGCGACGGGCGTCAAGGCCGAGGTGCGCCTCTACGACCGGCTCTTCACGGAGAAGGATCCGCTGAAGGACGGGAGCGAGGGCTTCCTGAAGTACCTCAACCCCGACTCGCTCAAGGTCGTGACGGGCTACGTCGAGCCGGCGCTCGGCGCGGCGCGGGCGAACGAGCATTTCCAGTTCGAGCGCACGGGCTACTTCGTCGCGGATGTCGTCGACTCGAAGCCGGGCGCGCCCGTCTTCAACCGCACCTGCACGCTCAAGGACTCCTACAGGCCCGCGTAGGCGACGGAGGCGGCGATGCGTCAGATGTCGCTGATCGAGGGGACGCTGGCGGACGGCGAAAGCGCCGCGCCGGAGCCGCTGGCCGCGCGGATGCGTCCGCGCGACCTGGCGGAGTTCGTCGGCCAGGAGCACCTGGTCGGCGAGGGCAAGATCCTCCGCCAGATGATCGAGCGCGACCAGATCCCGTCCATGATCCTCTGGGGCCCCCCGGGCGTCGGCAAGACGACGCTCGCGAACGTCATCGCGAACCTCACGAAGGCCGAGTTCGTCAACTACTCGGCCGTGACGAGCGGCATCAAGGAGATCAAGGAGATCATGGCGCGCGCCGAGTCGGGGCGCCGCGTCGGCCTCCGCACCGTCCTCTTCGTGGACGAGATCCACCGCTTCAACAAGGCGCAGCAGGACGCCTTCCTGCCGTTCGTCGAGCAGGGCTCGATCATCCTCATCGGCGCGACGACGGAGAACCCGAGCTTCGAGGTCAACTCCGCGCTGCTCTCGCGGTGCAAGGTGTTCGTCCTGAAGGGGCTGTCCGAGGCCGACCTCGTGCGGCTCCTGCGGCGCGCGCTCGAGTCGGATCGCGGCCTCGGCAAGCTGAACGTGCGGGCGGGCGACGAGACGCTCGCGAAGATCGCGGTCTACGCGAACGGCGACGCGCGCCACGCGCTCGGCACGCTGGAGACGGCGGTCGCGAACGCGGCGTTCGGCCCGGACGGGCGCCCGGAGATCACGGAGGACGTGCTCGCGCAGGTCGTGAGCCGCAAGGCGCTGCTCTACGACAAGAATGGCGAGGAGCACTACAACATCATCTCGGCCCTGCACAAGTCGATGCGGAACTCCGACCCGGACGCGGCGGTCTACTGGCTCGCGCGGATGCTGGAGGGCGGGGAGGACCCGCTCTACATCGCGCGGCGGTGCGTCCGCTTCGCGAGCGAGGACGTGGGGCTCGCCGACCCGAACGCGCTCCTGCTCGCAAACGCCGTCTGGGACGCCTGCCACAACCTGGGCGTGCCGGAATGCAACGTGCACCTGACGCAGGCCGTCGTCTACCTCGCGCTCGCCCCGAAGTCGAACGCGATGGAGGCGGCGTACAACCGGGCGGCGGCGGACGCGCAGAAGATGATGGCCGAGCCGGTGCCGCTGCAGATCCGCAACGCGCCGACGCGGCTCATGAAGAGCCTCGACTACGGCAAGGGCTACGTCTACGCGCACGACACGGACGAGAAGATCGCGCGGATGTCGTGCCTGCCCGACGCGCTCGAAGGCCGGCGCTACTACACGCCGGCGGGGCTCGGCCGCGAGGCGAACCTGAAGGCGCGCCTGGAGGCCGTCCGCGCCTGGCGCGAAGGCCGCACGGACACGCCGCCGTTCGCCTCCGCCGCGTACGCGGCGCGCTGACAGTCGAGGAGTGCAGCGCGGAAAAGTCCAATGGGAAGCGTCGAAGTCGGCTGATCAAGCGGCGAATTGTCAAAAAGAGCAACTTTGTCAAAAAGTGGCGTTGCGGGGCGGACGGGTGATTTGGTAAAATGCACGCATTTCGTTTTCACGCTTGATAAGGATGAAGACCCAATGAACGGACTGACCCTGCTCGCGTCCCTCTGGACGACATTCGCGAACCCGCCCGCGTCGGCGAAGCCGTGGACGTACTACTTCTGGGTGAACACGCTGACCGACCGCGAGACGATCTCCGCCGAGGTGGCGGACATGGCGCGGCTCGGCTTCGGCGGCATCCTGCTCACCGACTCGCGCGGCTACTGGGACGACGACGACCACGTGCGCAACCCGCCCGCGACGGTCCGCTGGGGGAGCGCGGAATGGCTCGGCCTTGTCGAGCACGCGATCCGCGAGGCCGGACGCCACGGGATGTCGCTCGTCCTCAACATCGCGGCGTCCGGCGGGCACCTGCGCGGCGACGTGGACGCGGGCGACGACGCGCCGAAGTTCCTCAAGTGCCGCAGCTACCTGCCGGGCGACGCCTTCGAGCCGCTGCCGTTCCCGCACGGGCGCGAGGTGGCCGCCTTCGCGGTGCGCACCGCCGAGCCGGCCGCGCGGACGGGCTGGGCGAACGCCGGCGACGGGCAGATGTCGATGGAGGGGAACGTCGGCAAGGGCGAGGACGTGACGGCGTTCAGGAGGCGCACGGCGCTGGAGGTGCGCGAGCTGGCGTCGCCCGCCGAGGCCAGGGGCCTCGGCGCGGGCTGGACGGTCCTCCGCTTCGCGCGCGCGACCGTGGCGGGGCGCGAGCAGGACATCGACGTCCTCGACCGCGCGGCCGTGGGGCGCCACCTCGACCGCGTGGTCGCGCCGCTCGTCGCGCGCCTGCCGGGGCTCGTCGGGAAGGGCCGGGCGTTCGCCGGTCTCTACAACGTGAGCTGGGAGGGCCTGATGCCGACGTGGAGCGCGACGTTCGAGGCCGACTTCGCCGCCGACGCGGGCTACGCGCTCCGCCCGAAGCTGCCCGTCCTCGCGGGCTTCGTGCCGGCGGGGACGGACGCCGGGGCGGTGATGCGCGACGTCCGCCGGGCGCGCGGGCGGATGATGGCGAAGCACCTCTACGCGGCGGTGCGCGACTGGGCGCACGCGCACGGGATGTTCGCGACGGCGGAGTCCGGCGGGCCGTGGGGGCAGGCGCGCGACCCGCGCACGTTCGGCGAATGCGACCAGTTCGAGTTCCTCGCGGCGAACGACGTGCCGCAGGGCGAGTTCTGGCCGATGCACGAGAACGCGACGCATCCCGACGCCGGGCGCGCGAACCGCAACATCGACTTCTTCGGGCGCGGCATCGTCGCGGCGGCGCGCCGGGCGAAGCTGCCGATCGCGGCCGTCGAGGCGTTCACGCACATGCACCGCCACTGGACGGTCGATCCCGCGTTCCTGAAGCCGCTCGCGGACGCCGCGTTCGTCGACGGCATGAACCGCATCGTCTGGCACACCTACACGACCTCGCCCGCGAAGTACGGCGTGCCGGGGCTGGAGTATTTCGCGGGCAGCCACGTCAACCGCAACGTGACGTGGAACCGCGACGCCGCGCCGTTCGTCCGGTACCTCGGGCGGTGCCAGGCGCTCCTGCAGGCGGGGACGTGGGTGGACGACGGCGAGTTCCTGCCGCCGACGGACCACTACTGGCCCTACGGACGCTTCCGCAAGGATGCGGGCGCGCAGTTCCTGACGGCGCACCGGCGCATCGGCGCGGCGGACGTCTTCTTCGTGACGGGCGAGGGCAAGGGCGAGGTCTCGCTGAACGCCGTCGCGTCCGGCCGTGCGGTCGAGGTGTGGGACCCTGTCGCCGTCACGCGGCGCGCGGCGGACGCCTCGGAGGCGGGCGGGCGCACGGCGGTGCGCCTCGACCTGCCGCGCGGCGGCAGCGCGTTCGTCGTCTTCGCGGACGGCCTGGCGCGTCCGCAGGGGGCAGGCCCCGCCGAAAACGCGGGGACAGGCCCCGCCGAGGTGCGCGTGGCGGGGCCGTGGAAGGTCTCGTTCCGCTATCATCCCGGCATCGCGGCCGAGCCGCCGAAGGCGCGGACGCTGGCGCGGCTCGCCGACTGGACGTCGGACGCGGACCTGCGGCACTTCGCGGGCACGGGCGTCTACGAGGCGTCGTTCGACTGGACGGGCCCGGCGCGAGGGCGCGTGCGGCTGTCGCTGGGGCCTGTCCCCACGGGGCTCGCGCGCGTCTTCGTGAACGGGGCGGACTGCGGCGTCGCGTGGTGCGCGCCGTGGGAGGTCGACGTCACGGCGGCGGTGCGCCTGGGGCGCAACGCGCTGCGGGTCGAGTACACGAACAACTGGCACAACCGGCTTGTCGGCGACTGCTCGCGGCCGCCGGAGGCGCGCGTGACGCGCTCCGTCCTGCGCTACTGGGACAGGCCGCGCACACACGCGGAGCCGCACTGGAAGATACGCCCGACGCTCTACTCCGGGCCGTCTGCCTACGACCCGCTCCAGCCGTCCGGCCTCCTCGGTCCCGTCCGGCTCATGGCCTTCGACAGGTAGGTAATGGACAGGAGCTGTCAGAATCACGAAGTATTTCCGCGAGCGCCATCGGGATGACAGGCAGTCGCCGTCAGCGAAATTGGCGTCAGGTCCGATTGCGATGTGCGCGATCCGCGGGGAAAGTTCGGCATTCGGAGGCGTGACACCTTGCGGGGTGCGGCCAAATTCGGTATAATGCGCGCCATTTTCAAAAAGGAAGGAAGTCCGATGGAAGAGAAGAAGTGGCTGCACAGGCAGGCGGAGAAGGTCCGGAAAGCCGACTACATTGACCCGGCGCTGTATCACAAGTACGGCGTGAAGCGCGGCTTGCGCAATGACAACGGCTCGGGCGTCCTCGTGGGGCTCACGACGATCGGCAACGTGCACGGCTACGTCATGGACGAGGGCGAGCGCCAGGCGATTCCCGGCGAGCTCTACTACCGCGGCATCAACGTGAAGGACATCGTGCGCGCCGACAAGCGCGAGCACCGCTTCGGCTACGAGGAGACGGCGTACCTGCTGCTCTTCGGCGAGCTGCCGACGGCGCGCGAGCTCGTGGACTGGAAGAACCGGATCGGCGCGTACCGCAAGCTCACCGACGGGTTCAAGGACAACGCGATCATGAAGCATCCGCCGAAGGACCTCATGAACGCCCTGGCGCGCGCGATCCTCTTCGCCTACGCCTTTGACGAAGGCGACCCGGACGACATCTCGCTGGAGCGCTGCCTCGGGCAGTCCATCGGCCTCATCGGCGCGATCCCGACGATCGCCGCCTACGCCTACCAGGCGAAGAACCACTACCACAAAAACGGGCCGCTCATGATCCGCATCCCCGACCCGATGAAGTCGACGGCGGAAAACATCCTCATGCTGACGCGCGAGGACGGCAAGTACACGAAGCTGGAGGCGGAGATCCTCGACCTCTCGCTCATCCTGCACGCCGAGCACGGCGGCGGCAACAACTCGGCCTTCACGACGCACGTCGTCACGTCGTCGCATTCCGACATCTACTCGTCGGTCGCGGCGTCGATCCTCTCGCTGAAGGGCGCGCGCCACGGCGGCGCGAACCTGCGCGTCATGCGCCAGATGGCGGAGGTCGCGGGCCACGTGAAGGACTGGTCGAAGTCCGACGAGGTCGTCAAGTACCTGGAGCGCATCGCCGACCGGAAGGCGGGCGACGGCTCGGGGCTCATCTACGGCCTCGGGCACGCCGTCTACACGATCTCCGATCCGCGCGCGCAGATGCTGAAGGAGAAGGCGCGCGTCCTGGCGCGCGAGAAGGGGCGCGAGGAGGAGATGCGCCTCTTCGAGATGGTCGAGGAGTTTGGCCCGGCGGTCATCAAGAGCCGCCATCCGCACGCGGAGGACGTCTGCGCGAACGTCGACCTCTACTCGGGCTTCGTCTACGACATGCTCGGCATCCCGACGGACCTCTACACGCCGCTCTTCGCCGTCGCGCGCTGCGTGTCGTGGTGCGCGCACCGCATGGAGGAGCTCGTGAACGCGGGGCCGATCATCCGCCCGGCGTACAAGCCGATCTACCATCCGCGCCCCTACGTGCGGCTGGCGGACCGAAAAGGCCCCGGTCGCGGAGGCTGTCCAGCGCGCGGGAGAGGCGTTCGCGCCTCTCCCGCGCCGCGTCTTCGGGCGACGCGAAGAGCGCGAGCTGGCCGTCGTCCGGCGCGGCACGGAAGTTCGTGACGCCGAAGCCGACGAGCCGTATCGCGCCGTGCGGACACGTCCCCGCCGGCCATTCGGCGTCGAAGAGGGCCGTCGCGGCGGCGCGGAAGGCGAGGTCGTCGCGCGCGGGCTGCGGAAAGGGCGCCTGACGCAGCTTCGTCTCGAACGCCGCGCTGCGGATCTTGAGGCGCGCCGTCGTCGCCCAGCGCGGCGCGCGGCGGAAGCGGTAGCCGACCTCCTCGACGAGTTCCAGCAGCTTCGCGCGCACGACGTCGCGCCGCGGCTCGTCCGTCTCGAAGGTGTGCTCGCGCGAGACGGACTTCTCCTCGCGCGCTTCCCAGTGGACGAATTCCTCGGAACGTCCGAACGCGAGATCGATGAGCGTCTGCGGGACGAGTGCGCTTGGCCTTGTCCGCTGGAGGTCGCCGCAGGTCGTGAGGCCGTAGGGCCGCAGGGCCGCAATCGTCTTCTTGCCGACGCCCCAGAGGACGCCGATCGGGCGCGGCGCGAGGAAGGCCGCGATCTCCGCCGGGTCGGTCGGCATCACGGTGAGGCCGTCCGGCTTGTCCTGCTCGGAGCCGATCTTCGCGAGCAGGCGGTTCGGGGCGAGGCCGACCGAGCAGCTCACGCCGCACGTCTCGCGGATCTCGCGCCGCAGGGCCTCGCCGAGCCGCCGGGGATCGCCGCCGTAGAGGTGGAGCGTGCCGGTGACGTCGAGGAACGCCTCGTCGACGCTGACGGCCTCGACGTAGGGCGAGTAGTGCGAGAAGACCTCGAACGCCTTCTTCGAGACGGCCTTGTAGAGTTCCATGTGCGGCGGCGTGAAGATGGCCTGCGGACATCTCTCGTAGGCCGTGCGCGAGGGCATGGCGGAGCGGACGCCGAACGCGCGGGCCTCGTAGGAGCAGGTCGAGACGACGCCGCGCTCGTGCGGCCCCGCGCCGACGACAAGCGGCTTGCCGCGCCATTCGGGATGGTGCAGCAGCTCGACGGACGCGAAGAAGGCGTCCATGTCGACATGGAGGATCGTCGCCATGGACGGAGATTATAGCACATTCCCGTCTGACCTTTCTCGGATTTTGGTATAATATGCGTCCATCATGAACGTCGTCAGTCTTGTCGGGCGCCCGAACACGGGCAAGAGCGCGCTTTTCAACCGCATCGCGAAGAAGCGCGTCGCGATCGTCTTTGACCAGCCGGGCGTGACGCGCGACCGCGTGACGCGCGAGGTCGAGGTCCTTGGCCGCAAGGTCATGCTCGTCGACACGGGCGGCATCGCCTTCGACCGCCGCGTCACGAAGGACCCGCTGGACGACGAGACGCGCAGCCAGGCCGCGCTCGCGGTCGAGGACTCGGCCGTCTGCGTGGTCGTCGTCGATGCGCGCGCGGGCGTCACGCCGCTCGACCAGGAGGTCATCACGCGCGTCCGCAAGTCGGGCGTCCCGTGCCTCATCGCGGCGAACAAGTGCGACGTGCCGGAGGACGACGTGCGCGCGGCGGAGTTCGCGCGCTTCGGCCTGCCCGTCTACCCGACGTCCGCCGAGCACGGGCGCGGCGTCGAGACGCTGGTCGAGACGGTCGTCGCGAAGCTGCCGCCCGCCGTGGCGGACGAGACGGCGGCGCGTCCCCTGCGCGTCGCCGTCGTGGGGCGCCCGAACGCCGGCAAGTCGAGCTACGTCAACCGGCTCCTGAACGCGCCGCGCGTGATCGTCTCGGAGATCGCCGGCACGACGCGCGACGCCGTCGAGGTGCCGTTCACGATCGGCTCCGGGCCGGAGGCGCGGCACTACATGCTCGTCGACACGGCCGGCATGAAGCCGCACACGAAGATGTCCAAGACGTCCGTCGACAACTTCTCGCTCTTCCGCTCGGAGCAGGCGATCGAGGAGGCCGACGTCGTCGTCCTGCTGCTGGACCCCGTGATGGGCCCGACGATGCAGGACAAGCGCATCGCCGGCAAGATCCTCGACGCGAACCGCGCGTGCGTCCTCATGCTGAACAAGTGGGACCTCGCGAACGAGGAGGGGATCACGGACGAGAAGACGGCGGCGGACGCCGTCCGCCGGATGATGCCGTTCCTCGCGTTCGCGCCGATCGTCTTCTGCTCGAACAAGTCGGGCTACAACATCCGCCGCACGGTGGACGCGATCGACAAGGCCGCCGCGAGCGCGTCCGAGCGCCTGCCGACGGGGATGCTGAACCGCGTCATCGAGACGGCGACGAAGAAGACGCTGGCGCCGATGGTCCGGGGCCGGCGGCTGAAGGTCTACTACGGCCTGCAGGTCGCGACGAACCCGCAGACGATCCGCCTGTTCGTGAACGACCCGAAGCTCGTCACGCCCGCCTACCTCGCGTTCATCGAGCGGAACATCCGCGCGCGCTTCGGGCTGGAGGGCGCGCCCCTGCGCATCTTCCTCAAGGCGCGCAGCCGGAAAGAGCTCGCGTAGACGTGGGCGGCGGAGGGGACGGCTATCCGCCGTTTTTGGTATAATTGCCTAAAAAAGAGGAGAGACAAAGAGATGGACATCCACATTGAGGACCTGCTTCAGGCCACGATCGACGAGGGGGCTTCCGACCTCCACATCCGCGCGCACATGCCGCCCAAGCTGCGCGTCCACGGCGAGCTGCTGCCGATCGCGGACGAGGAGCTGAGCGAGGAGGACTCCTACGGGCTCTGCAAGGAGATGGTCGCGCGGTCGAACGACCCGGACAAGATGGACGAGGTCGAGAAGAACGGCGGCGCCGACTTCGCGCTCGCGCATCCGGACGGGACGCGCTTCCGCGTGTCGATCTTCAAGGAGCGCAAGCGCTACGGCGCGGTGCTGCGGCAGATCCCGAACACGCTCCTCACGATGGAGCAGCTGGGGCTGCCGCCGGTCGTGAAGGAGCTCCTCTTCAAGCCGCGCGGACTCATCCTCGTCACCGGCCCGACGGGTTCCGGCAAGTCGACGACGCTCGCCTCGATGCTGAACGTCATCAACCAGGAGCGCAACGTCCACATCATCACGATCGAGGACCCGATCGAGTTCTACCACACCTCGCAGAACTCGCTCGTCACCCAGCGCGAGGTCGGCGACGACGTGCCGAGCTTCGCCGAGGCGATCCGCCGCGCGCTCCGCCAGGACCCGGACGTCATCCTCGTCGGCGAAATGCGCGACCTGGAGACGATCGCGGCGGCGATCACGGCGGCCGAGACCGGCCACCTCGTCTTCGGCACGCTGCACACGACGGGCGCGGCGGAGACGATCGACCGCATCGTCGACGCCTTCCCGATGAACCAGCAGTCGCAGATCCGCACGCAGCTCGCGGCGGGCATGCAGGCCGTCATCTCGCAGATCCTGCTGCCGAAGCTCGGCCCGGACGGCCAGGTGCACGGCCGCGTCGCCGCGTTCGAGATCATGACGACGACGGACGCGATCCGCAGCCGCATCCGAGACAACAAGACGAACATGATCAAGTCGGACCTGCAGACGGGCGCGAAGTTCGGCATGCAGACGCTCGACTCGCACCTGACGCAGCTCTACAAGCAGGGCCTCATCGCCTACGAGGAGCTGATCACGAAGTCGCAGGACCCCGACTCGATCGTCGAGAAGCTGCGCGAAGAGGGCTACGGGTCGTAAGCGCGGATGCTCCTTCGGATCGAGGATCTCGCCGTCTCGTTCCGCGACGACGAGGGGGCCGTGACCTCGGCGGCGCGGCACGTGAACCTGACGCTCGACCGGGGCGAGGTGCTGGGGCTCGTCGGCGAGTCGGGCTCGGGCAAGAGCTCCGTCGCGCTGTCGGTGCCGCGCCTCCTGCCGAGCCCGCCCGCGTTCTGGCCGAAGGGGCGCATCCTCTTCGACGGCGCGGACACGCTGACGCGGACGCTCGCCGAGCTGCGCCGGATTCGCGGCCGGCGCATCGGCGTCGTCTTCCAGGACCCGATGGGGTCACTCTCGCCGCTCCACCGCATCGGCGACCAGCTCGTCGAGACCGTGCGGCTGCACGCGGGCGTCTCGAAAGGGGCGGCGCGCGAGCAGGCGCTCGCGTGGCTCGGGAAGGTCGGCATTCCCGACCCGGCCGTGCGCGCGCGGGCCTATCCGCACGAGCTCTCGGGCGGCATGCAGCAGCGCGTCATGATCGCGATGGCGCTCATGCTCGGGCCCGACCTGCTCATCGCCGACGAGCCGACGACGGCGCTGGACGTCACGGTCCAGGCGCAGGTCCTGCGCCTCATGAAGGACCTGCACCGCGCGAATTCCGCGATTCTCCTCATCACGCACGACCTCGGCGTCGTCTCGCAGATGGCGACGAAGCTCGCGGTCATGAAGGCGGGCGAGGTCGTCGAGACGTCGGACGACCCGGCGGCGTTCTTCCGCGCGCCGACCCATCCCTACGCGCAGGCGCTCGTGCGCGAGGCGCGGAAGATGGAACTTGCCTGAAGCCCTTGGCTTTTCGGCCGCAGATTTTTTTCGCCTGACGTGAACCTGCGGTGCAGGCCCTGCATTTACGTCTATGAACAGCACGACGTTTGCGCAGCCGCATGGAAATCTGGTTGGAAATCAGGAAAGACGTGGAAAGCGGGGCAAAACGGCTCGTTTCCGAGTACGGAGACCGGCTTTTTGCCACCGCTCTCCTGTTGTGCCGTAACGACCATGACGCGGAAGACCTCGTGTTCCGCACGTTCGACCAGGCGATCCGCAAGATTTCGAAATACCGCGACACGGGCGACTTCTTCAACTGGCTCTACACGATCCAGCTCAACTTCCGGCGGATGGACCTGCGGAAGCGCCGCGTCGAGATCGTGTCGGTCGGCGGCGCGCTCGACCTGCCGGAACGTCCCGACCCGCTGTTCGCCGAGCTTGTCGCGGATTCGGGGGTCGAGGCGCTGCGCACGGCGGTCGGCAGCGTGTCCGATCCGCTGCGTTTCGTCGTGAAAAGAAGGTATTTCGATGGGCGGCCCGTCGAGGAGATCGCCCGGGAGCTGGGCGTCCCGGAGGGCACCGTCAAGTCAAGGCTTCACAAGGCAAGGGAGGTACTGCATGGACTGCTGTCCAGAAATCACTGAAAAGCGGCTGCCGGCGGATTTCGCCGATCGGCTGATCGCGCGCATCCGTCTGCGCCGCCGGCGCGAACGCCGCGCGAAGGTCTTGGCGGCGATCGCCGTCCTGATTGTCGGCTCGATCGCCTGCGTCGGCTTCTGGGGGCCGGAGGAGGCGAAGCCCGTCGGGGAGGCGCAGCTCATCGCGGCGCACCCGGAGAAGCCGAAGGACCAGGTGTCCGGCTGGATGCTGCTGGGCGTCTTTCGCGAGTGCTTCAAGCGCGTGAAAACAGGCAAAAAGAGGGAAGAAGACTAAAATGGCCGTCTTAGGGCAAGGTGTTGTGCTGATGGTCGCGGGAATGGGCATCGTCTACCTGTTCCTCTGGGTGCTGATCGTCATTTCCGAGAAGGCGAGCCAGTTCGTCTCGCGCTTCGATTCCATCGTTCCCGACGAGGCGCCGAAGAAGGCGAAGCGGGCGGCGGGCGGGCCGAAGCCCGCCGCCCCGATGACGGCGGGCGGTTCGGCCGATGGTGCTGCGCCGGGCGGGGGCGAGAAGGTGGCTGCGCCCGTGCCGGGGACGGTGCTGCGCATCACGGCGGCGAACGGGTCGCGCGTCGCGAAGGGCGACGAGCTGCTCGTGATGGACGTCATGAAGATGGAGACGCCGTTCTCCGCGCCGTGCGACGGGACGGTCACGATGCTCGTCGCCGCGACGGACAAGGTCGCGACGGGCGACACGCTCGCCCTTGTGGGATAAGAAAGGAAATGACGATGAAGAAGTTCCTGATGATGCTGGCCCTGGCGGGATGCGCGTGCGGCGCGCGGGCCGCCGAAGGCGAAAACTGGCTGACGACGGTCGGCAAGGTCTGGGACCTTGGTGGGGAGACGGGCATCGCCGGCTTCCTCGAACGCGCGGCGCCCGCGTACATCACGGGCGAGTTCGCCGAGGCCGACCGGCCCGAGGCGAAGCCGCTCGCGGCGAACCGCAACGGCTATTACGACAAGGACCTGAAGTGGCATGGCGGCTACTTCGACGACGTGGGGAACTTCGTCGCGGGGCATCCGGTGCAGACGCTCTTCGGCATGCCCTACGGCCTTGGCCAGCTGATCATGATCCCGGTCTGCCTCGTCCTCATGTATCTCGCGATCGTGAAGGGCTTCGAGCCGCTGCTGCTGCTGCCGATCGGCTTCGGCGGCCTGCTCGCGAACTGTCCGCTTTCGGGCATCACGGCCCCCGCGATGATGCATGACGGCGTCATCACCTTCCTCGCGAGCGGCATCCCGACGATGACCGGCGGCATTGTCGAGCCGGGCGGCTTCCTCCACTACTTCTTCCGGTTCGGCATTGACACGGGCGTCTTCCCGATCGTCATCTTCATGGGTGTCGGCGCGATGACGGACTTCGGGCCGCTCATCGCGAGCCCCAAGTCGGCGCTCCTCGGCGGCGCGGCGCAGTTCGGCATCTTCTTCGCGCTCTTCGGCGCGCTCGGCCTCACGGCACTCTTTTCGGATCTCGGCTTCGGCCTCAAGGAGGCGAGCTCCATCGGCATCATCGGCGGTGCGGACGGCCCGACGGCCATCTGGCTCACGTCGCGCCTCGCCCCGGATCTCCTCGGCGCGATCGCGGTCGCCGCGTATTCCTACATGGCGCTCGTGCCGATCATCCAGCCGCCGATCATGAAGGCGCTGACGACGAAGGAGGAACGCCTCATCAAGATGCCGCAGCTGCGCAACGTCACGAAGATCGAGAAGGTCGCCTTCCCGCTTGTCGTGCTGCTCCTCTGCGCGATTCTCCTGCCGTCGGCCGTGCCGCTCATTGGCGCGCTCATGCTCGGCAACCTCGCCCGCGAGGTCGGCGCGTCCGTCTCGCGCATTGCGGACACGATGTCGAACGCGCTCATCAACATCGTGACGATCATGCTCGGCCTCGCGGTCGGCTCGAAGCTCGCGTGCGAGAAGTTCCTGTCGGGCCAGACGCTCGCGATTCTCGCGCTCGGCCTCGTCGCGTTCTGCGTTGGCACGGCGGGCGGCGTCGTCATGGCGAAGGCCATGAACCTCTTCTGCCGGAAGGAGAACCGCATCAATCCGCTGATCGGCTCGGCGGGCGTCTCGGCCGTGCCGATGGCTGCGCGCGTCTCGAACAAGGTCGCGCTCGCGGACGACCCGGCGAACTACGTCCTCATGCAGGCGATGGGGCCGAACGTCTCGGGTGTGATCGGCTCCGCCGTCGTCGCGGGCGTCCTCTACACCCTCTGCCGCTGAAGCCGCCCCACCCCATCCCTCACAACTCATCCCCCACAACTCATCCCCCACAACTCATCCCCCAACAGGAGTTAACACATGACAGGTCGACTCATCGCAATTTTCGCAGTCGCCATCGCCGCCGTGATCGGCATGGTCATCATGGGCAGGCTGGCGGACGGCAAGGACGCCGCGCCCGAGAAAAAGGACTGACGGCGCGCAGATGCGCGCGGCGATGGACGGAGGGCGTTCCTTCCTCCTGTCCGTCCGCCGAAAGTCCTGGGCCCGCTGGACGTGGCGAGATAAAAAGGGTATAATTCATCACCATCGTCCACCTGATAAACTCTTCGGACGGTTGAAAGATAAACTCTAAATTCAGAAAGTCAGAATAAGGAACGGAAAAATGGCAAGAGCCTACAACTTCTCCGCAGGTCCTGCGGTTCTCCCCCTGGAAGTCCTCCAGGACGCGCAGAAGGAACTCGTCGACTACAAGGGCTGCGGCATGTCGGTGATGGAGATGTCCCACCGCGGCAAGGACTACGACGCGATCCACCAGGAGGCGATCGCGACGTTCAAGGAGCTCTGCGGGCTCGGCGACGACTGGAGCGTCTGCTTCGTCCAGGGCGGCGCGTCGATGCAGTTCGCGATGATCCCGATGAACTTCCTCGGGCAGGGCAGGGACGCCGACTACGCCAAGCAGGGCACCTGGTCGGGCAAGGCGCTGAAGGAGGGCCAGAAGGTCGCGGAGCTGCGTGGCGTGAAGTGCAACGTCGCGGCGGACTGCGCGAAGGACATCCCGACGCGCATGCCGCGCGCGGACGAGTGGAAGTGGTCGGACGGTGCGGCCTATTACCACATCTGCTCGAACGAGACGATCGCGGGCGCGGAGCTGAAGGAGTTCCCGAAGGTGAACGGCCCGCTCATCTGCGACATGTCGTCCGACATCCTCAGCTGCGAACGCGACTACAGCCAGTTCGACCTGTTCTACGCGGGCGCGCAGAAGAACCTCGGCCCGTCCGGCATGGCGGTCGTCGCGATCCGCAAGGAGCTCGCCGAGAAGGGCTGCCCGAAGATCCCGACGATGCTGCAGTACCGCACGTACGTCGACAACGACTCGCTCTACAACACGCCGCCGACCTGGGGCATCTACGTCTTCGGCGAGACGATGAAGTGGGTCAAGAAGATGGGCAAGGAGAACCTCTTCAGGCTCAACGCCGAGAAGGCGAAGCTCCTGTACGACGCGATCGACGCGAGCGACTTCTGGACGGGCACGGCGCTCCCCGAGTTCCGCTCGAACATGAACGTCACGTGGCGCATCAAGGGCGGCGACGAGGAGCTGGAGAAGAAGTTCCTTGACGAGGCGAAGAAGCTCGGCATGTCGTCCCTCAAGGGCCACCGCTCGGTCGGCGGGCTCCGGGCGTCGATCTACAACGCCTTCCCGAAGGCGGGCGTCGAGGCGCTCGTCGACTTCATGAAGGACTTCGAGAAGAAGAACGGCTGACCGTCCGGAAGGGCGTTCGGGCAGACGGGACCATTCCCTCAAGAATTGGAGCAGTGACTATGGCGACATTCCAATACATTGCGAAGGATGCGTCCGGCGCGGAGCGGCGCGGGACGGTCGAGGCGGGTGACCGCAGTTCGGCCATCGCGGCCGTGCGCGCGCAGGGGCTCCTGCCGACGGCTCTTGGCGAGGTCAAGAGCGCGGCATCGGCCCCGGCGCCCAGGAAGGGCGCGAAGCCCGCGAAGGCGCCCGCGAAGAAGTCGGGCTTGAACAAGAACATCCAGATCAACATCAAGCTGCCGGGCTTCCTGCGCGGACGCATCAAGACGAAGGTCCTCACGCAGTTCACGCGCCAGCTGGCGACGCTCGTGAACGCGGGGCTTCCGCTCATGCGCGGGCTGGAGGTCCTGAAGCGGCAGATGAAGGATCCGCAGATGGTCGAGGCCCTGACCGGCATCTCCGAGAACATCTCGGCGGGCGGCACGTTCTCCGAGGCGCTGACGGCGTATCCGAAGATCTTCGACAAGCTCTACGTCAACATGGTGAAGGCCGGCGAGGCGGGCGGCGTCCTCGAGGTTGTCCTCGGGCGCCTCGCGGAATTCGCGGAGAAGTCGGAGAAGATCAAGAACAAGGTGAAGGGCGCGATGATCTATCCGTGCGTCGTCCTCGTCGCCGCCGTCGGCATCACGTGGTTCCTGCTCGTCGCGGTCATCCCGAAGTTCCAGCAGGTCTTCAACGACATGCTGGGCGGCGCGGCTCTGCCGCCGATCACGCAGTTCGTCATCGACGCCTCCGAGTTCATGCAGAACAACGGCCTCCAGATCGCGCTCGCCGTCGTCGCGCTCGTCGTCATCTACAAGGTGATCGGGAAGACGGAGAAGGGCGCGTACCTCTTCGATGCGCTCAAGCTGAAGATGCCGGTCACGGGCACGCTCGCCCAGCGCTCGGCCGTCTCGAAGTTCACGCGCACGCTCGGCACGCTGCTGTCGTCGGGCGTCCCGATCCTGCAGTCGCTCACGATCACGCGCGACACGACGGGCAACCGCATCCTCACGCAGGCGATCCAGGACGTGCATGACGCGGTGAAGGAGGGCGAGTCGATGACCGAACCGCTCTCGCAGTGCAAGGTGTTCCCGCCGATGGTCGTCTCGATGGTCGAGGTCGGCGAGGAGACGGGCGCGCTGGCCGACATGCTCACGCGCATCGCGAACACGTATGACGATGAGGTCGACAACGCCGTCGCTGGCATGACGGCGGCGATCGAGCCGGCGCTCATCATCGTCCTCGCGGTCGTCGTCGGCACGGTCGTCATCGCGATGTTCCTGCCGATGGTGAAGATCATCGGCTCCGTCTCCGGAGCCGCCGGCTGATGGCCCTCCTGC
>CAKUGW010000064.1 GCA_934654805.1 uncultured Kiritimatiellota bacterium
CTCCATCCTTCAACAACAGCCAATCTTTACAGGGGGTAAACCATCAACGAAATCAACTTTACCTCTGGAAGCGGCACATCAGCTTCCGGAACGCGGCAATCTCGTCGTCCGTCACGCCGCAGTCGGAATTTTTGGTATAATAGTGCCCCGTCATCTGGCACCATGAAACGTACGCTTGACATCATCCTGGTTGTTCTCTTCGCGCCGCTGTGGGCTCCGCTCATGGGGCTTGTCGCGCTGGCCGTGCTCGTTTTCCTCGGCCGTCCCGTCCTCTTCCGCGACGTGCGCGCCGGGTGGCACGGCGACCCGTTCCGGCTCGTCAAGTTTCGCACGATGCGCGAAGGGCCGGGAACGGACGCCGAGCGCCTGACGCGGTTCGGGCGCTTCCTGCGGGCGACGTCGCTCGACGAGCTGCCGGAGCTGTGGAACGTCCTCAGGGGCGAGATGTCGCTTGTCGGGCCGCGTCCGCTGCCCGTGCGCTACCTGCCGCGCTACACGAAGCGGCAGATGCGGCGGCATGACGTGCGGCCGGGCCTCACGGGCTGGGCGCAGGTCCGCGGGCGCAACGCGCTGACGTGGCACGAGAAGTTCTCCTTCGACATCGAGTACGTGGAATGCCAGTCGTTCTCGTTCGACGTGCGCATTCTCGCGATGACACTGTTCCAGTGCCTCCGCCTGCGCGGCATCCGCCATCCCGGCGAGGCGACCATGTACGAATTCGAGGGAGACGAGGAGGACTGAAGTATGGAAGTCAAGAAGCATTACCTTTCGGCCGACCAGTACCAGCGCGACATGTGGCGGCTCGCGGCCAAGATCCGCAAGGGCGGGTGGAAGCCCGACTTCCTCGTCGGCCTCTGGCGCGGCGGCGCGCCGGTCGCGATCGCCGTGCACGAGTTCTTCAAGGTGACGGGCTGGGAGGTGAAGCACCTGCCGCTCAAGTGCGCGAGCTACACGGGCATCGGCCAGAACGACGGCAAGGTTGTCTTCACGCTCGGCGAGGAGATCTTCGGGATGTTCCGCGCAGGCGACAGGGTTCTGTTCATCGACGACGTCTTCGACACGGGCAAGACGGCCGCCGCCGTGCACGCGCGGATGCTCGCCGTCGGCGCCGACGCGAAGATCGCCTGCGTCTACTGGAAGCCCGCGAAGAACCAGACGGACCTCGTGCCGGACTTCGTCGCGAAGGACATCGGCAGCGACTGGATCGTCTTCCCGCACGAGATTGAGGGCCTGACGCCGGAGGAGATCCGCGAGAAGGACCCGGTGCTCGCCGACCTGATAGAGAAGTGAGAGGCTCAAGGCGATGAAGGGAATGGCCGTTCTTGCGGTGGCTGCGGTTCTGGCGACGGGCGCGTCGGCGAGCTGGTACTGGCCGTTCGGGTCGGACGAGGCCGAGGTCGACGCCCGGCGGCCGAGGCTGTCCGAGCTGATGGAGCCGGCGTCGCGGCTCATCGACGAGGCGTCGGATCTGGCGGAGGACGGGAAGAGCGTCGAGGCGGTCGAGAAGTACCGAGCCGCGCTCGCGGCCCTGGACGCGATCGAGGCGGAGAACCGCGCATGGGCCGACCGACCCGAGTTCGCGACCCTGCGCAACAAGCGCGCGTACGTGAACGCGACCATCGACTCGCTTCTGCTGATGCAGGTCAAGGCCAACGCGCGGGCCGTGGCCGTGAGCGACACGACGGCGCTGGAGCGGAAGCTCGCCGAGGAAAAGGCGAAGCAGGCTGGAAAGGCGGTCGAACCTCCGCCGAGGAAGGCCGGGGCGAAGCCCGTCTCCGAGGCGGCTTCGCCGGACGCGGCGGTCGCGGCGAAAAAGCCGAAGGCCGGGAAGAAGTCCGTCACGGCGGATAAAAGCGCGCCGAAGCCGAAGACGCGCCGCGAACAGGCGATGGCCGACTTGGCGTCCGGCGACTACGCGGCGGCGGAACTCGACATCTCCGAGATGCTGGCCGAGAAGCCGGACGATGCGGCGGCGCTGAACCTGAAAGCCGCCCTGGAGACGGCGCGCGGCAACTACAAGGAGGCCGAGCGTGCGCTCGACCGGGCGATCAGCGCACATCCGCGCAGCCACTACGCCTACTACAACATGGCGAACCTGATCCTGCAGGCCCGTCCCGGCAACCGGTCAGGCGCGCGGCGGTACTACGAGACGGGCCGGGCCGTCGGCGGTCCGCGCGACGCGGACTTGGAAGCGCGGCTGAAATGACCTCCGGCCGCCGCCTTTTGCCGGCTTCTCCGGTGGAAAGCGGCCGCTTTGCAGATTCGGCGGAAAACTGCTATACTACGCCCCATGAAAAAGAACTTTCTCGTTGCCCTTGCCCTCGGCGCGGTCGTCGCCGTCCTCTTCTTCGCCTCGCTTGCGGGCTACGCCTACCCCGGCGACAGCGCGCGGCTGATCGCGCTCTGGAAGGGGCTTGACGCGGGGGCGGTCGAATATCCGCTGATGGCGGCGTTCGCGAAGCTTCTCGGCGGCGGGAACCTGATCGCGCCGGTCTGCGGCACGCTTGCCGCGATGGCCCTCTACGGGCTCGTCTCGGCGTTCGTCGCCGCGCACGTGCGTGCGGACGACGCGCGGCCGCAGAAGGGCCTGCTCGCGACGCTCGCGGGCGCCGTCGCCGTCGTCGTCTTCGTCCTGACGCCGGCCGTGCGGAGCGCCGCGACGCACCTGGAGCCGCGCCTCTTCGACTTCCTCTGGGCGCTCGTCACCCTGCTCGTCGCCATGCCGTTCTTCGGGTGGCGCAAGGGCGCGACGTGGGGGCTTGCGCCGCTCATGGGCGTCCTCTGCGGCCTCGCGTTCTGCGACTCGGCGCTCGTCCTCGCGTTCCTGCCGTTCTACCTCGCGACGCTGACGTGCGCGGCGCTGAAGCAGGGGCGCAAGCCGTATCTCGCGCTCTTCCTCTTCCTGTTCGTCGGCTTCCTCACGGCGCTCTTCGCGGCGGGCTGGTTCGGCCTCGGCCTGGGCGAGCACCTCGGCAGCCTCGCGCGCGAAATGAAGGCGTGGTACAGGACGCCCGGCTGGCTCTTCGTCGCGCTCTTCGCGACCGTGCCGTTCGTGGCGGCGCTCTTCAGCAGCCAGAAGGCGTTCAACGAGCCGCCGACCCTCGTGACGTGGCTCTTCCACGCGGCGATGACCTTCGCGGCGATTCTCGCGGTGGCGACGCCGCTCGCGCCGAGCGCGGCGCTGGAGCCGTACGGCGTCCTGCCGGTCGCGTCGAGCGCGTTCGCCGCGTGCGTCGCGGGCTACCTCGTCGCGTTCTGGTGGCAGCACCGCCGTCGCGTCGTCGCGCTCGTCGCGGGCGGCGTGCTCGCGTTCGTCCTCGTCGTCTCGTGCCTCTGGAACCTGTTCGCGTTCGACGGCGACCGGGGCGCGTTCGCCGACCGGATCGCGCGCAAGGTCGTGCAGGACCTCGGCGACCGCACGTGGTTCGTGACGGACGGCCTCCTCGACAGCCACCTGAAGCTCGTCGCGGCCGAGGCGGGGCGTCCGCTCCACGTCATTTCCCTGGCGCGCGACCAGGACGAGGACTATCTCGCGCGCCTCGGCGAGCTTGTCGCGCAGGAGGGCGTCGGCGGCGAGAGGAACGCCGAGCTGCGCACGACGCTCACGCTGGGCGTGCTGCCGTTCATCCAGGACTGGTTCGCCGCCGATCCGTCCGTCCCGCAGAAGGTCGCGATCTGGGGCGCGCCCGACCTCTGGTACGCGGCGAACAGGGCGCCCGTGCCGGAGTTCCTGTTCTTCGGCGCGGACGAGGCGCACGTGCCGGACTGGACGGCGTGGAAGGAATATGACGCGATCCTCGAGGCGCCGAAGGGCTGGGGCAGCTACCACGCCGGCGCGGTGCCGAACCCCGTCGACCGCCTGCGCTTCTCCCTGCGCCGCCACCTCGGCTTCGTCGCGAACAACCGCGGCGTCTGGCTGCAGGACAAGCACCGTGACGACGACGCCTGGAAGATGTACGAGCTCGTCCTGAACGAGATCGACCGCGACAACATCTGCGCCGTCTTCAACGAGGTCGCGATGCTCGGCGCGAACCATCCGGCGGCCGTCGCCAAGAAGCGCGAGCTGGAGCGCACGCTGAAGGCCGCCGTCGACGACGCGAACCGCCGCTACGTGCTCTGGCGGCTCGGCACCTACTACGGCTACATCCGCAACCCCGACGTGTTCGTGCGCCTCGGCCACGCCTGGGCGAGGTCGGGGCGCCCGGGCGACGCGCTCTCGCAGATCCGCCGCGCGATCGACTTCGTGCCGTCCGACAGGCGCGCGTCGCTCCTCAACATGATGGCCGCGCTCTACGCGAACGAGAACGACCCGAAGAAGTCGCGCCAGATCTATGCGGACGTGCTCGCGAAGAACGAGCGCGACCACGACGCGCTCCTCGGCCTCATGCGGCTGGAGCTCCTGGACGGGAACGCGGCGAAGGCCCTCGAGTACCTGGAGCGGGCGGCGGCGGTCGCGGGCGACGAGAAGCGCGCCCAGCTGGAGCTCGCGATGGTGTCGATGATGAAGAACGACCTGACGGCAGCGGCCGAGCACGTGCAGAAGGCGATCGACAGGGACGGCAAGGACCTTCAGGCGTGGTCGCTGCTGGCGGCCGTCACGCTGCAGCAGATCGACGCGGCGAAGGACCCGAAGGCGAAGGCCGCGCTGGAGAAGAAGCTCAATGACGTGATCCTGCCGACGATGGAGAAGCAGTCGGGCGATCCCTTCGACTACCACGTGCAGACGACGAAGGGCTTCGCGCTCCTGAAGAGGGGCGAGGCGGGCCGCAAGGCGGCGCGCGACGCCTTCGCCGCCGCCGCGAAGGCCCGTCCGGGCATTCCCGCGACGCAGGATCTCGTGCTCGGGCTCGACATCTCGCTGGACGACAAGGAGAACGCCGAGCGGCACGCGCGCGACGTCCTGCGGCGGAACCGCAACGCGCCGCTCGCGAACTACGTCATGGGCTCGCTCGCGTTCGGGCGCGGCAATCTCGCGGAGGCGGAGACGTTCCTGCGCAAGGCCGCGAACGCGCCGCAGCCGGTCGCGCTCGCGCTGAACGACCTCGCGGAAGTCCTGCGGCGGACGCAGCGGCTCGCGGAGGCCGAGACGTACGCGCGCAAGGCCGTCAAGGCCGCGCCGGGGCTGTATGTCGCGTGGGAGACGCTGGGGGCGGTCCTGATGGACCAGAACCGCGACTTCGCCGAGGCCGAGTCGTGCATCCGCAAGGCGTGCGAGCTCTCGAAGGGGCCGAACGGGCGCGAGGCGGACGTGCGCATGCTCGTCTCGCTCGCGCGCGTCCAGCTGAAGGCGGGCGACAGGCAGCACGCGAAGGTGACGATCCGCAAGGTGCAGTCGCGCATCGGCGAGCTCTCCGAGTTCGAGCGCCGCGAGTTCGAGGAAGTGAAGAAGCTGGCGAAGTGAAGGAGGGGACGGAAGGGGAGAAGCCTGCGGCGCTGACAGACATGATGCCTGCGGCGCTGAACACGGAGGTGATGGAGATTGGGAGGCACGGAGGAGGATATGAGTAACAACGATCGGGCAAAGACAGTTGGGAGGTGAGGGGACGTGAACGGGGGGAAGAAGTTCGAGGGGGTCGAGAGGGAGCTGACCGAGCGAATCATCGGCGCGGCGATTGAGGTTCATCGCGAGCTCGGCTGCGGGCTGAAGGAAGAGGCCTACGAGTCTGCGCTTTGCTGGGAACTGCAGCAGCGCGGCCTGAAGGTGGAACGCCAAGTTCCCTGCCCGGTCGTCTACAAGGGCATCGTGTTGTCGGATACGGACGAGCATCCAAAGCGTATCGACCTCTTGGTCGAAGGCCGTGTCGTCGTCGAGCTCAAGGCGGTGCCCCGAACCGATTCGATTTTCTTCTCCCAGTGCCTCACGTACCTGAAGATGCTGGACCTTGAAGTCGGTCTCGTCTTGAACTTTGGCTACCCGACACTGAAGGAAGGCATCCGCCACGTCCTCAACACATCTCAGCCCCAACGAGCCCCAGAAGCAAACGCTTCTTCCCCCTCTCCGTGCCTCCCGACCTCCGACCCCTCCGTGTTGAGCGCCGCAGGCATCGCCACACCCGTTCCTTGATTCGACGGTTCCAATGACTCTCACACTCCCACTCCTCGCTGTTGCGTTTCAGGTTCTGCCGTTCTATCAGCAGGACCCGGCGCGCGACTTCTACGCGCTGCGCCCGTTCTGGTCGCACGAGGCCGAGACGACGGACGTCCTCTGGCCGCTCTTCACCTCCCACCGCGACTGGTGGCGGCTCTGCCTCTTCACGCACTACCAGTCCAATGTCGACGGCGGCTACCAGTTCGACATCCTGCCGCTCTGGTGGAACGGCGTGGACGGAAGAAGGAAGAAGGAAGAAGGAAGAAGTGCGGAAGGGAAAAGTGCGGATGATTCCTTTTATTGGGGGCTGTTCCCGATCTACGGGCGGCATCCGCACGTCCTGACGCTGTACGACTGGGAGTTCGTCCTCTGGCCCGTCTGGATGCGCTACCGCATGCCGCGTCCGAAGGACAACGCATGGCTGACGACGAACGCCGTCCTCTTCCCGCTCTTCCACTGGCGGGACGACGGCTCGTGGGGCTTTTGGCCGTTCTACGTGACGAGCCACAACCGGGCGGACGACCACACGACCGTCCTCTGGCCGCTCTGGAACTGGAAGACCTCGTTCGCCGACCGCGACACGGGCGGCGCGGGGACGAGCTGGATGCTCTGGCCGCTCCTGGGGCGCGTCGCTCGCGAACGCGAGAGCCAGTGGCTCTTCCTGCCGCCGCTCTTCTCGTATGCCGAGACGCCGAACGGCTGGCGGGGCCGCTTCCCCTGGCCCTTTGTCGAGATCGAGCGCTTCGAGAAACGCGCGCGCACAAGCGTCTTCCCGCTCTACGAGCACATCGACAACTTCCGCTATCTCGACGGCGCGAAAGAAGACGAGATCACGCGCTTCGGCTGGCGGCTCGTGGAGCTGCTGCCGGACGAGACGCGGGTCTTCCCGTTCTGGGTGAGCCGTCCGGACGACACGTACTTCCGCCTGTGGCCGTTCTGGGAATCGTCCGTCGCGGCGGACGGCACGCGGTACGGGCGCTTCCTCTCGCTCTTCCCGATCCGCTGGGCGCCGGCCGTGGACCGCAACTGGTCGAAGTTCTGGACGCTCTACGAGCGCGTCACGACGCCGCGCGGCGAAACGGTGCACGCGCTCCTCTGGGGCCTCGTGCGCTGGACGACGCGCGAACAGGGTGAATGAAACGAAATGAGGCCTTTGGACGGAGGCAAGTGGAAATGACGCGAGAGCAGACGAGCGGCGAGGAGATCGCCAACACGGTCACGCACGTCGTCGGGTCGCATCTCGGCGCGGCGATGCTGGCGCTGTTGGTGTGGCAGGGCGCGCAGAGCGGCGTCGCCGTGCCGTGGAAGGTGACGAGCGGCGCGATCTTCGGTGCCTGCATGATACTCCTCTATGCGACGTCCTCGGCGTACCATGCCGTCACGTACCGACCCGCGAAGGCCGTCCTGCACGTCATGGACCACATCTCGATCTACTTCCTCATCGCGGGCAGCTACACGCCGTTCTGCCTCGTCACCCTGCGGCCGGAGCATCCGGCGCTCTCCTGGACGATCTTCGGCGTCGAGTGGGGCGCGACGCTCGCGGGCATCCTCTTCAAGGTGCGGACGACCGGGCGCTTCCGCATCGTCTCGACGGCCGCCTACGTCGTGATGGGGTGGATGGCGCTCCTGGCCATCGTGCCGCTCGTGCGGGCCCTGCATGGCCTCGGCACGATGTGGCTGACGCTCGGCGGAGGCCTCTACACGCTCGGCTGCGCCTTCTACCTCTGGAAGTCGCTGCCTTACGCGCACATGGTCTGGCACATCTTCGTCCTCGCCGGCACGATCTGCCATTTCTTCTGCCTCCTGTGGTATGTCATGCCGGCGTCATAGGCCCTTGAGAGCCTGAGAGTTTCCCTTGCCTAACTTGCTTGCGGTTTGGTATACTATCCCTCTCATCAACCAAAGGAGTACCTGACGTGAGCAACGAGACCGAACGGATGACGCCCGAGCTGAAGGCGTTCATCGAGGAATGGAAGGACAAGCCGGGCAACCTGATCATGGTGCTGCACAAGGTCCAGCAGACCTACGGCTACATCCCGCGCGCGATCGCGATCGAGACGAGCGAGCTGCTGGGCGTGCCGCTTGCGAAGATCTACGGCGTCGTGACCTTCTACAACTTCTTCAAGCTCCAGAAGGCCGGCAAGTACATCATCCAGGTCTGCCTCGGCACGGCCTGCTACCTGCGCGGCGGCGACGACCTCATCAGGGAGTTCGAGCGCCAGCTCGGCGTCGGCGTCAACGCGACGACGCCTGACGGGCTGTTTTCGATCGAGGCGGTGCGCTGCCTTGGCTGCTGCGGCCTCGCGCCGGTCGCCGTCGTCAACGGCGACGTGCACGGCAAGCTCGAGACGAAGGACGTCACGGGCATCATCGAGAAGTACCGCGCGATCGGGTAAGGGGCCGCGAATGGACACGAATCTTCACGAATCGAAATTCGTGGACATTCGTGAAAATTCGTGGACGACGAACGGTCTATCAAAAGGAGAGAGCAAAATGGAGAAGTTGACTTTGGAGGGTCTGCGCAGGCTGCGCAACGAGAACCGCAAGGCGATGGAGATGCGCGACAACGCGAACAAGGACGTGCAGGTCATCGTCGGCATGGGCACGTGCGGCATCGCCGCCGGCGCGAAGGAGACGTTCGCGGCGTTCGTGGACGCGATGGCCGAGAGGGGGCTGACGAACGTCCTCGTGCGCCAGACCGGCTGCATGGGGCGCTGCGCGGAGGAGCCGACCGTCGAGGTCGTCGTTCCGGGGCTGCCGACCGTCGTCTACGGGCGCGTCGACGCGGCGGCCGCGAAGGAGATCGTCGAAAAGCACATCGTGGGCAGGGAAATCGTCGCGGCGAACGTCCTCGACAAGTCAGGCGCGGACAGCGCGAAGGGAGAGTAAGGTCATGGCCTATCAATCGTATGTTCTGATTTGCGGCGGCACGGCGTGCTGCTCCGGCGGGGCGGACGGCCTCGTCGCCGAATTCGCCTCGTGCCTGGGGCTCGCGGGCCTCGCGGACAAGGTCCAGGTCGTGAAGACCGGCTGCCTCGGCTTCTGCGAGCAGGGGCCGATCGTGAAGATCCTGCCGCAGGGCACGTTCTACGTGCAGGTGAAGAAGGGCGACGTGCAGGAGATCGTCGCCGAGCACCTCGTCAAGGGCCGCGTCGTGCAGCGCCTCTGCTACGACCCGGAGCAGGCGACGGACGTCGTCGCCGAGGCGAACATCCCGTTCTACCAGAAGCAGTGCCGCATCGTCCTCCGGAACTGCGGCGTGATCGACCCGGAGAAGATCGAGGACTACATCGCGCGCGACGGCTACAAGGCGATCGAGAAGGTCCTCTTCGAGATGACGCCGGAGCAGGTCGTCGACGAGATGCTGAAGTCGGGCCTGCGCGGGCGCGGCGGCGCGGGCTTCCCGACGGGCCTGAAGTGGAAGTTCGCCCAGCAGCAGCCCAAGGGCCAGAAGTACATGGTCTGCAACGCCGACGAGGGCGACCCCGGCGCGTACATGGACCGCTCGACGCTGGAGGGCGACCCCCACAGCGTGCTGGAGGCGATGATCGTCGCCGGCTACGCGATCGGCGCGACGAAGGGCTTCATCTACATCCGCGCGGAATACCCGCTCGCGATCCACCGCCTGCAGGTCGCGATCCGGCAGGCGACTGGGCTCGGCCTGCTCGGCAAGGACATCCTCGGCTCGGGCTTCGACTTCGAGATCGAGCTCCGCTTCGGCGCGGGCGCGTTCGTCTGCGGCGAGGAGACGGCGCTCCTGCAGTCGATCGAGGGCAACCGCGGCATGCCGCGCCCGCGTCCGCCGTTCCCGGCCGTGAAGGGCCTCTGGGGGCGTCCGACCGTGATCAACAACGTCGAGACGCTCGCGAACATCCCCGTCATCATCAACAGGGGCGCGGACTGGTTCAGCCGGATCGGCACGGCGACGACGAAGGGCACGAAGGTCTTCGCGCTCACGGGCAAGGTCAACAACTCCGGCCTCATCGAGGTGCCGATGGGCACGACGCTCCGGGAGATCATCTTCGACATCGGCGGCGGCATCCGCGGCGGCCACCAGTTCAAGGCGGCGCAGACGGGCGGCCCCTCCGGCGGCATCATCCCGCCGCAGTTCCTCGACACGCCGATCGACTACGAGTCGCTCGCGAAGATCGGCTCGATCATGGGCTCCGGCGGCCTCATCGTCATGGACGAGACGGACTGCGTCGTCGACATCGCGAAGTTCTACCTCGACTTCACCGTCGACGAGTCGTGCGGCAAGTGCGCGCCGTGCCGGATCGGCGGGCGCAAGCTCCTGAACTACCTGAACAAGATCAGCGAGGGGCGCGGCACCGAGCAGGACATCGCCGACATGCGCGCGATCTGCGACGCGATGAACAAGGCGTCGCTCTGCGGGCTCGGCCAGACGGCCTCGAACCCCGTGCGCTCGACGCTCCAGTACTTCATGGACGAGTACCTGGAGCACATCCACGACAAGCGGTGCCGCTCCGGCAAGTGCTCGAAGCTCATCCGCTACACGATCGACGCGGCGAAGTGCAAGGGCTGCACGATGTGCGCCCGCAAGTGCCCCGCCGGCGCGATCACGGGCGCGGTGCGCACGCCGCACGTCATCGACGCGGCGAAGTGCATCAAGTGCGGCGCCTGCGAGGCGACGTGCAAGTTCGGCGCGATCAGCCACGGGTAAGAAATGAGCCACGAATCGACACGAATCTTGCCAATTTCGAGATTCGTGACGATTCGTGAAGATTCGTGGCTTTCAAACAGAAAGGTCTTAGCAAAATGGAAAAAGAAACGATTTCGCTCGAAGTCAATGGGGTCGCCGTGAGCGTCCCGAAGGGCTCGAACCTCCTCGCCGCGGCGAAGGCCGCGAACGTCAAGATCCCGACGCTCTGCTACCACCCGGACCTCAAGCCGGGCGCAAGCTGCGGCATCTGCGTCGTGCGCCAGCTCGTGCCGAGCCGCACGGAGCCCGGCAAGTTCGTGCCGAGCCCGAAGCTGCTGCGCGCGTGCTGCACGGAGGCGATGCCGGGCATGAGGATCATCACGCACGACCCGGACATCGTGCAGGTGCGCCGCACGGTGCTGGAGCTCATCCTCGCGAACCACCCGTCGGACTGCCTCCAGTGCCCGCGCTCGGGCGTCTGCGAGCTTCAGGCGATCGCGGCCGACTTCGGCATCCGCGACATCCCGTTCCCGAAGGAGGTCGTCCACCACGACAACGACACCTCGACGCCCTCGCTCGTCCTCAACCCCGACAAGTGCATCAAGTGCGGCCGCTGCGCGGAAGTCTGCCAGGAGATGCAGAACGTCTGGGCGCTGGAGTTCATCGGGCGCGGCGAGAAGACGGTGATGGCCCCGGCGGCGGGCGTGTCGCTCATGGACTCGCCCTGCATCAAGTGCGGCCAGTGCTCCGCGCACTGCCCGGTCGGCGCGATCTACGAGAAGGACGAGACGAAGAAGGTCTGGGCGGCCCTGCAGGACCCGGAGAAGACCTGCCTCGTGCAGATCGCCCCGGCCGTGCGCGTCGCGCTTGGCGAGGCGTTCGGCAAGGAGCCGGGCGCGCTCACGACGGGCAAGATCTACGCGGCCCTGCGCCGCCTCGGCTTCGACCGGGTGTTCGACACGAACTTCTCCGCCGACGTCACGATCATGGAGGAGGGCACGGAGTTCGTCAGGCGCTTCACGTCGGGCGGGAAGCTGCCGCTCATCACGAGCTGCTGCCCGGCCTGGACGGACTGGATGGAGAAGTACGCGCCGGACTTCGCGGAGAACTTCTCGACCGCGAAGTCGCCGCAGCAGATGCTCTCCGCGCTCGCGAAGAGCTACTGGGCGGAGCGGAACGGCGTCGAGCCGAAGAAGGTTCACGTCACCTCGATCATGCCCTGCACGGCGAAGAAGTACGAGATCTCGCGCGACGAGCACATGAGCGCGACGGGCCAGCAGGACACGGACGTCGTGCTGACGACGCGCGAGCTCGCCCGCATGATCAAGGCCGCCGGCATCGACTTCGACTCCCTGCCGGAGGAGAAGGCCGACGACCTGCTCGGCGCCTACACGGGCGCGGGCACGATCTTCGGCGTGACGGGCGGCGTCATGGAGGCGGCGCTCCGCACGGCCTACTGCCTGATCACCAAGGAGGCGCAGCCCCCGGCGATCGAGTTCCGCGACGTGCGCGGCATGGACGGCATCAAGACGGCGACGATTGACGTCAAGGGCACGAAGGTGAACATCGCCGTCGCGCACCAGATGGGCAACGTCGAGAAGGTGCTGGATCAGGTGCGCGACGACCTCAAGGCCGGCCGGAAGCCGCGCTACGACTTCATCGAGGTCATGGCGTGCCGGGGCGGCTGCATCGGCGGCGGCGGCCAGCCGTGCCTCGCGAACGACGAGATCCGCGCGAAGCGGACGGCCGGCCTCTACGCGGACGACGAGAGGTCCGCGCTGCGGATGTCGCACCTCAACCCGGAAGTCCAGGCCCTCTACAGGGACTACCTCGGCGAGCCGGGCAGCGAAAAGGCGGAGAAGCTCCTCCACACGCACTACAAGAAGCTCGCCGTCTACCGGTTCGCGTAAGGCGCATGACGCCGGCCGCGTTCATCGACGACCCGAACTGGGCGGGGTTCATCCCGGAGCGGCCTGACGCCGCGCGGACGCGCCACCTGCCCACGCACGAGGACTGCGCGTCGATTGACGTCGCGGCCGTGCAGGGCCATCTGCGCGCGGGCGGGACGCTCGGCCGGATGGACGGCTACGAGGAGCGCCCCGGCCAGATCGACATGACGGGCGCGATCGCCGCCGCGTTCAACGCGCGCGAGCACCTCGTCGTCGAGGCCGGGACGGGCGTCGGCAAGTCGCTCGCCTACCTCGTGCCGTCCATCCTCTGGGCTTGGACGAACGACACGCCCGTCGTCGTCTCGACGGCGACGCGCAACCTCCAGTCGCAGCTCGTCTCGTCCGACATCCCCCGCGCGCGGCGCATCCTCGGCGACGCCGCCGCGAAGTTCAGGGTCGCGCTGCTGAAGGGCCGCACGAACTACCTCTGCCTCCGGGCCGTGGGCGAGTTCTTCGCCGCCGGGTACTGGACGATGTCCGCCGACGAGCAGGCGCTCATGCCGGCGTTCATCGACTGGCTCCGGCACACGAAGGACGGCGACCTCGACACCTACGAGGGCCTGCCGCGCGCGCTCCTCTCCTGCCCCGGCGACGAGTGCAGCGGCCGGCGCTGCCCCTACTACGCGCGCTGCTTCGTCTACAAGGCGCGCAAGGCCGCCGCCGAGGCGCACCTCGTCATCGCGAACCATGCGCTCGTCCTCGCCGAGGCGACCGCGCCGGGGAGCGGCATCCTGCCGGGCTACGGGCGGCTCGTGATGGACGAGGCGCACAACCTGGAGTCGATCGCGACGGACTACCTCAGCGCGGAGTTCTCGCTCCCGGCCCTGACGCGCATCCTGGGCCGCCTCCAGCGGCGCGGGCGGGGACGGCAGACGGCGCGCGTTTCCGGCACGCTCGCGTCGGTCGAGCGCCAGTTCCAGAAGGGCGCGTTCGCGGGCAGCGCGGCCGGCGTGAAGGTGATGCGACTCGTGGCGGACGCCGCGCGCCTCTCGCCGCGCATCGTGAACGCGGCGGACGCGCTCGCCGAGGTCGCCGCGCGGCTCCTGAAGCCGGCGAAGGACCGCGCGGCCTGCCGCTACCGCGTGGCGGACGACGGCGTGCGCGCCTATTCCCTGCACGGGCTCTTCAAGCCCTACGAGGCCGACGCCTGGGACGAGAGGAAGCTCGCGGCGGCGCAGACCCGCCTCGAGACCGAGCTCGCCGCGCTCGTGAACCTGCTGCACGACCTCCGCGACACGCTCGACGGCGCCGTGCCGGAAGGGGAGCTCAACTACCTCGGCGACCTCTCCGCGCAGGTCTCGGGCATCGCCGAGTCGCTGGTCGCGTTCGCGAACGAGACGAACTTCGTGCTGCGCGGCGACAAGGCGACGCACGCCTACTGGGCGGAGCGGGTGCGGCTGGAGCGGCGGCCCGCCTACGTGCGGCTCGTCGCCGCGCCGCTGTCGGTGGCGGACGACCTGAAGCGCATCTTCTACGACGTGAAGGACTCGGTCGTGCTCTGCTCGGCGACCCTGCGCGTCGGCAACGACTTCAAGTACATGGCGCGGCGGCTGGGGACGAAGGAGCGCTTCCGCTTCCTGACGGCGACCTCGCCGTTCGACTACTTCCGCCAGGCGCTCGTCCTCGCGCCGGACTGCCTGCCCGACCCGGCGGCAGACTCGGCGGCGTATGCGGAGGCGCTGGCGGGGTTTCTCCGCGACCTCTTCGCGATCACGCAGGGACGGGCGCTCGTCCTCTTCACGAGCTACGAGATGATGAACGCCGTCGCCGCGCACGCGCACGAGCCGCTTGCGGCGGCGGGCGTCACGCTGCTCGTGCAGGGCGAGGGGCTGTCGCGCGAGGCGATGACGCGGCAGCTCAAGGGGCGCGCGAACACGGTGCTGTTCGGTGCGCAGAGCTTCTGGGAGGGCGTCGACGTCGCGGGCGAGGCGCTGTCGTGCGTTGTCCTCGCGCGCCTGCCGTTCGCGCAGGTGGGCGATCCCGTCGTCGAGGCGCGTTCCGAGATGATCGACCGCGCGGGCGGCAGCTCGTTCCGCGACTACGCGCTGCCGGAGGCCGTCATCAAGTTCCGTCAGGGGTTCGGGCGGCTCATCCGCACGAAGTCGGACCGCGGCGTCGTGATCGTCAGCGACCCGCGCCTCGTGACGAAGAACTACGGCGCGCTCTTCCGCAAGTCGATTCCCGCGTCCGTGCACACGGTGTCCGAGGCGGGCGACCTGCTGGCGCGCGTGAGCGCGTTCTTCGCGACGGCGTAAAGCCGGCGGCGACAGGCGGCGCGGCGAATGTGGTATAATACACGCTCACTTTTCAACAGAAAGGAAACTGAGCAGATGAAACCGACTCTCGTTGTTCTCGCCGCCGGCATGGGCAGCCGCTATGGCGGGCTGAAACAGGTTGACCCCGTGGGCCCCTCGGGCGAGGCCATTCTCGACTACTCCGTCTTCGACGCGATTCGCGGCGGCTTCGGCAAGGTCGTCTTCGTCATCCGCAAGGACTTCGAGGCCGAGTTCAAGGAGAAGGTCGGCAAGAAGTACGAGGGCCTTGTCGCCGTCGACTACTGCTATCAGGACCTGAACGACCTGCCAGCGCCCTACACGTTCCCCGAAGGCCGCACGAAGCCGTGGGGCACGGCGCACGCGACGCGCGCGGCGCGCCACGTCGTGAAGGAGCCGTTCGCCGTCATCAACGCCGACGACTTCTACGGGCGTGACGCGATGGCCAAGCTCGGCGCGTACCTCACGTCCGTCGATCCGGCGTCGCTCCACTTCGCGATGGTCGGCTACCGCCTCGACCTGACGCTTTCCGCAAACGGCTCGGTCGCGCGCGGCATCTGCGACATTTCCGCCGACGGCATGCTGAAGGGCGTGACCGAGATGACGAAGCTTGTGCGGGCCGGCGACGTGGCCGAGAACCGCGAGGACGAGTCGAACCCCGTCAAGGTTCCGCTCGACGCGCGCGTCTCGATGAACTGCTGGGGCTTCACGCCGAAGCTCTTCGCCGAGTTGGAGACGCGCTTCGCGACGTTCCTCGCCGCGCGCGGCACGGAGATGAAGAGCGAGTGGTACATCCCGTTCGTCGTGGACGAGCTGATCAAGGAAGGCAAGGCCGACTGCAAGGTTCTGCCGACGGACTCGTCGTGGTTCGGCGTCACGTACCGCGAGGACAAGCCGTTCGTCGTGGCCGAGATCCGGAAGCTCGTCGAGGCGGGCGAATACCCCGCGAACCTGCTTGCTCGCTAAGGTTCTCGACATCGTGTGGCCTCGCACGTGCGAGGTCTGCGGACGCCCGGTCGACAGGCCCGGGCGTCACGTCTGTTCGGACTGCCTGAACCGCCTGCCCTTCGTCCCGGCGACGGGCTGCTGCCGGCGGTGCGGACGCGATGCGCTGGGGCTGGACGAGGAATTCCTCTGCGAGGACTGCCGCGCGTACCGTCCGCACTTCGACCGTGCGGCGAGCGCGCTGCGGATGGACGGCGAGGCGCGCGAGATGCTGAACGCCTTCAAGTTCCGCAACCACTACTGGCTGCGGGACGATCTTGTGGACTTCCTCGAAGCGGCGGTGCGCGCGCGGTTTGACGTCGCGCAGGTCGATGTCGTCCTCTCCGTGCCGTCGACGCTCTTTCACCTCTGGGATCGCGGCTACACGCCGTGCCGCGTCCTCGCGAAGCCGCTTGCGCGGCGGCTGGGCAAGCCCTGTCCGCCGTTCGTGCTGCGGCGGAAGAACGCGCCGAAGCGGCAGGGGCGGCTGAGCGAGGCCGAGCGGCGCACGAACGTGATCGGCACGTTCGGCGTGATGCGGCCCGCCGTCGTCGCGGGGAAGACGGCGCTTGTCGTCGATGACGTGATGACGACGGGCTCGACGCTCTCGGAGTGCGCGGCGGAGCTGAAGCGCGCCGGCGCCGCGCGCGTCTGGTGCGTCTCGCTCGTCCGCTCGCTCCGCACGTGAGGGCCTGGCTCAAGGAATGCGACAGTCCGCATATGGTATAATACCGTCCATGAAGAAAGAACTCGGTTCCCTTGCCACGCATCGCGCCTATCTCGGACTGCCCCCGAAGAGGGGCGCGGTGTCGCCGTTCCCCTGCCGCCCCGCCGCCGTCTTCGCGAAACAGGTCGCGGGGCTGGCGCGCCGCCTGAAGGCGATTGGCTGCCGCGACGTCGTGATCGGCCTCTCGGGCGGCCTCGACTCGACGCTTGTCCTCCTGGTCGCGCACGCCGCGTTCGAGAAGCTCGGCTACGACAGGAAGGGGCTGCACGTCCTGACGATGCCGGGCTTCGGCACGTCGACGCGCACGAAGGGCAACGCCGACCGCCTTTGCGAAGGGCTTGGCCTCCGGCTGGAGACGGTCCCGATCGCGAAGTCGGTGCGCCAGCACCTGAAGGACATCGGGCACGACGGGAAGACGCCAGACGTCACCTACGAAAACGCCCAGGCGCGCATGCGCACGCTGATCCTCATGGATCGCGCGAACATGGTCGGCGGCATCGTCCTCGGCACGGGCGACCTCTCGGAGATCGCGCTCGGCTGGTGCACGTTCAACGGAGACCACATGTCGATGTTCGGCGTCAATGCGGGCGTGCCGAAGACGGTCGTCCGAAAGGTCTGCGCGTGGTGGGCGGAAGCGGAAGGAAGAGGCGAGAAGGAAGAGGGAAGAGGGAAGACGGATGAACGGGGAACGGGTGAGGCGGCGCGTGCCGTGCAGGACATCATCGACACGCCGATCTCGCCGGAGCTTGTGAAGGGGCAGGTCACGGAGGATCGGATCGGCCCCTATGAGCTGCACGACTTCTTCCTCTGGAACTTCATCGTAAACGAGATGGGACCAAAGGACCTGCAGGCGTCCGCCGAACGTTTCTTCGCAGGGCGCTTTGACGCGGCGACGGTCGCGCGGACGCTCCAGACGTTCCTGACACGCTTCTTCACGCAGGCCTTCAAGCGCAACTGCGCGCCGGACGGCATCCGCGTCTTCCCGTTCGAGCTCTCGCTGCGCGGCTGGTGGATTCCGTCCGACCTCGGCATTCCGCGTTTCGTTGGGTCATGGTGCCGGACGCATTCGGCAGCCCCAGCC
>CAKUGW010000065.1 GCA_934654805.1 uncultured Kiritimatiellota bacterium
GGGCTGACAACGATCTCAAGGTCAGGCAGCCGCTCGCGAAGATCCGCGTGGCCGGCGTCTCGATCGAGGCGCTCGCCGCGCTCGTCACGGACGAGCTGAACGTCAAGGCCGTCGAGTCGATTGCCGACGAGACGGAGCTCTGCGACGTCACCTTCAAGGCGAACTTCAAGACACTTGGCAGGAAGTGCGGGCCGAAGATGAAGGCCGTCGCGGCGGCGATCGCCGCGATGAAGTCCTTCTCCGGCACGGCGACGGTCGAGGGCGTCGAACTGACGGGCGAGGATGTCCTTGTCACGCGCCGGCCGAAGGAAGGGCTCGTCGTCGCGTCCGAGGGGGCGATTGTCGTCGGCCTCGAGACGGTCCTGACGCCCGAGCTCGTCGCCGAGGGGCTCGCGCGCGAGTTCGTGAGCCACGTCCAGGCGATGCGCAAGGAGGCCGACTTCGAGGTCACGCAGCGCATCCGGGTCGCGGTCGCGTGCGACGCGGAGCTGAAGGCCGCGCTCACGGCGCACCTCGACTACGTGAAGGGCGAGATCCTGGCGACCGAGCTTGCGCTGTCCGACGGCACGGGCGACGTCGATCTCAACGGGCACAAGACGGCGATCACGGTCGAGAAGGCGTAAAGTGCGCGGCGTGAAATCGGCCTCTGCGCGCAGGTGCTTCTCGTCGGGGCTGATGGCCTCTGCGGGACGGTCGACTTGGCCGAGACGGTCACGCCGAAGTCCTCGGCTTCTGCAGGGCCTTTCGTCGTTCGTTCGGCTGAATATGGTATAATACGCAGACCATGAGCGAAGAGAACGGAAACATCCTTGATTTCGGGTCGATCGACTTCACGCCCGCCTGGGCGAAGCAGGGCGCCGGGGTCAGCGTCGGCAAGATCCGCCCCGAATCCGACGGGGTGCGCGAGACGGGGCGTGGGGACAGGCCCCGCAAGCCCCTTGACGCGCGTGACGCGCGCAAGCCGATGGGCGAGAGGCGCCCCTTCGGCGGCGACCGCAAGGCGTTCGGCGACCGGAAGCCCTTTGGCGGGCGCAAGCCGTTCGGGGATCGTCCGCGCTTCGAGGAGCGTCTGCGTCCGCTCGACTGCGAGGTGAAGATCCTGCCCGAGACGAAGGCCCTCGGCACGATCATCCGCAAGCTGCAGGGCGACGCGCACGCCTACAAGCTCAAGGAGCTCGCGTACTTCTTCCTCGACAACCCGCAGTCGATCCTGCTGAAGATCACGCCGCGCCCCCCCAAAACCTCCCCAACCTCCCAAGCTTCCCAAACCTCCCAAACCTCCTTCTGCCAGTGCAAGGCGTGCGGGTTCGCCTCGACGCGCGAGGAGGACGTTCTCGCGCACGCGCTCGCGGCGCATCTCGGCGACTACTACGACGCGAAGGTGATTGACTGCGAGCCGCCGAAGGGGAACTTCAGCTGCGTCGCGAAATGCGGGCTTTCGGGCGTCCTCCTGGGGCCGCCGAACATCCACGAGTTCAACGCGACAGTCAAGGAGATGATCCGGACGCGGTATCCGGACCTGTCCGAGGACCAGTACCGCGCGCACATCGAGATGGTGCGCGACCCGGAGGCGATCGAGGAATGGCGCAAGGGCGCGACGAAGAAGACCGTCTTCTTCGCGAAGGGCCAGGCCGACGTCGAGGGCGCGGCGCAGATGACGCGCGAACAGGCCGAGGGCGAGTTCAGGCGCACGATCCTGCCGTCGCTCCTGGAGCGCCCGAAGCACCTGATGATCACGGCGGACGTCGCGCAGAAGTCGCCGGTGAAGCCGCTCGTCTGGGCGGTGAACGACGCGATCCAGGCCGAGCGCCGCGCGCCGGCGGGCATGTGCTTCGCGCTGCGCGGCGCGTTCCACCACCGCAAGCTCCATTTCTTCCGCGCGAACGACGCGCGCGGCCCGGAGTTCGTCACGGGCCTTGAGTACAAGGCGTTCGACGCCGAGCACGCGATCCCCGAGCTTGCCCGCGCGGCGAAGTTCGTCGCCGAGCACCCCTGCTGCGACAAGTCGGAGTTCCCGGCGGACGACCCCGAGTTCGAGCAGCACCTGAACTGGCTCGTCACGACCGGCCACGTCGTCGCGTTCACGAACGGCGTCTTCTCGGCCGTCGAGAAGTACCCGAAGTACGGGCCGCAGTGGAAGAAGCGGGCGAAGGCGGAGAGGAAGGCGGCGGAGAAGCCGGATGTGCCTGCGCATCCCCCTGCGGAGCAGCCCGAAGGGGCCGCTAGGCGGGGGGCGCTGAACGCGGAGATTCCAGAGGAACGGAGGCACGGAGACGAGAATGAAAAGAATCCGTGCGAATCCGTGAAATCCGTGGATCAGAATTCTGAAGCAGAAGAAGAGGTGAAGAAAGATGAGACTGCCCCTGTCGTGGCTGAATGAGTACGTCAAGGTCGATGACATCGACCCGAAGGAACTTGCCGAGAAGCTGACCCGTGCCGGGCTGCAGGTCGAGTCGATCGAAACGGTCGGCGGGAATCCGCTCTCCGACCTGATCGTCGTCGCCGAGGTCGTCGCCTGCGCGGCGCATCCGAACTCCGACCACCTGCACGTCTGCACGGTGACGGACGGCCATGAGAGCTTCCAGGTCGTCTGCGGCGCGCCGAACATGCGGCAGGGCATCAAGACGGCGTTCGCGAAGATCGGCGCGCCGATTCCCGCGTTCCTCGACAAGAACGGCAACCCGGAGAAGATCAAGAAGGGCAAGCTGCGCGGCGTCGAGAGCTTCGGCATGTGCTGCAGCGAGAAGGAGCTGTGCCTCGGCGAGGGGAACGACGGCATCATCGAGTATCCGGCGGAGATCGCGAACGGCACGCCCGTCCGGGACGTCGCGAAGCTGGAGAAGCCGGAAACCGTCTTCGACATCGAGGTGACGTGGAACCGGCCGGACGCGCTGTCGGTCGTCGGCCTCGCGCGCGAGTTCGCCGCGATCCTGCACCGTCCGCTCACGCTGCCGCCGGTGGACTTCGTCGAGTCCGCCGTGGACGTGAACGACGAGGTGAAGGTCGTCGTCGAGGACCCGGCGAAGTGTCCGCGCTACACGGCGCGCGTCGTCACGCGCGTGAAGGACGGGCCGTCGCCCGCCCTGATGGCGAAGCGGCTGGAGCTCTGCGGCGTCCGCTCGCTCGGCCTTGTCGTCGACGTCACGAACTACGTCCTCATGGAGCTGGGCGCGCCGCTGCACGCCTTCGACTACACGAAGCTCGCCGGGCGCACGGTCGTCGTCCGCTGCGCGAAGGAAGGCGAGACGATCAAGACGCTGGACGGCGTGACGCGCACGCTTGACCCGACGATGCTCATGATCTGCGACGCGACGCGGCCGAACTGCGTCGCCGGCGTCATGGGCGGCGAGGACTCCGGCATTTCCGAGGGCGAGACGAAGAGCGTCTTCCTCGAGTCCGCGCTCTTCGAGCCGACGTCGACGAAGTACACGGCGACGAAGCTCGGGCTGTCGAGCGAGTCGTCCTACCGCTACATCCGCGGCGTGGACAAGGACGTCGCCGACTTCGCGTCGCGCCGCGCGGCGCACCTGCTGCAGAAGTACGGCGCGGCCGAGATCGCGAAGGGCGTCATCGACATCGACAGCCGTCCGCAGCCGCTCAACGCGCCCGTCACGCTCAACTTCGACCGCGCGCGCAAGCTGATCGGCATCGACATCGGCAATGACGGGATGGTCTTCCTGCTGAAGTCGCTGGGGCTGCGTCCGACGGCCGAGGCCGACCATTTCGCCGCGTGCAAGGAGGTCACGTTCGAGATCCCGTCCTGGCGGTGGGACCTGTCGATGGAGGCCGACCTCGTCGAGGAGATCGCGCGGCTCTACGGGCTGGACAACATCCCGGACACGATGCCGAGCGCGCCGTCCGTCTCGTCGCTTTCCGACGCGCCGTTCCGCGCGAAGTGCCGGCTGCGCGAGATCCTGATGGGGCTTGGCTTCTCCGAGGCGATGCACTACTCGTTCCTCTCCGAGAAGGAGCTCAACGACTTCGATCCGCGCGAGGAGACGAAGAAGGCGCGGCTCGCGATTCCAGATCCCGTGTCCGCCGAATACGGCTTCATGCGCGACAGCCTCCTGCCGCAGCTCTACGGGACGCTCGGCAAGAACGCGGCGCACGAGGCGTCCGCGCTCCTGTTCGAGACGGGCAAGGCCTTCGGCAAGGTGACGATTCCGGCGAAGGGCGAGATGCCCGCGAAGGAGCAGCCGACGGAGCGGGAGCTGCTGTCGCTCGGCTTCGTCGGCCCGGTCGGGCGCGAGGCGCTGCGCCGCCGCCTGCCGCTGGACGAGGAGGAGGCCGTGCTCTGGATGAAGGGCGCGGTCGAGGAGCTTGTCCGCAGCCTCCACGCCGGGCGCGTGGAGTTCGTCGCGGCGGACCATCCGGCGTTCGCGAAGGGCGCGGCGCTGCAGGTGAAGCTGAACGGCAAGGCGATCGGCGTCCTCGGCGCCGTCTCGGCGAAGCTGCGGCATCCGTTCCGCCTGACGACGCAAATGGCGCTCTGCGAGCTGGAGACGAAGGCGCTTCTCAAGAAGTTCGACGAGGTCGGGCGCGTCTCGGCCGTGCCGAGCTTCCCGGGCGTCCGCCGCGACATCGCGCTCGTCGACAAGGGCGGCGTCCCGCACGCGCAGATCGTCGAGACGATCCGGAAGAACGGCGGCAGGGAGCTCGTCAAGGTCGAGCTCTTCGACGTCTTCAAGGACTCCCGCGCCTATGCGCTGGAGTTCAGGAGCGCGGAGAAGACGCTGACGGACGACGAGGTCGGCCGGGCCTTCCAGCGGATCGTCGACGCCCTCAAGGCGACCGCCGGCATCGAGGTGAGGGAAAGTTGATCTTGTGAGGACGTGGGTCCTGGGCTGCACGCGGATTCAGCAGAAGTTTCTTCGACCGACATTTGAATAGGGGGCGTCAAGCCCCACATTTGGAACGACGGGTTCCGGGGATTCTGTGCTACGGCAGTCTGGGATCTTTTTCTTGCGGGGCGACAGCTACGCGACTTATGGGCATCGAATACAAGAAGGAGTTCTTTGACCGCGAGTACACGGCGCGCGAGGCGTATGGCCGCGCGTGGAAGTACGCGCGCAAGTACAAGTTCCGCATCGTGGTCGGCATCGTCTGCGGCATGCTGACGGCCGGCACGCTCGTGCCGATCTTCACGGTCGTCCAGCCGGCGCTGGAGAAGGTCAGCCGCACCGAGAGGATGGACGCGGTGCGCGCCGAACTGGCCGAGCTTGAGGCCGCCGGCTCCGACGAGGCGGCGCGGCTGAGGCGCGATGCCGCCGCTTCGGCCGGAACGTCGAAGATGGCGCGCGAGATGGCGCGCGCCGCGCAGCTGCCGAGCTGGTATCCGAAGGCGAAGGCGCTCGCCGACAGGCTTGGCATTCCGCTTGAGCAGGAAGACGGCGCGATGGGCGGCGCGCTCGTCCTGATGGCCGTCATCGGCATCCCGCTCGTCGCGCTCCTGCGCCTCGGCCTCATCTTCCTCAACCAGTACTGCCTCACGTGGGCGGCCTCGCGCGTCGTCATGGACCTTCGCCAGGACCTGCTTCGCAAGATCCAGGAGCAGTCCGTCCAGTTCCACGGGCGGATCGACGTCGGCCAGCTGATGACGCGCGCGACGGGCGATCCGCAGGTCATGCAGTCGATCATCCAGACGATGCTGGCCGAGCTCTGCCGCGCGCCGTTCGAGATTTTCGTGGCGATTGCCTTCATCATCTGGTTCGCGATCGCCAACCACATGCTGGCGACCCTGGGCATCATCGCCATCGCGATGCCCGCGTTCATGCTGCCCGTCTGCGGGCTCGGCAAGACCATCCGCAAGTGGTCGCGCCGGACGCTGGAGAAGGGCTCGGTCGTCGGGTCGCGCATCCACGAGATCCTGACGTGCATCCGCGTCGTGAAGGCCTATCACACGGAAGATTTCGAGAACAGGAAATACGCGCAGGTCAACCGCGCGCTCTTCGGCACGAACATGCGCGCCGTCCGCTGGGGGCTGGTCGTCAGCCCGACCATCGAGACCATCGGCATCGTCCTCATCTGCGCGTTCCTCGTCTACTGCTTCGCGGCGCACGTCACCCTGGCGAACGTCATCCCGATGCTGGCGCCGCTCCTCCTCATCTACAGGCCGATCAAGCAGATGGCGTCCCTGCAGGTCTCCATCGAGACGGCGCAGGCGTCCCTTCAGCGCATCTGGTCGCTGATGGACGTCGACATGACGCTGCCGGAGAGGAAGGACGCCGTTCCGAAGTCGACGTTTGACGACCGCGTCGTCTTCGACGACGTCTCGTTCCGCTACGACACGGCCGACCACGACGCGGTCTCGCACGCCTCCTTCGAGATCCCGCGCGGGAAGATGGTCGCGGTGGTCGGCGGCACGGGGAGCGGCAAGACGACGATGTCGGGTCTGCTGGCGCGCTTCTTCGACCCGACGGCGGGCCGCATCACGATGGACGGCATCGACCTGCGCGACCTCCGGATCGCCGACCTGCGCGCGCTCGTCGGGTCCGTCCAGCAGGAGACGATCCTCTTCAACGACACGATCGAGGAGAACATCAAGTACGGCTCGCCGCACGCGACGCACGAGCAGGTCGTTGCCGCCGCGAAGATGGCGAATGCGCACGCGTTCATCATGGACCAGCCGGAGGGCTATGGGCGGATGTGCGGCGAAAAGGGATTTGCGCTCTCCGGCGGCGAGCGCCAGCGCATCGCCATCGCGCGGGCGATTCTCCGGAATCCGCCGATCCTCATCCTTGACGAGGCGACGAGCGCCTTGGACACGGTGACGGAACGCCTGGTGCAGGACGCGCTGGACAACCTGATGGCGAACCGCACGGTCTTCGCGATTGCGCACCGCCTCTCGACAATCCGCAACGCCGACCTGATTCTCGTCATGGACCACGGCAAGATCGTCGAGCGCGGCACCCATGACGAGCTGCACGCGGCGAACGGCGTCTACCGTCGTCTGTGCGACATGCAGCAGATGGACTGAAGGGGCGCGACGGCGATGCGTGCGGCGTATGAGGCGTATGAGGCGTTGACGGCAGGATCGGCGTTTGCTATACTCCGCATCACAACGGCTTGGAAGGTCTGAAGGTTCTGAAATCTATGCAAAAGGCTTTTTTGATGACGGCGGTCGCGCTGGGCGCGCTCGCGGCGGTGGCTTTCCCCGAAATTCCGCGCGAGAGCGCGAAGGCCCTCGGCGTCACGCGGGGGAGCAAGTTCTCGGAGGGGCTCGTGTTCGTGAACGGCAAGTTCGTCAAGCCGCCCTACCGCGTTGCGCGCTGGGGCACGGGCATCCGCATCAACCGCGTGCCCGTGACAGGTCAGGTCATCGACTGGGCGGAGTTCCTGAAGATCCAGCCGGGCTGCGCGCCGGCGGTCGAGCCCAAGGCTCCGCCGCCCGCGCCGGCCGAGCCGGTTGCCCCTGCCGAGCCGGCGAACGAATATGACGACGCCTCGCTCGACGACCTCTTTGACGACAACCCCATGCCGAAGAAGAAGGCGGAGCCGCCGAAGCCGGTCGTTGCCGCGCCGCCTGTCGCGCCCGCGCCGAAGCCCGTGCCGGCGCTTGCGGGCCCGTTCGTCAGGAACGACGCCTCGAAGGCCCTCGTCAAGAAGGTGAACGCCGTGCGCGCCGAGATCGACCGGACGCTCCGCGCCGGCGGTTTCATCTGCTTCGGCGACGGCTACTCGCGCATCGTCGGCGACGCCCGTGCGGCGGCCAGGCTGCTGGACGCCCTGCCGGAGATCCAGATGAAGTCCGAGACGGCCGCGTCCTTCCGCGCCGCCGTGCGCGCCGCGAAGCTCGACTACCTCCACGAGCTCGTCTGTGACGACCTCTTCCGCAACCGCATCGACTACCGCACGCTCCTGGAGCATCGCGAGAAGCTCCGCAAGGAGCAGGAGTGGAAGAAGATGATGGAAGCCCCCAAGCCCCTGTTCTGAAGTCAATCCAAAGTTTCCTGTCAAAGTCAATCCAAGTCTCCAGTCAAAAGGCTCTTTCGATGAACAAGCTCGCAAAGCAACTCAACAAGGATCTCGGCCTTGTCGCCTACACGCTCTCCGCCGCCGGCCGTCGCCTCTACTTCCCCTACGACGGCATTCTCGGCCAGGGCAACGAGGCCAAGGGCTGCGACATCAACGCGACGATCGGCATGGCGTTCGAGGAGGACGGCTCGCCGCTCGTGATGGACTGCTTCGCGCGGAACGTGCCGCTCGGCCGCAAGGCGTTCCTCTACGCCGGGAGCTTCGGCCTGCCGGCCCTCCGCGAGCGGTGGCGCGAGATGGAGCTGAAGAAGAACCCGTCCATGAAGGGCATCCGCTGCTCGAACCCCGTCGTCACGAACGCGCTCACGCACGGCCTGCGGATCGCGGCCGAGCTCTTCCTCGACCCGCGCGACGAGCTCGTCACGCCCGACCTCTTCTGGGACAACTACGAGCTGATCTTCCGGGACGCCGTCGGCTGCAGGGTGCGCCACTTCAACACGTTCAGGAACGGGCGCTTCGACGCGCAGGCCCTGAAGGAGGCGCTGACCGCGCCGGGCATGAAGAAGCTCCTCGTCCTCAACTTCCCGAACAACCCGACGGGCTACACCGCGACGCTGGCGGACGCGAAGCGGATCGTCGCCGCCGTCAAGGCCGCCGCCGAGACCGACCGGCGGATCATCGTCGTGCTCGACGACGCCTACTTCGGGCTCGTCTACGAGCCGGGCGTCCACGAGGAGTCGCTGTTCGCGGAGTTCGCGACGCTGCATCCGAACGTCATCGCCATCAAGCTCGACGGCACGACGAAGGAGGACTACGTCTGGGGGCTTCGCGTCGGCTTCATCTCCTTCGCGTTCAAGGGCGCGACGGACGCGCAGCTCAAGGCGCTGGAGGCCAAGGCGGCGGGCAACGTGCGCTCGGCGATCTCCAACGTCTCGTCGATCGGCCAGCACCTCGCGATCGCCGCGTATGCGGATCCCGCGTACGACGCGCAGAAGCGGCAGAAGTACGAGGTCCTGCGCGCGCGCTACGTCGAGATCCGCCGCATCCTCAAGGCGCATCCCGAATACCGCCGGTCGTTCGAGGTCATGCCGTTCAACTCCGGCTACTTCATGTGCGTGAAGCCGCGCGGCGTCGAGGCCGAGGCGGTTCGCCGGCGCCTGATCGAGAAGTACTCGACGGGCACGATCGTCCTGTCGGGGCTCATCCGCCTCGCGTTCTCGACGATCCCGAAGGCGAAGCTCGAGCGGCTCTTCGCGAACGTCCACGCGGCGATCAAGGATCTGCAGGCCGCCGACGCCTGCGAAACCTGATCGGCATCCGCGCGGAAACCGCAATGCGCGCGGCGGTTGTCGGGAGAATGTGGTATAATACGCGCCATGAGAATTCTGACGGGCATCCAGCCTTCGGGCAAGCTCCACTGGGGCAACTATTTCGGCGCGATGAAGTCCATGTTCGACCTTCAGGAGAAGGGCGAGAACTTCATGTTCATCGCGAACTTCCACGCCATGACGACGGTGCGCGACGGGGCGCAGCTCCGCGCGGCGACGAAAGACGTCGCGCTCGACTACCTCGCCTGCGGGCTCGACCCCGCGAAGACGGTCATCTACCGCCAGAGCGACGTGCCGGAGGTGCAGGAGCTCGCGTGGTACCTCTCGTGCCTGACGCCGATGGGCCTCCTGGAGCGCTGCCACAGCTACAAGGACAAGCTCGCGCACGGGCTGGAGGCGACGCACGGGCTCTTCGCGTATCCCGTCCTGATGGCGGCGGACATCCTGATCATGCAGTCCGACCTCGTGCCGGTCGGCAAGGACCAGAAGCAGCACCTCGAGGTGACGCGCGACCTCGCGCAGAAGTTCAACAACGCCTACGGCGAGACCTTCAAGCTGCCGGACGCCTACATCCCGGAGACGGTCGCGACGATTCCGGGGACGGACGGCCAGAAGATGTCGAAGAGCTACCACAACACGATCGAGCTCTTCGAGCCGAACGGCTCCATCAAGAAGAAGGTGATGGGCATCGTCACCGACTCGAAGACGATGGAGGAGCCGAAGGAGCCGGAGGGCAACTCGATCTACGAGCTCTACAGGCTCTTCGCGACGCCGGAGGAGGCCGCCGACATGGCGGACCGCTTCCGCGCGGGCAACTACGGCTACGGCCACGCGAAGAAGGCCCTGCTGGAGGCGTACCACCGGCTCTTCGACCCGTTCCGCGCGAAGCGCGAGGAGCTGGCGAAGGACGCGGACACGCTGGAGGACATCCTGCGCGCCGGGGCCGCGAAAGCCCGCGCCGCCGCCGCGCCGACGATGGAGAAGGTGCGCGCCGCCGTCGGGCTGTGACGCGCCGAGGCGTCAAATGGTATAATATGCGGCCAAATGAAATGCGAGATTTGCCATCAGGCGGACGCCGAGACGGCGATTGTCCGCGGCGAGGGCGAGACGGCGGAGGAACTCTACGTCTGCAAGGCCTGCGCCAAGGCGGAACGTCAGCGTCGCCAGAAGAAGAGCCAGCGGACCCGTAAGGTGACGGGCCTTCCGCCCGGTCTGTCGATGTCCATCACCCGGATCGGCCCCGCCGACGCGGCCGACGAGAGCGTCCCGGAGATCCTCGGCACGTTCCTGAACGCCATGAACGACGTCGTCACCGACCTCGAGAAGGTCGCGGGCGCGGGCGAGAAGAAGAAGGGCGCGCCGGACGCGAAGCGGCATCCGTTCCCCCTGGCGCGCGTCGAGGCGCCGTTCCGCGTGCGCGGCCAGCTTCATCTGGAAGGGTTGCACCTCATCGGCGAGCTGGAGTCCGTCCGCCGCGCGCTGCACGCGCTCGACATGGATCTCGTCGGCGTGGAGGCGGACGGCGTGCGCGAGCCGGGGCACGTCTACGGCATCGACTACGCGGGGTCGTCCGAACGGGCGAAGCGCGTGGTCGCCGACCTGCTGCGCGAGGAGCGCAACGCGCGCGTGCGCCTGTCCGAGGAGCTGCCGCGCGTGTTCGGCGACTCGCTCTGCCGGGCGCTCGCGATCCTGAAGAACAGCCGCCTCCTGTCGCCGGGCGAGCTCTTTGACCTCCTCTCCCCGCTGCGCCTCGCGGCGATGCAGAAGCTCCTGGACGGCATCACGCTGGAGGAGATCGAGAAGATGATGCTCGAATGCGACCTCACGGGCGCGGAGGACAAGCTGGAGCCGGAGGCGCGCGACCAGGCGGACGCCGACCGCGCGGACGAGATGAACCGCCGGTTCGAGGACGTGATGCTGAACGAACGCGCCGAGGAGAAGTTCCTGTGAACCTGAGCTTTACGAAACACGCCGTCGATGCGCTGAACGCGGCGTCGAGCTGCGCGCAGCAGCTCGGGCACGATCACATCGGCGCCGAGCACATCTTCCTGTCGATCATCGCGATTCCGGCGTGCGGCGCGGCCCGGCGCCTCGTCGCGCTCGGCCTCGCGCTCGACGACCTCGCCGAGTCGATGAGGTCCGTCCTGACGGGCGGCGACGCCGGCACGCGCCAGCGCGGGCAGCTGCCGCTGACGGCGCGGACGAAGAAGATCATCGACATGGCCGCGATCGACGCCGGCCAAGGCAACGCGGTCGACACGGCGAGCCTCGTCCTCGCCATGCTGCGCGAGGGCGAGAACGCGGCGGCGCAGCTCCTGTTCAACGCGGGCGTGACGGTCGACAAGTTCATCGCCGCCGGGACGCAGGGCGGCGGCGCGGACGCGGCGGCGGAAGGCGCGGCGGAAGGCGCCGCCGAGGGCGGCGACGCGGCGTCCGCGAAGGAGGGCGCAAACGGCAAGGCGCAGAAGACGCCGACGATCAACGCCTACGGGCGCGACCTCACGGACCTTGCGCGGCAGGGCCAGCTCGATCCCGTGATCGGGCGGGCGAAGGAACTGAGGCGCATCGTCCAGATCCTCTCGCGGCGCACGAAGAACAACGCCGTCCTCATCGGCGAGGCGGGCGTCGGGAAGACGGCCGTCGTCGAGGGGCTTGCGCAGGCGATCCACCGGGGCGAGGTGCCGGAGCGCATGCAGGCGAAGCGCGTCGTCGCGCTCGACATGGCGCGGCTCGTCGCGGGCACGCAGTACCGCGGCCAGTTCGAGGAGCGCCTGAAGAAGGTCATCGACGAGACGAGGCGCGCGGGGAACATCATCCTCTTCCTGGACGAGATCCACACGATGGTCGGCGCGGGCGGGGCCGAGGGCGCGATGGACGCGGCGAACATCCTCAAGCCCGCCCTCGCGCGCGGCGAGCTGCAGTGCGTCGGCGCGACGACGCTGAAGGAATACCGCAAGTCCATCGAGAAGGACGCCGCGCTGGAGCGCCGCTTCCAGGCCGTCACGGTGGACGAGCCGTCCGTCGCGGACACGGTCGAGATCCTGAAGGGGATCGCGCCGAAGTACGAGGCGTACCACTCGGCGACGTTCACGCCGGCGGCCCTGCGCGCGGCGGTCGAGCTGACGGCGCGCTACCTGCCCGCGCGGCAGCTGCCGGACAAGGCGATCGACGCGATGGACGAGACGGGCGCGCGCCTCCGGGCGGGCGCGAGCGCGCGGCCGAAGGCGCTGACGGCGATGCAGGAGAGGATCGACACGCTGCGCGGGCAGAAGGACGCCGTCGTCGCGAAGGGCGACTTCGATTCCGCCGCGAAATACCGCGAGGCGATCCGCCTCGCGTCCGCCGAGTTCCAGGCGGCCCTGAAGAAGTGGAAGGAGACGCACGCCGAGGAGACGCTGGAGATCACGGAGAACGACGTCGCCGAGACGGTGTCGTCCATGAGCGGCGTGCCCGTCGAGAAGATGAACGCGACGACGGCGGAGAAGCTGCTCGCGATGGAGAAGACGCTGGGGCGCGTCGTGATCGGGCAGGCGCCGGCCGTGAAGGCGATCGCGCGCGCCCTGCGGCGTTCGCGCGCCCTGCGGGCCGACCCGAAGCGCCCGATCGGCTCCTTCCTCTTCCTCGGCCCGACCGGCGTCGGCAAGACGCACCTCGCGAAGATGCTCGCCGAGAAGGTCTACGGGGACGACAAGGCGCTCATCACGCTCGACATGTCGGAGTTCCAGGAGAAGTACTCCTCGTCGCGCCTCGTCGGCGCGCCGCCCGGCTACGTCGGCTACGACGAGGGCGGGCAGCTCACCGAGAAGGTGCGGCGGCGCCCGTATTCGGTCGTCCTCTTCGACGAGTTCGAGAAGGCGAACGGCGACGTCTGCAACATGCTGCTCCAGATCCTCGACGAGGGACGTCTCACGGACGGGCAGGGGCGCATCATCGACTTCCGCAACACGATCGTCATCTGCACGGCGAACCTCGGCTTCGACTTCGCGCGCGAGGGTCATTCGCTCGGATTTGCGCGCGACACGGCGGAGACGAGCTACGAGGTGCTGAAGGAGAGACTGCTGGGCGAGGCGAAGCGCGCGTTCCGGCCCGAGCTGCTGAACCGCTTCGACGAGACGGTCGTCTTCAGGAAGCTCGAGAAGGCCGACCTGGAGGCGATCCTGGACCTGGAGCTCGCGCGGCTCCAGTCGCGGCTGAAGGACGCGCACATCACGCTGGCGCTGGACAGGAAGGCGGCGGACTTCCTGATCGAGAAGGGGTACGACGGCGCGCTCGGCGCGCGGCCGCTCCGCCGCGTCGTGCAGGACTACGTCGAGGATCCGCTCGCGGATCTCGTCCTCGCGGGCAAGGCGAAGCCGCGCCTCAAGGCGAAGCTCGCGAAGGACGGCCAGTCGCTGAAGTTCTGACGATCCGCCATTTCCCGTCCGGGACGCTTCCACGGGGGAGCCTGTTTTTGATATAATCCACACATTCAGTTCGATCAGACTTTACGATTCAGAAAGGTCATCCAGATGAAAATAGCCATCGCTTCCGATCATGGCGGGTTTGAACTCAAGGGACATCTTGTGCGTACGCTTGGCGCGAGCCACGAGATCATCGACATGGGGCCGGCAGACCGCAAGAGCTGCGATTTCCCGGACTACGCGGTGCCCGTCGCGCAGGCGGTCGCCTCCGGCGCGGCCGATTTCGGCATCCTCATCTGCCGCACGGGCCTGGGCATGTCGATGGCCGCGAACCGCTTCCAGAACGTCCGCGCCGCGCTCTGCGCGACGACGGAGTCCGCGACGCTCGCGCGCCAGCACAACGGCGCGAACGTCCTCTGCCTGGGGGCCGACGCGGTTTCGGGCGACTACGCCGTCGAGATCGCGAAGACCTTCCTCGCGACGCCGGTCGACAACGACGCGCGCCACGCGCGCCGCCGCTGGAAGCTGGAGCGCGCCGAACGGCTGTCCGACTGCTCGGGCCTCATGAGGGACGACCCGGAGGTCTTCGCCGCGATCGAGGCGCAGACGCGGCAGGAGGACGCGGAGATCAACCTCATCGCGTCCGAGAACACGTCGTCGCGCGCGTGCCGCGAGGCGGCGGGCTCGGTGCTGATGAACAAGTACGCCGAGGGCTATCCGGGCAAGCGCTGGTATTCGGGGTGCCTGCCGGTCGACGCGGCGGAGGATCTCGCCCGCACGCGCGCCTGCCGGCTCTTCGGCGCGGAGCACGCGAACGTGCAGCCGCACTGCGGCTCGGCGGCGAACATGGCCGTCTACTTCGCGACGATCAAGCCGGGCGACACGATCATGTCGATGGCGCTTGACCAGGGCGGCCACCTCTCGCACGGCTCGCCCGTCAACTTCTCCGGCAAGATCTACCGCATCGTGCCCTACACGGTCGACCCGAAGACCGAGCGCCTCGACTACGACGCGCTGGAGCGGCAGGCGCTGGAGGTGAGGCCGAAGATCCTGCTCACGGGGGCCTCGGCGTATCCGCGCGCGATCGACTTCAGGCGCATCCGCGAGATCTGCGACAAGGCCGGCTGCATCATGATGGTCGACATGGCGCACATCGCCGGCCTCGTCGCGGGCGGTGCGCACGAGTCGCCCGTCCCGTACGCCGACTTCGTGACGTCGACGACGCACAAGACGCTCGGCGGCCCGCGCGGCGGCCTGGTGCTCTGCAAGGAGAAGTGGGCGAAGGCCCTCGACAGCGCGGTCTTCCCCGGCATGCAGGGCGGGCCGCTCGAGAACATCATCGCGGCGAAGGCGGTCGTCTTCCGCGAGTGGATGAGCGAGGCGAAGAAGGGCTACGCGCAGCAGGTCGTGAAGAACTGCCAGGTCCTGTGCAAGACCGTGCAGGACCGCGGCTACCGCATCGTCTCGGGCGGGACGGACAACCACCTCTTCCTCGTGGACGTGAAGGCCTCGAAGGGCATTACCGGCAAGGAGGCCGCGGCGGCCCTCGACGCGGCGGGCATCATCGTCAACAAGAACACGATCCCGTTCGACACCGAAAGCCCGTTCAGGACGTCGGGCATCCGCGTCGGCACGGCGTCGGCGACGACGCGCGGCATGAAGGAGCCGGAGATGATCCGGATCGGCACGTGGATCGCGGACGTCCTCGACGACATCGCGAACGTGCAGGTGCAGGCGCGCGTCAAGCGCGAGGCCGCCGAACTCGTCGCGAACTTCCCGGTGCCGTAAGATGGCGAAGGTCGCAGTCGTCGGGGTCGTGGGGCGGACGAACGCGGGGAAGTCCACGCTCGTCAACGCCCTTGTCGGCGAAAAGGTCTCGATCGTCTCGCCCGTCGAGCAGACGACGCGCAACACCGTGCGCGGCATCGTCGCCGACGCGCGCGGGCAGCTCGTCCTCCTGGACACGCCCGGCCTGCACAAGGCGGTCGGCCATCTGGGGCGCCTCCTGAACCGCATGGCGCGGCGGAGCGCCGCGGGTGCGGACGTGACGTGCGTCGTCTTCGACGCCTCCGAGGAGCCGCAGCTGGAGGACGTCGGCTGGATGCAGCGGCTCGCGAAGGAGCGGCCCGAGAAGATCGTCTTCGTCCTCAACAAGGCCGACAAGGCCCCGTTCTACGAGACGATGTACCGGGACGCGTGGAAGGCGTGTGTGGAAGAGTGGAAGGGTGGAAAGGTGGAAGAGTGGAAGGGTGGAAAGGTGGAAGAGGGGAAGAGGGGGAAAGATGTTGATTCTTCCTCTGACAACTGTTCCACTGTTCCACCATTCCACCATTCCACTTCTGCATCGGACGCTGACGTCGTCTGGACCAGATGCATCGCCACGACGCCGGGGGGCGCGAAGGGCGTGATGGACGCGCTCTTCGGCCTGGCCGAGGAGGGCGAGAAGCTGTTCGACGACGAGATCGTGACGGACTATCCGCGCAAGCTGACGATCGCCGACTCGATCCGCGAGAAGTATCTCGCGAAGCTGCACCAGGAGCTGCCGCACGAGCTGGGCGTCGTCGTCAAGCGCATCACCGAGGCGAACGAGAAGGGCGCGCCGACGTGGGAGGTCGAGGCCGAGCTGCTCGTCAACCGCGCGAGCCAGAAGCCCATCGTGATCGGCAAGGGCGCGGCGACGATCAAGTACGTGCGCAAGTGCTCCGAACGCGAACTCTCCGACCTCTTCGGCGTGAAGGTGAAGCTCGAGCTCTGGGTGCGCGTCGAGCCGAACTGGATGAAGAACGAGCGCCTGCTCGCCGAAATGGGATACCTGGGGGAACTGGTCTAGGGCCGGCGGCCTCCCGTTGTCGATTGTCCGTTGTCGATTGTCCAATGTCGCCTGTCCTGAGATTCGCCCTGCTTCCTGTGGTCGCCGCCGTCCTTTCGGCGACGGCGCAGGGCCTTTCGGCGTCGGCGCAAGACGAGCTCGACGCCGCCCGTCAGGCGCTGCGCGACGGCCTTTTCGAGATCGCGCGCGCGCATGCGGCGAAAGCGGGCGACTGGGACGCCCCGCGGCTGGTGCAGCTTGAAAGCTGGGCGACCGAGGGAAACTGGACGGAGGTCGCGAATGCCCTGGCCCGTTGGCCGGACGCGACGGGCGCGGCGTTCGACTACTACCGGGCCGTCGTGCGCGGCGACCATGCCGCCGCCGCGCGGCTTCTGGCGGAGGGCGGCTCCCCGGAGGGATTTGTCCAGGCCCTGCTGTACGAGGCGGACAGCCTGGCGCGGGCGGGCGACGTGGCCGGGGCGAAAACCCTGTGGCATGAGGTCTGTGCGCAGTCGAACGTTGCGGCGCGCGCGTTTGCGGTCGCGGCGGCGAACCTGATGGAGCCCGAACTCCTGCGGCGCGCGCAGGAGGCGACGGCCTCGGTCGCGCCGCTCATGTCGCGTTCAAAAACATGGATACCGGAGCCAGCGTTCAGGAACTCAAACTCATGCTCAGGAAAAGTCTGTTCAAGATAGAGACAGCTCTGCAG
>CAKUGW010000066.1 GCA_934654805.1 uncultured Kiritimatiellota bacterium
CGGCAGGAGATCGGGCAGGTCTGGCGCCGCGCCAAGCGCGTTGAACGCGGCGAGCGCCTCGACGACCTTCACGTACTCCTCCAGCGTCATCTTCTTCTCGACGCCCGCATGCGAGAGGACGAGCGTCTTGAGGGACGGGTCGTCGAACAGGACGTCCGGCACCGGCACGCCCTTCGCCTTCAGCCAGCGCGCGTGCCCCGCGTACAGCCCGTTCTCCCGGCGGCTGCCGTCGTCGTAGAGGATCGCGACGCCCCTGTCGCAGCCGAAGAAGACGCGGTCGCTGCCGCGCGCGCCGAGGAACGCGAAATCCTTCGCGCCCGTCGCCTTGAGCTGCGGGATGTCCGCAAAGGCGTTGTCGTCGCCGGCGCGGTTCAGGTCGATGTAGCGCGAGACCGTCCCCGCGTCCTCCCACAGGAGGTCGTCCGCACGGACGGTCTTCATGAAGCGCCCCGCCATCATCGCCTGCTCGTAGGCCGAGACGATCGACGAGAAGCCTTCCGGCTTCACGAAGTCGAGGACGCGCGGCTTCAGGATCGCGATGCCGCAGTAGGTGTACGTGCCGTCCAGCCCGGCGTCGTCGCTCTTCCAGTTCGTGACGAAGCCCGACTCCGGCTCGACCTCGACGGTGCGCGGCCCCGTCTCGCCGACGAGGCAGACGCCCAGCACGTCGTCCGCCGCCCGCGCCGCCGCAAACGCCGCCTCCAGGTCGGGCACGTTCTCGGCGACGACGTCGGCGTTGACGAGCCAGAACGGCTCGCCGCCGATCCAGTCGCGGACCGGGTTGAGCGCGCCGCCGCTGCCGAGGATCTCCGGCTCGCAGCTGACCGTGAGGCGGACCTGCTCGCCGCGCGCCTGCGCGTCGCGGCGCCAGGCGTCGCTCCACGCGAGGATCTGCCCGTGCAGGTGGTGGGCGTTGACGACGAAATCCTCGACGCCGCGTGCGCGCAGGAAGGACATGACGCGGTCGAGCATCGTCTCGCCCCAGACGGGCATGAGCGGCTTCGGCGTCGCGCACGTGAACGGCCTCAGGCGCGTCCCGTGCCCGGCGGCGAGGACGACGGCCTTCTTAACGGTAGACACTGCGCGGCCTCTGCTGGTGGACCTTGGGCTCCTCGAGCAGGAGCGAATACCACGGATCGCCCAGCCCCGCGTTCGTGAAGTGGGCGACGCGGTTGTTCATCAGCGTCTCGTGGTTGCGCTTCAGCGTCTCGTTGTCGCTCTTCTTCAGGGCGTCCGTCAGCGTCTTGAACGCGCCGTCCGCATCGCCGCGCCGGACCTGGATCCAGCTCATCGTCGCGGCGAGGAGGACGTTGCCGTTGTAGCGCACGCGCCCGACGGCCTTGCGGTAGACCTTCGCGATCTCGGCCGTCGGCCTCTCCAGCATGTAGAGCCGCGCCATCTTGATGCAGCACATCGTCGGGTCGAGGCAGATCGCCTTCGGCAGGAGGCGGTCGACGGTCTTGAAGTCCTTGACCATCCACGAGAGCTGCAGCTGGGCCGTCGCGATCTGGCGGTTCATCAGCGGCACCCACGGCGTGAAGCGGCGCAGCGTCTCCGTCTGCGCGAGCGCCTCCTTCACGAAGGCCTTCGTGTCCTCGAAGATCTCCTTCTGCGCGGCGGCGATCGAGCTCGGCGGACGCATCTGCCAGCGCTGCATCTTCGCCTGCAGCCGCTTCTGCCCGGCGAGAAGGATGGCCTGCACCTTCTCCATCTCGGCCTTGACCCGCCTCTGGATCAGGACGCCGGCGACGCCCTGGAACACGCCAAACCCGAGCACGCCCGCGAAGACGCTCCACCCGGTTCCACAGTCCCCCGCGAAGTACGCGAGGGAAAAGCCGCCACAGCCGACGGCAATCGCTATGATCAACGTTATCATGGCCGTGAATTATACCACTTTTCGCGGCGGAAACAAAGGGGCTGCGACGAACGCCGCCCCACGAGGAGCAGGCATCCGACCAACAGCGCAAACGCCACGACCAGCGGAATGTCGCCCCAGCGGACGTAGAACGTCGGGCAGGGCGCGTCCGCCGCGATCGGGATGCGGTCGAACAGCGTGCCGCGCCGGTCGACGAGCGGACGCCCCGCCGCGTCCAGAAGCCACGTCGCCCGCCCCTGCGGCGTGATCGTCCCCGACACGCCCGAATTGCCGACACGCACGACGGGCAGTCCCGTCTCGATCGCGCGCGCCGTCGCCTGCCAGGCGTGCGCGAGGGCCTCGTCCGACTGCGAGAACCAGCTGTCGTTCGTGATGAAGACGAGCGCCTTCGCGCCCGCGGCCGCCGCCCGCCGCATCAGCGCCGAATCCGTGTCCTCGAAGCAGATGGCGACGCCGAGGGGGAGGGGCGAGGGGTGAGAAGTGAGAGGGGAGGGGGGCGGGGAGAGCGTCAGCAGGCGCGGCTCGCCGGGCGTGCAGGAGCCGACTGGCGCGAGCCTCTGCAGCGCCGGGAACCACTTGTCGCCCGGGATGAACTCGCCGAACGGCACCAGGTGGACCTTGTCGTAGACCTGCAAGTCGTCCCGTCCTTCCGTCCGGCGTCCCTCGCCCCCGCTGTCCGCCGTCTGCCGTCCGCCGTCCCCGCGCAGCTCCCCGTACAGCGCCGCCGAGTTATAGGTCTTCCCGTCTTCATAGCGCGTGCCGCCCGCAAGGAGCGCGGCCCCCGTCTGCCCGCGCACGAACGCGGCGAACCGCGCCGCCCCCTGCTGGTCGAGGGGGCCGAACTCGCAGAGCGCGCTTTCGGCCAGCACGACGAGGTCGGGCTTCAGGAGCGCGACGTTCTGGAGCAGGTTCGAGTAGACCGCGTACGGGTCGTCCTCCTGCGCCTTGAAGACGCACGGGAAATTGCGCTGGACCAGGGCGACCTTCAAAAAGGTTTGGGAAGTTTGGAAAGCTTGGGAGGTTTGGGAGGTTGTGGTGGGAAGCGCGTAGACGCCGAAGACCAGCGCGAACGCGGCGAGCGTCTCGAGCGAGCCGAGCTTCCGAAGGCACGCGAAGCCGCTGCGCTCCGGCTTCCAGACGCGCTCGGCGATGCCGGCGAGCGTGCCGTTGACGAGAACGACGACGGCCGAGCAGAGATAGACGCCGCCGAGCGCCGCCGGCGCGCCGAACCCGAAGTTCGCCGGCACGACGCCGAGCTGATTCCACGCGAACCCGCCGAAGAGCCGCGACCGCACAAGCTCCAGGCCGCACCAGAGGATCGGCTCGACCGCCAGAACGCCCAAGAGCCGCAGGGACAGGCCCCCGTGCGCCGCCGTGCGCGTGCCGCGCGCCCACTGCCAGTATTTCGCCGCCGCCCAGCCGAAGAGCGCGAAGTACCCGGCGCAGTAGGCCGCGAGCGCCCCCCAGCCCAGCACGACGAGCGGCCACGGCCCGCCGTTCTTGACGATCGCCGGCATCCACGCGAGCGTCGCCACCCAGAAGAAGAGGCCGTTCTGGAACCAGCGCTTCGCCGCAAGCCCCGGCTGTTCGCGCCGCGACAGCCACAGGAGCGGCGCGAGGGCGAAGAGGCAGTCCGCCCCCTCGCCCATCGGCGGAAACGCCGCCCAGAGGAGAAAGCCCGGCAGGAACCACGCGAGCCGCGCCAGCTTCTTCAGGGTGTCAGTCAGCATTTTCCGGATCCCACGAGAGGTCGAGGCGCGTCGCGGCGCCGGCCGGCACCGCGAACGTGCGCGGCGCGCGCCTCGTCGTCACCCACAGGCCGTCCTTGCGGAACGTGCAGATCGCCTCCGACGCATACGGCGCGGGCGCGGTGAGCGACAGGAAGAGCGGCGTCGACTGCTGCGCGAGGAACTCGACGGCGTAGCCCGACTCGGCGAGATACTGCAGGTTCTCGCGGCTGTTCTCGGGGCTCGCGACGAACCGCGTCACGCCCGCCGCCGCCAGCGCGGACAGCGCGCGCGAATTGAACGCCGCAAGCGTTCCGTCGGCCGTGATGTCCGTGACGCCGAGCGCGCGCAAGAGCCGCAGCGTCGCGAGGTCGGCGCATTCCCACTTCGCGTAGCCCGCGCGCAGCAGCCGCTTCACCGCCGTGCGCAGGCGGCTGAAGTCCGGCTCCGCCGTGTAGACGGGCAGCGCGAGCCGCACGGGCGGACGCCCCTCGGCGTCGTCCGCCGACTCCCGCGCCGGCACGTCGTCCGCCGTCTCCGCCGTGATCGCGACGACGATCTCGTCCCAGTCGCCCGGCGGCACTTTCTGCCCGGGGCGAACCTTGAGGCGGCGCACGGCGCGCGGCGGCTCGAGTCCCGCCGGCGGCGCGGCGTCGTCCGCGAGCGCGGCGTCGATCTTCGCGCGGCGCGCCCGGTCGCGCCAGGCGTCCAGCCTCTCGACGAGATCGCAGCGCAGGTCGTTCAGCGCGTGCGGCGGCGCAAACAGCTTCTCGGGGTCTTCGACCGTGAGGCGCCCGAGCCGGTAGCCCGTGCCGCCCAGTTTCGCGAACGCCTTCTCGACCGCGCCCGCCGTCCTGTCGGGCGCCTTCGCCGGCTCCAGCGGCAGCGTCCGCGAAGCCGCGCAACGTCCCGCGTCCCGTGCGGCTGCCGCGCCCTGTCCGTCCGGGGCGTCCACCGTCGCCGTCAGGCCGTCTTTCGCGAGCCGCACCGTGACGTCGAGCGCGCAGACGCCCGCGTAGTCGCTCGGACGGAACGACGGCGCCGGGAACAGCCGCTTGACGGCGTTCGACATCGAGCAGTAGATCTTCATGCCCGGCTTGAGCGCCGCCACGAGGTTCGGCTGGGACGACTCGCGCAGGTTCGCGGACGCGCCGCCCTCCGGCAGGAGGATCTCGACGTCGACGCCCGCGTTCACCTCGAAGACGGGACGCCGCGAGATCGCCTGGCGCATCTCGACGATGCCGAGCCCGAGGTGCTTGCCGTTCGCGTCCACCGCCTCGAACTGGAGGCCGTCGTGCTTTTCGAGCGCGCGCGCGGTGTGGAAGCGCAGCCACGCGAGCCCGTCGCGGTCCCGCGTCACCCTCTTGACCGTGCCGACCGGCGTGCCGAGGTGTCCCAGCGAGTCCGCGTCAATCGGCGAATCGCCCTTGCCCCTGCCGTTGAAATACAATTCGGTCGTGCGGCGCGAGAACACCGTCTCCAAATCGCCCGGCGTCACGCGGGCGGGCGTGCCGTCCAGGATGTCGCGGTAATACCGCGTCACGGACGCGACATAGAGCGGCGACTTCATGCGGCCCTCGATCTTGAGGGACGAGACGCCCGCCTCGACGAGCTTGCGCGCGTCTTCGCCGAGCCGCAGGTCCTTCATCGAGAAGGGATAGCAGAACCCGTCCGCACGCTGCCCATCCTCTCCTTCCCTCTTCCTTCTTCCTTCTTCCCTCTTCCCTTTTCCTTCTTCCCTCTTCCCTTTTCCTTCCAGTCGCTGCCGGCAGCAGTACGGACACGTGCCGCGATTGCCGCTGCGCCCCTTCTCCAGCGCGCCATAGAGGCAGAGGCCGGAGATCGAGTAGCAGAGCGCGCCGTGGATGAAGACCTCCAGCTCCAGTTCGGGGCGCCCGTCGTCCGCGACCTTGCGCGCGCCGCACCGCTGGGCGATCGTCGTGATCTCGGCGAGCGAGAGCTCGCGCGCGAGGACGACGCGGCGGAAGCCGAGCTCCTTCAGCGCGAGAACGCCCTCGAGGTTGTGCGCGACGAGCTGGGTCGAGGCGTGCAGCTCAAGTTTCGGGAAATGCCTGCGCACGAGCTGCGCGACGCCGAGATCCTGCACGATCACGCCGTCGGGGCCGAGCTCCTCCAGCTTCGCCAGCGCCTCGACCGCGCCCTCCAGCTGGTCTTCGTCGATGAGCGTGTTGAAGGTCACGTAGACCTTCTTGCCGTGCGCCCGCGCGTAGGCGATCAGGTTCGCCAGCTCCTCGTGCGAGAGGTTCGGCGCGAACGCGCGCGCGGAGAACTCGGAAAGCCCGCAGTACACCGCGTCCGCGCCCGCCGCGAAGGCCGACAGCGCCGTCGTGAAATCGCCCGCCGGGGAAAGGAGTTCAGAGTTCATGGAAGTCCAGCGTCGCGAAGTAGTCGTCCAGCGTCTCGGCGCGGCGGATCTCGCGCACCGAGCCGTCCTCCTCCAGCAGCAGCTCCGCCGAGCGCAGCTTGCCGTTGTACTGGAAGCCCATCGCGTGGCCGTGCGCGCCCGCGTCGCAGATGACCACGAGGTCGCCGCGCGCCAGGACCGGCAGCACGCGCTGGATCGCGAACTTGTCGTTGTTCTCGCACAGGGAGCCCGTCACGTCGTAGACCGTCGTGTCGCCCGAATTCTCCTTGCCGGGCACGACGATCTCGTGGTAGGCGCCGTAGAGCGCGGGCCGCATCAGGTTCGACATGCAGGCGTCGAGCCCCGCGTACATGCGGTAGGTGTTCTTGATGTGGCGGACGCGCGCGACGAGGTAGCCGTACGGCCCGGTGATGCAGCGGCCGCACTCCATGTAGAGCCTGAGCGGCTTCAGGCCGCGCCCCTCGACGGTCGCCCTGTAGGCGGCCCGGATGCCGTCGCTCACGCGGTCGAGATCCATCGCCCGCTGGTCGGGCCGGTAGGGGATGCCGATGCCGCCGCCGATGTTGACGAACTCGAAGTCGATGCCGAGCTGCTGCGTGAGGTCGGCCACGAGGTCGAAGAGCATCTTCGCCGTGTCGATGATGTAGTCGGGGTCGAGCTCGTTCGACGCGACCATCGTGTGGAGACCGAAGCGCGTGACGCCGTACGCCTTCAGCTTGCGGTAGCCCTCGAAGAGCTGCTCGCGTGTGAAGCCGTACTTCGCCTCCTCCGGCTTGCCGATGATGGCGTTGCCGCCCTTCAGCGGACCCGGATTGTAGCGGCAGCAGAAGACGCGCCGGTCAGCCTCGTCGGCGATCCGCGCCTTGAACGCGGGCACGACGTCCGCGAAGTAGTCGATGTGCGCGAGGTCGTCGAAGTTGACGATCGCCCCCAGGTCCCACGCCTTCCGGAACTCGTCCGCCGGCGTGTCGTTCGACGTGAACATGATCTTCTCGCCGACGTTGCCGACCTTCTCGGCGAGGACGAGCTCGGCGAGCGACGAGCAGTCGCTGCCGAAGTCGAACGCCTGCAGCAGCTTCATGAGGTGCGGGTTCGGCGTGGCCTTGACCGCGAAATACTCGCGAAAGCCCCTGTTCCACGCGAACGCCTTCTTCAGGCGCTTCGCGTTCGCGCGAATCGCCTTCGCGTCGTAGATGTGGAACGGCGTCGGCCACTGCGCCGCGATCTCCTCGAGTTTCGCCCTGTCAAACGGAAGCGCCCTCATTTCGCCCCTCCCGCCGCACGCCGCGCGCCTTCGAGCGTGTTCCAGAGCAGCATGGTGATCGTCATCGGGCCGACGCCGCCCGGCACGGGCGTGATCGCCGACGCGACTTCCGAGCAGCTCGCGAAGTCCGCGTCGCCCACAAGGCGGAAGCCCTTCGGCCTCGTCGCGTCGGGGATGCGGTTGACACCGACGTCGATGACGACCGCGCCCGGCTTGAGCATGTCGCCCGTGAGCGTGTTCGGACGCCCCGCCGCGACGACGACGACGTCCGCCGCGCGCGTGAACGCCGCGACGTCCGGCGTGCCCGTGTGGCAGAGCGTGACGGTCGCGTTCGCCTCCTTGCGCGACAGCAGCACGGCGACCGGCTTGCCGACGATGTTCGAGCGGCCGATCACGACCGCGTGCTTGCCCCTGACGTCCATCCCCGAGAACTCGATGAGCTTGAGGATGCCGTGCGGCGTGCAGGGCAGGAAGCACGTCTCGCCGATGAGCATCTTGCCGACGTTGACGGGCGTGAAGCCGTCCACGTCCTTCTCCGGCGCGATCGCGTCGATCACCTTCTTCTCGTCGAAGCCCTTCGGCAGCGGCAGCTGCACGAGGATGCCGTGGATCGCCGGGTCGGCGTTGAGCCGCGCGATCTCGTCCAGCAGCGCGCGCTCGGCAACCGCCGCCGGCAGGCGGATCTCGCGCGAGTACATCCCGGCCTCGGCGCACGCCTTCTCCTTCGCCGTCACGTACGAGACGCTCGCCGGGTTCTCGCCGACGAGGATGACGGCGAGGCCGGGCGTCACGCCCGCCTCCGCCTTCAGCTTCGCCACGCCCGCCGCGATCTCGCCGCGCAGGCTCTTCGCCAGTTCCTTGCCGTCAATGAGTTTGCACGCCATGTCGTTCCTCCTGTTGCCCTTCAAGCGCGTCAGATGCGGGACGGCGTCTCGATGCCCAGCAGGTTGAGGCCCGTCTTCAGCACCTTGCCGAAGAGCGCGCAGAGCCGGAGCCGCGCGCGGCGCACCTCTTCCGCGCTCTTCAGGATCGGCGCGTTCTGGTAGAACGAGCTGTAGAGCTGCGCCGTCTGGAAGAGGTAGTCGGCGAGGACGGACGGCTTGTACGCCTCCGCCGCGCGCACGACCGCGCCGGGGAACTCCAGGAGCGCCAGCGCCAGCCGCTTCTCATGGGAAGTAAGAAGGATGAAGGAAGAAGGAAGAAGTGTGGAATCGTCACCCTCCTTCTTGAAGGGGCGCGGGGGAACAGGTGTTCCCCCGTCCGTTGTAGCGGCCTTCTCCAGCAGCGTGCACACGCGCGCGTAGGCGTACTGGAGGTACGGCCCCGAATTGCCCTCGAGCGCGAGCGCCTTGTCCCAGCTGAAGTCGATGTCGGTGATCGGGTCGTGCGAAAGGTCCGAGTACTTCACCGCGCCGATGCCGATCTGCGCCGCGAGCTCGCGCGTGCCGCCGCGGTCCTTCACGATCTCGTAGGCGCGCCGCTCGGCCTCGGACAGCAGCTCGTCGAGCTTGATGAGGTTGCCCTCGCGCGTGGAGATCGCCCGGCCCTGGTAGCTCATGAGCCCGAACGGCACGTGGACAAGCTGCACCTTGTCGTAGCCCATCTTGCGCGCGATCGAGAACCACTGCCGGAAGTGCAGCTGCTGCCGGGCGTCCGTCACGTAGATGATGCGCTCCGGGTCGTACTCCTTCACGCGCGACTCGACGCACGCGAGGTCGGAGGTCGTGTAGTTGTAGCCGCCGTCCGACTTGCGGACGATCGCGACGCCAAGCTTCTCCGCCTCCAGGTTGACGACGAGCGCGCCCTCGGACTCGACCGCGAGGCCCATCTTCTGCAGCCTCTCGACGACGCCCGGCATCATCGGGTTGTAGAACGACTCGCCGCGATAGGTGTCGAACGAGACGCCGAGCTTCCTGTACATGCGGCCGAACTCGCCGATCGAGATGTCGATGAACCGCTTCCAGAGCGCGAGGTTCTCCGGGTCGCCCTGCTGAAGCTTCACGAGCTCGCGCTTGCAGGCCTCCTTCCAGGCGCCGTCCTCCTCCTTCGCCTTCGCCGCCGAGAGCACGTAGCACTTCTCGAGGTTCGCGACCGTGAGGTTGTCGCGCTCCTCCGGCGTGAGGCATTCGCGGTAGCCCTTGATGAGGATGCCGAACTGCGTGCCCCAGTCGCCGAGGTGGTTGTCGGCGATGACGCGGTAGCCGAGCGCGCGGAAGATCCGGTCGATCGCGCAGCCGATCACCGTCGATCGGATGTGCCCGATGTGCATCTGCTTCGCGGCATTCGGCGAGGAGTAGTCGATGACGACCGTCTTGCCCGCGCCGGACTGCGGGATGCCGCAATGGGGCCGGGCGTCGAGGGCCGCGAGCTGCGAGCCGAGCCAGCCGGACGAGACGGTGAGGTTCAGGAAGCCGGGGCCCGCGACCTCGACCTTCTCGAACGTCGCCTCGCCCGCAAGCGCCGCCGCGACCTTCGCGCCGATCTCGCGCGGGTTGGCGTGCAGCCTCTTCGCGACCTTCAGCGCGTCGTTGCACTGGTAGTCGCCGAACTTGGGATCGGTCGCGGGCAGGACGCGGACAAAGGAGAAGTCCTCTCCGGGGAAGGCCTTCTGGAAGGCCGACTGGACGATTTCGCTGAGTTCCATGATGTGAGGTCGTTGTGTCTGTTCGGAAATGGATGGAAATTATACCAAAAAACGCCGACAGGCACCGGCACCTGCGCGCATCAGGCCTGCGCCAACGCCGCGAGCAACCGATCTGGCGGCGGGATCGGGCGGAACGTCTCGGTCGAGACGAAGCAGTGCCGCGTAAAGCCCTTGACGAGCACGGACGCCTCGCCCTTGCGGCGGACTTCGCAGGCGATCTCGAGGCGGATGCCCTTCGAGGCCTGCACCCATGCCGAGACCTCCAGCAGGTCGTCGTAGCGAGCCGGGCTCTTGTAGTCGAGCTCCGCATGGATGACGGGCAGCATCCACCCCTCGGCCTCGCATTCCCGGTACGTGTAGCCCATTTCGCGCATCAGCTCGTTGCGCGCGCGCTCGAAAAGCGTCAGGTAATTGCCGTAGTAGACGACGCCCATCTGATCCGTATCCGCATAGGGGACACGATACTCGAGAACTGTCTTCTTCATGTTTCTGCGATCCGGGAACAAATTGGGGCGCCGCGCCCCTTCCCGCCTTTTGCCTTGTCTTGATGTCTTTTTCCGTGCAACTGGTGTCCGTTTTGCGCCCCGAGAAAGTCCACAAGCAGACTTTGGCGTGCCTGTCGTTTCCGCCAGCAGACACGGGGGTGCGGCCTTTTCGGGCTTTCGGCTGCGGATTCGGTCGGGCTGCGGACCTTCCCGCCTGCGCGCGCCGTCCAGCCGAGAAAGAGGGCTGCGCCCCCTGCTGTCAGAATCCGCTTCATGCCGCGAATGATACCATTTCCCCTGGCGTGACGTCAATCGTCAAGGAAAGCGGACAAGATCACGGGCGTCGATGCGCTCGGCGGGACCGGCTGCACGCGGCCCGTGAATTATGGTATACTCTCGACAGACGTTCAACGGTGAAATGAAAAATGGCCCGGCGAACCGGGCCGCAGTCTCAAAACGACTTCGGCATGTAGCCTTGTTGTGATAAGATGCGATGCGTATGATATAATAATTTGCCTGTAGGCGTCAAGGGGGGTAACGATGAGAAAAACGCTTGGACTTGACTTGGGGTCGAACTCGCTCGGATGGGCCGTGCTCGACGACGTGACGGGCGACGTCCTCGACAAGGGGGTCGTCGTCTTCCCGGAGGGCATTGACGCGGCGAACGACACGTTGGAGACGCCCGCCGCCATGCGGCGCGCGGCACGAATGGCACGTCGCCTGAAGTTCCGCCGGAAAGTCCGCAAGTGGCAGCTCCTGAAGGTGTTGATTGCGCACGGCATGTGCCCCTTGACGCAGGAAGAGCTTGATGCCTGGAAGAAGAACGGGTCCTATCCGCTGGACAACAAGGCATTTCTATCGTGGCTCAGGGCGACAGACGCCTCGAACCCCTACTGTGACCGCGCGGCGGCGGCCGACGGCGTGGTCGCGCCGTTCACGCTTGGACGCGCGCTCTACCACATCGCCCAGCGACGCGGCTTCAGGAGTTCGCGCAAGGATGCTCCATCCGAAGTGGACGGAGAAGACGAGAAGAAGGTGCCCGACAAGAAGCTTGGCGCCGTCAAGGCGGACATCGCGCGGCTGACGGAAGAGATCGCGGCGTCGGGCGCCAAGACCCTCGGACAACATTTCCATCGTCTGCTGGAGGCCGAGAAAGGCCGGCCCGCGAAGACGCGCGTCCGCTGCCGCTACACGGGACGGCTGGAGCATTACGAAAAGGAGTTCGCCGTCATCATGGACGCGCAGGGAATGCAGGAGGGGAATCCCCTGCGGGCGGAACTCCATGCGGCAATCTTCACCCAACGTCCCCTGCGCTCGCAGAAGCACCTGGTTGGCAACTGTCCGCTGGAGCCGGCCTGTCCGCGCGCGCAGGTCGGGCATCCGCTCTTCGAGGAATACCGCATGCTCGCGTTCGTCAACAACCTCTCCTTCGACGATGCGAACGGGAACCGGCGCGAACTGACGGCGGAGGATCGCGCACTCGTCTGCCGGGCGTTCATGAAGGCGTCGCCGACGTTCAAGTTCGGCGACATCGCCAAGCTGTTCAAGAAAGATCCGCGCTTCAAAAGCGAGGGCTACACGTTCCACTACTATCGGAACGACGAGTCGATCGCATCCTGCCAGACGCTCCATAAGCTACGGTTGGCATTCGGCGAGACGCCGTTCGACACGCAGAAGGCCTTCGATGCGTTGACATTCTTCGATGACGACGAGAAACTGCGAGGATGGGTGCGCAAACATTATCCGTCCCTTGACGAGAAAGCCGCCGCCAAATTCGCCGCGATCCGTCCGAAGGAGGGGAACGCCCAGTATTCGCTGAAAGCCATCCGCCTCATGCTGCGTTTCCTGCGTCAGGGCTTTGAGCTTTCGCAGGCGCGGTTCTACGCGAAGTTGCCGCAGGTCATCCCGGATTTCGACGCGCACGAGACGGAAATCATCGACAACCTCAAGGTCCTGCTCTTCGAGTACCGGCGCGACCGCGCCGAACTCGCCGACGAGCGGTTCCGGCGCGACCACAAGGTGACGCCGCTCTTCGACCGCTACCGCGCCTACCTCCTTGAACACTGGAACGTGGACGACGTGGCGTGGAAGAAACTCTATCTGCGCGGCGACGCCGCCTACCAGGCTTCGGAGACGGGACGGCTCCCCAAGGTCGAGATGGGCATGATCCGCAATCCGCTCGTCCAGCGGTCGCTGACGACCCTGCGCCGTCTTGTCAATTATCTGCACGACCACGGGAAGATCGACGCGGAAACAACGGTGCGCATTGAGCTTGCGCGAAACGTGAACGACTACGCGACGCGCAAGGCATGGCAGAACTGGCAGAAAAAGCGCCAGGAGCTGCGCGAGACGGCCCGGACGGAACTTGCGAGACTGGGCGTCGCGGCGACGGACGATGCGCTTGAACGCTACGTTCTCTGGGAGGAACAGGGGCGGGTCTGTCTCTACACGGGGAAGACCATCAGCCTGACGGATCTTGTGGGTGGAAATGCCCTTGACATCGAGCATACGCTTCCGCGTTCGCTTTCCGGCGACGATTCGCTTGCCAATAAGACGGTCTGCGACGCCGCCTACAACCGCCAGGTCAAGAAGGGATGCGTGCCGCGCGACTGCCCGAACTGGAATGAAATCGACGTGCGTCTGCGGCCTTGGCGCGAGAACCTGGAGCGTCTGGAGAAAGATGTGCGAGCCCAAATACGCGCGGCGAAGAACGCCGTCGACCCCGTGGCGCGGAGCAACGCCCGCATCAAGGCGCTGACGACGCGGTTCGAGCGCGACTACTGGCGCGACAAGCTGCGCCGCTTCGAGATGTCCGCCGACAAGCTGGCTGTCAAGGCGGGCGAGCTGGGCGGGTTCAAGCGACGGCAGCTCGTCGACACGGGCATCATGTGTTCGCACGCCGTGGACCTTCTGCGGAACGTCTACCCCGCGACGTTCTCCGTCAACGGCACGGCGACGGCCTTTGCGCGGCGCGCGTGGGGCATTCAGGCGGACGAGGCGAAGGACCGCACGGATCACACGCACCACGCGAAGGACGCGATGGTCATTGCCGCGCTCACGCCCGCGCGCTTCACGGCGATCTGCACCGCGCTGAAGGACGACGGCGGCGCATCCTACCGCCGTCCCTGCGACGTCTGCCCGCCGCCCTACGCGGGTTTCGCCGAGAAGGTTCAGCGGGCCTGCGGGGAGATCCTCGTCAAGCACGTCCTGCGGCAGACGACGTTGCGGCAGAGTTCGAAGCGGAATGTCCTCGCCCACGCCCATCACCTTAAGGGCGATCCGAACGGGCCGCTTGTCAGCAAGGTCCTGTCGCGTGGCGACACGGTGCGCGGGCCGCTGCACAAGGACACGTTCTACGGCTGCATCTGCGACCCGGCGTCGGGAACGCTCAAGAAGGTCGTCCGCAAGCCGCTCGTCGGACCGCTCAAGAACGCCGAGGCCATCCTCGACAAGATCGTCGATCCGACGATCCGCGCCTACGTGACGGAGGCCCTTGCCGCGCTCAAGGCGGCGGGCGTCAAGAATGTAGAACCCGGAACGGTCAAGATGCCCTCGGGCGTGCCGATCAACAAGGTACGGATCTTTACGCCGAACGCGACGAACGCGCAGACGCTGCGCGCGCATCCGATTCCGTCGGCGAAGGACTACAAGACGCCCTACTACGTCGTCTCGGCCGAAGGGTCGAATTTCCGGCTCGCGCTCTTCCACGTGGACGGCAAGGCGTTCGTCGAACCCGACAACGCCCTTGTCTGGGCGCAGAATCACAAGAAGCCGGACTACGTGCCGTTCGACCGCAAGCCGGGTTTCCTCGGCTACATCAGGCCCGGCACAATGGCGCTGGCTTATCACGAGGGACATCCTGAAGAGCTGGAGGCGCTTTCGCAGGGTGCGCTGCGCCAGCGGCTCTACAAGGTGGTGAAGTTTGCTGGGAATGGACAAGTGACCATGCGCTTCCACACCGAGGCACGGGCGGCCACGGTTCTGGAGGCGAGCCTTGCGGCGAGGGGATTCCACAAGAAGGGCGAATCGAAGCTGAATTTTGACGAACCGTTTCGACTTCTGCTTGTCAGTCCCAAGGTCTACCTTGGGCAGATGCTCTTCGAGGGCATCCATTTCCGCATGGCGCTTGACGGCTCGATCACCTTCATGAAGGAATAGAACCCCATGATAGCCCGCACGCTTTCCTTCTCGTCGCCCGGCAAGCTGTTTGCCAAGGACGCGCAACTGGTCTACGAGGGGGAGGACGGCGTGCGGCGGTCGTTCCCGATCGAGGATCTCGGCTTTGTCATTCTCGAAACGGGTCTGATGACGGTTTCGTCCCACTGCATCCGGCAGCTGGCCGACGCCAATGTGGCGCTTGTCGTCTGTGACGCGACGCATACGCCATCCGCGCAGATGCTGCCATTCGCCGCCCATACGACGACGCAGGAGACGGTTGCGGCGCAGCTGGGCGCGACGGTCGCCGTGCAGGGACGCCTCTGGCGGCAGGTCGTCCGCGCGAAGATCCTCAACCAGTCCGAACTGCTGCGCCGCCTGGGATTTGACGCATGCCGTCGCCTGCGGGTGATGGCCGACGAGGTGAAGAACTACGATGCGGAGAATGTCGAGGCCCAGGCGGCGCGCATCTATTTCCGTACGCTGGCGCCCGATCCCAGATTCGTTCGTGCGCGCGAGGGAACATGGCCGAACCCTGCGCTCAACTACGGCTATGGCGTCTTGCGGGCGGCCGTCGCCCGTGCGCTTGTCGGCTCCGGGCTCACCTGCTTTCGCGGAGTCCATCACCACAACCGCTACAACGCCTTCTGCCTCGCGGACGACATGATGGAGCCCTACCGGCCTTTTGTTGATCAGTACGTCTTCGGACATGTTCCGCCTTTCGACGTCCAGGCAACTGAACTGACGCGCGAGATGAAGGCGCGGCTTCTGCAGATGCTGACGTGCGACGTGAAGACGGGTGACCTCAAACGCCCGCTGATGGTCGCCTTGACCTACACGACGGCCTCGCTTGCCAAGTACTATCTGGGCAAGACCGACCACCTTGTCCTCCCGTCCTTCCTGTGACGCTCTGTACGCAGACGGCCCTCAACGGATATGCGATTGTGTGGCTCTACGTGATGTTCGACCTGCCCGTGGAGACCAAGGCGCAGCGCCGCTTGGCGACGCGTTTCCGCAAGGATCTCCTCAAGGACGGCTTTGCCATGCACCAGTATTCCGTCTACATCCGGCATTGCGCGAGCCATGAGGCCGCAACCGTCCACATCGGACGGATCAAGAGCCTGGTGCCGGACGAGGGACTTGTCTCCATCCTCAAGGTGACGGACCGCCAGTTCGGCGACACCGTCCAGTTTGTGGGCCGGAAACGGAAGCCGCCTCCGCCGACACCGCTTCAGCTCGAACTTTTTTAGGAAAGCATCCAACAGATGGTTCAAAGCACCATTCTGAAGGAAATTCCCAGAATCAAAATCCTTGATTTTGCCTTGTCAGTAAAGGGCGATGTCGCTCCAATACTGAAAGACAATTTCAAAGAGCATCAAATCACAACACGATAGCGAACGCTCGGCACTCCAGCGGACTGAAAGACAATTTCAAAGAGCATCAAATCACAACGCATGGCGGAGGGTTGTCTGTTCAGCTTTTACTGAAAGACAATTTCAAAGAGCATCAAATCACAACACGCAGGGGGCGTCAATGCAAGGACGTACTACTGAAAGACAATTTCAAAGAGCATCAAATCACAACTGATTCTTCTTCATGGTGTTTTAAGTGTGACTGAAAGACAATTTCAAAGAGCATCAAATCACAACAGTAGAAGACGTGAGGATCCAACAGCCGAACTGAAAGACAATTTCAAAGAGCATCAAATCACAACTGCTGAGGCTCTCATACGACCGTAATATGACTGAAAGACAATTTCAAAGAGCATCAAATCACAACCGCATCAGCGCGAGGTCAAGGACTTGCGTACTGAAAGACAATTTCAAAGAGCATCAAATCACAACCCGCTTGCGAAGGAGGTACTCATTGATAGTACTGAAAGACAATTTCAAAGAGCATCAAATCACAACTGCTAACGCTCTCGTATGACCGTAATATGTACTGAAAGACAATTTCAAAGAGCATCAAATCACAACTTCAATGGGAGTAAGAGGTTATGGCAGATACTGAAAGACAATTTCAAAGAGCATCAAATCACAACTTGCACTCGTTATTGTGCGAAGGCTCTTTACTGAAAGACAATTTCAAAGAGCATCAAATCACAACTCACGTCGAGCGCAATCTGTGTCGCTTTACTGAAAGACAATTTCAAAGAGCATCAAATCACAACTACTTACAACGTTCACCCGAACACGCGCGAACTGAAAGACAATTTCAAAGAGCATCAAATCACAACTTCGGCAATAGTGATGATGAGCCTGTCGAACTGAAAGACAATTTCAAAGAGCATCAAATCACAACTGGGTGAATATGGTGAGTTGACGTGCCGTCACTGAAAGACAATTTCAAAGAGCATCAAATCACAACGCGTTCAGTCGCCCGATTTTCGGCTTCAGACTGAAAGACAATTTCAAAGAGCATCAAATCACAACCCTTTGACGTGGCCCTGTCGGCCGCAAAAAACTGAAAGACAATTTCAAAGAGCATCAAATCACAACTGCAAGTGAGCGTCATCGAACGTCAAGGTCACTGAAAGACAATTTCAAAGAGCATCAAATCACAACCCGCGAAGAAGCTTCG